>NZ_JBQCEE010000408.1:0-19730 GCF_051960575.1 Jatrophihabitans sp.
GGGCGATCGGAGCGAGCATCGACGCTGTCATGTACGTGGTCAGAAATCCGACGATGAGGTCGCATCCGGCCATGCGCAGCCGCTCAGCCGCGCGGGCTCCCTCCTCGGCGTCGGAGACGAAGCCGACATCGATGACGACGGCGTCGAGTTCCTGGAGCCGCTCCGACACCCGCTTCGCCGATGACTGCAACTGTGGCAGAAGCTCGGGAAATTGCGGCCAGTAGGCGCCGAGTCCACCTGCCACGAGCCCGACTCTGGTTCGGCGCGAGGGGATGCGCTTCACCGCAGCGGCGGCGACGATGCTGTCCGCTGATCCCGTCACGGCCGGTCCTTGGAGGAGGGAACGCCGTTCTCGTTGGGATGGAGTCTCGGCGCTAGCGGCTGGCGCTCGTCGCGGGCGCTGCTATCGAGGCCTGCGCCGATACCAGTCAATGGCTGATGACGCGGAAGAGGCTGCGTCACTGGCTCAGCACGCTTGCGTTGTAGTAGTTGGCTGATGACCACGAGGTGACGAGGCTGGTGTAGCCGCCCGTGAAGGTCGAGTCGTAGACGTCGGCCACCGGCAGCGGCGAGTCGTTGATGTACACGGCGATGTAATTTCCGATGGCGCTCACGCGGACGTGGTTCACGTTGGTGAAGGTGTAATCGGTCTGCACGGCGCGGAGGGAGGCTCCAGGTCTGTAGATGCCGAGGACGCCTCCGGCGGTGAGGTACACCAGGTAGCCGCTCTGGGCGAAGTTGTCGGTGCTGGCCGTCTTGCGGATCTGCACACCGACCCAGCCGTTGTTGCCAGCACCTGAGGTGACGAGCTTGGTGTCGAACTCGGTCGACGAGTCGTTCCAGGTCCGTCCCGTGACCACAGTGTCCGTGTTGATGTTCGTGGCACCTTCGATATACGCACCGCCACCGACACTCCACGTTCCCGTATTGGGTGTCCAATTTGCGGGCGAAGCGAAGGCGTCGGTGAATTGGTTGGTGGCGAGCACGTAGCAGCGTTGGTACGCCGAGAGGGGGCGCGCATTGAAGATCACGGAACTATTGCACCCGACGGAGCCGGTGAATGTGCCGTAGGAGAACCGGCCCATCGCGCCGATGGCGACAGTCCGCATGCCCGTGAAGCTGCACGTCTGGCCGACGTTGGCATCAGCACAGTACGTCCAGATGCCGTTCGACGGTGGGAGGTCCTGGTCTGCGAACTCGCAGTGCTTGGTGACACCGGGGGTCGGATCGCCGAAGACGGTGCTGTTGCAGGCGACCGATCCTGTGAATCGACCTTGGACGTAAGTCGAGCCCGACCCGTAGCTGACAACTCTGGTGCCGTCGAAGGAGCAGGTGCCGCCCTGCGTCGCGCACGACTTGATTGGTGCGTAGGCGGCTTGTATGCCGGCGTTCGCCTCGATCGACTGCGCACCGGTCTGCACGGGAAGCGTCAACTGCACGTTGTTGGCGTAGGTGTTGGTGCTGTCCGACGGGTCGAAGACGAGCTGCGAGGTCAGCGGACCCCAGTCGGCCGAGTAGTAGTTGTTCGTCACGACCATGTTGTGGTCGGCGGCCGGCGCCAGTTGAATGACGGCCCAGTGTTGGCATCCTTCGAGGACGTTGCTGTCGATGGTGTACCCGCTCGTCGCGGCGTCCATGTACAAGCAGTTCGAGCCGGGCCCGTTGGTCTCGTCGCGCGTGTGATTTCCCGTCAGCGTCGAGCCAGGTTGTGTACCCATGGTGTAGATCGCGCCGCCGTCGGTGCCGTAGGTCATGACACCGTCGATGAGATTGTTGGTGATGTGGTTGTTCTGCTGATAGCTCGCCGCTGTGAGGCTGTAGGTCGAGAAGTCGCCGGCACTGTCGGTGTTGCCGATTTGGCCGATCTGGATACCGTCGTACGGCACATTGCGAATCTCGTTGTGATCGATGGTGGTGTTGTCACTGTAGCCCGCGAGAATTGCGACTGCGTCGGTGTACCGTGTTCCGACGTTCTCGACGAAGTTGTTGCTGATCAGGTTGTCGTAGGTCTTCAATCGAGTGTCGACGGTCGGCGTGTTGTCCACGCCTGTCTCGAACGATTCGCCGACGTTGATGGCCGCTGCTGCAATGTCCGTGAACACGTTCCCGAAGATGGTGTCGTACTGAGGCCCGGTCTGCAGTTGCAGGGCCACGCCCCCGAGGTGACTGAATGTGTTACCACCAATGAAAACGTGCTCACTCTTCGTGAAGATAATATTCCCGTGAGAGCGCACAATCCCTTGACTTCCCCCAGTCGGGATGTCGTATAACAGGCCGCCTTGAATCGCCGCGTATCCTTGATTCGTCAGTGGTCGCAGCCACGTGGCATAGCTGAACGTGATGCCGCTGATCTGAATGTTGTGCAACGGATGGGTGATGTCGCCGGTGCCGGTCAGGAGCGTTTCCAGGGTTGGCGCGATCACCGACGCCGTCGACATGTTCTGGCCGGGCCGCGGGATGTAGTACAAATAATTCGCTGCCTTATCCAAGTACCACTCGCCGGCGGTGTCGAGCAACTCGAACGCGTTCTCGACCCGCTCGACGGCGTTGAAACTGCCATAGATCGGACCCGGGTTCAGGCGTTCGTCGACGTTGGTTGCGCACGGTTGGGCCAGGTGGGCCAGGGTGTTCGAGCCGCTGGTGGAGTAGCTGGCGACGGGGCATTCGAGATGCTTATAGGAGGTCTGTGAGGTCAGGATGATGCGCGACGGGTTCCGCCACGAGGCCATGCCGGTGAATGCTGGGTTGCTGATCGTGACTGCGCCGGTTCCGGCGGTGTAAGTCAGCCCGGCCGGGTAGAGGCCGCTCTGAGCGATCGTCGCGGGTGCGCCATTGACGTACAACTGCAGGGTGTCCAACGAGGAGGGCACAGCGGCGCGGTACATGTTCTTGCTCGCGTCGTACAGCGACCACCCGGAAATGGTGGTGCCGCCGCTGAGCACCGGGGTCTCGCCGGGGTACGCCTGATAGACGACGGTGTTGCCGTTGAAGCCCGAGTCGTCGATGGTCCCGTTCGCGGTGAGTTGGAACGTTGACGACAGCGAGTACGTTCCGCCGCGCAGGTCGACGTCGATGTCGCCTGTCATCGTTGTGTTGACCGTCCGTACTTTGTCCCTTGCTCCTTGCAGGGAGCATGGTGCCGCCAAGCTGCAGGTAGTCCCGGAGCCGGTCGGCGAGGCGAAGAAGGTGTACTGGACTGTCGCGGAGGCGATGGGTGCCCCGACGATGAACATGATCGTGGCGGCGAGCAGCGTCGTCAGGGACAAGACGGCCTTGACCGGGGTGGATTGAGGCATCGTGACACCGTTCTGTGGTCACTCGAGTGGTCGGCGGGCCGCGCAGGATCACGCGTCGTTGCGTGTCACGGCCGGGTGTTTCGTTCCGTGCTCAGATCGGTCGGATGGTTGCGCGGTCGAAGCCGCCTCCAGGCGGCTGCATGGCCGCGTAGGGCGACGGGTAGTGGCGGTAGTGGTTGGCCAGCGTGTTCGCGACCTCGATGACGAGTCGGGGCTCGTGGCTCGGTCGGGCCGGCGGGAGTTCGATCTGGAACGGCGGCGCCAGCACGCTGCCGATCTCGCTGTCGTCGCAGAACACCCGTGCCGACCCCTGAAGGCCGTCCAGACGGAGGACACCGCCGCGCGCACCCAGTGTTGAAGCGGGAAGCCGTCGGCTGTAGCGGAGCACGCCGGAGTAGTCGGTGAGGCCGAGCGCCGGCCACGGCCGGCCACGGCCGGCAGTTGGTCCTGTGTGCCAGGTGAGCGGGCCGGTGAGGGCGGCGCCTCCGCAGCTGCCGTCCGTGAGTTCGGCCAGCTCGATCACGACCTGGCTCCCGAACGGGACGAGTCCGTCGAGCTCGATGCGGTATGCCTGATCGCCGTCATTCGTGTCGTCGTCGGGGCGGATTGCAGCGTCGACCCGATCACCGTCGATCCAGATGGCCCGGGGTTCGCCGGTACTGGTGAGGGTCAGCTCGGTGGCGCCGGGCGGCGTCGCCGCGCGGACCCAGGTCGTGGGTCGTGCGTCGGTCTGTGGGTCGAAGTCCATGGCACGGGTCGGGCCCGCCCACCAGCGTGCCCGCCCGGGTGGGGGCGTTGCCGTGCCGAGCGTCGCTGCGCCGGCCACAACGTACGCGCGCGAGGGTTGGCCGGCGAGTCGCGTGGTTCTGATGAGCAGGACATCACCGTCGTGCAGGTCGGTGGCCAGTCGTCGCGGGGTGATGCGGAGATCAGGGATGCCGAAGGGTGGGAAGAACGCCGGGGACTGCTCGTCGATGGTCTCGAGCAGGAGCCGTCCGGAACACCAGATCTTCAACGGCCCGCGCGACCCGTAGGCGAGCACTCCATGGTCTGGGGACGCTCCACGGAGCGTGGTTCGGAAGAAGTAGTGCGACCCCGGAGGGCTGGTCGGATCCACGAGCGCGAGGTCCAGGAAGTCGTCGGGGACAGCACCCTTCAGCCCGTGCGGTCCTGTCGTCCAGTCACGAAGGACGGGGTCGCCTGAAAGGCCGTGCTGGAGCGACAGTTCGTACGGGCGCCAGCGCAGTCCGGTTCCGCTGACCGGCGATTCGTCACCGGCAGCGACGTGCTCCAGTGCGGCAAGTGCGGTGTCGAACGACGCGGCGCGATCGGGCGGGACGGGCCCGAGGACGAGCAGCCGCGTCGAGTAGGTGGCGGTGGCCTCGACCCACGGCCCGGAGGGCCCGTGCTGGCTGACCTCGATGTCCCACGTCGGTACGCCGAGGGCTGCGTCGCGGTAGTCGAAGTCACGGTGGCGGTTGTCGAGGGTGGGGACAACCTCGAGTTCCCACTCGTCGTCCAACGCGATCTCACGACCGCGGAAAGCCAGCTGATCAGGGGTGCTGCTGCTGACATGAGTGCGGGTGCCGGGGTTAGAAGGGGTGGCGACGAGGAGCCGCGCCTGCCCCGGCTCCAGGCAGATCGTGACGGACGCCGAGTCGTCGGTGTTGATCGTCGTGCGCTCGCCGGTCCAGAGGTCCCATTCCTCGACCGCGAGGTCAACCTCGACAAGAGCGGCGAGTCGGCACGTCGCCTGGGTGGAGTGCTTGGTGGTGTTACTGATGAGGAAGAGGTCGGCGTTGCTGAGGCGGCGGTGGATGGCGAGGACGCCGGGGGCGTCGGTCGAGAAGTGACGTTGCGGGGCAGCATTCAGCAGATCGATGAGGCGATCGAGGTCGCCGCTGTCCGGGATGAGGACGCAGTCGAACCAGTGGTCCGCAGGCAGTGGCGCACGCTCGGTCCATCGAGGTGCTTCGCCAAGCACGACCACCGTGATGCCGCTCGCCGCGAGCTCGGCCAGTTTGGTCGCGGCACCAGCCGAGATCGTTGACATGGCCGGCACGATGACCGTGGCGTACCGCTCGTGTGCGATGCGGACGTGCGCCCCATCCTGTTCCGACACGGCGAGGCTGTCGGCGTCGACGATATCGGCGTCGTGGCCTCGCCCGACCAGCGTTTCCAGTAGGTCCCTGACGAGTTCGGGGGACTTGGTGCGACCGCCAGTCAGATCGAGATCGATGGTCGGGTCGAGGATTGCGATGTCGCAGACATGTTGACCAAGTCTGAGCAGGGCGCATGCTCGGGTCACGTACTGCCAGAGCGCGCGGGAGTCACGAAACCACGGTTGCCGGAAGTGGAAGTCGGGGGCTGCCCATTCCCACCAGCCACCCTCGGTCGTGTAGTAGAGGCCGTGCACGATCAGGTGGGTGACGCCGCAGGCGAGACCGTGGTTGATGCCGGCGAGCATGTCGGCCGGTGTGACGCCCCATCCGCTGCCGTAGAACGCTTCGTTGACGACAAGCGGACGGTCGTGCAGGTGCGCGATGGAAGCGCTGACCTTGAACGCGGCGACGGATCTCGGCGCGGTCAGGTTCGGGTCGTCGTTGCCTGGGCCTTGGTACCAGGACATGGTGCGGAGGAAGTCTGCGTAGTGGTCCCGTCCTTGGCGGAGATCGCCCCGGCTCAGCTGATCCATCAGCAGTGCTGTGCCGTGCTGCTCGTGCCAGTCGTGGATGGGCCGGAAGTAGGCGTCCTCGAGTTGGGTGACGAGTGCGGTCTTGTAGGCGTGACGGAATTCGTAGGTACGTGGGCCGACGTCGTGCCAGAGGGCGGGGAGCCAGAGGCTCGGGTCGAAGCCGAACTCGTCGTGGAGGCGGTGTGCGACGTGGTCGTTCCACATCGGCATCCTTAGGCCGAGGTCGAGTTCGTCCTGGAAGAAGGTTGTGAACGACGCACCGACGGCGGCGCCGAGGTGGGTGACGAACGGTTGGTAGTAGCGCTCGATTACCGCGCGGCCGGCGAGCGGGTGCAGGGCGTCGAACTCGACGTCGGTCCCGCGGAGCGTCGGCGGCTGCCGGTGCACGACCGTCAGCGTCCACGCACCGGTCGGCACGAGGCAGTCGAGCTGTCCGTCGACGCCGACGACCTGCGCTGGTTGTGTGACTTGGTCTGCGGTCGCCCGGTTCGGGGCGAGGAGCCGGGCGGTCACGACTGTGTCTTGCGCGATGTCCAGTCGCACGACAGCGGGGCCGTGAACAGTCACGCTGTGCTCGTGCAGGGTCCCCGGCGCGGCGCCGGCAAGTTCAGGGAATGGCTCGCTCAGCAGGTCGATGAGGACGTTGTAGTCCTGGAATCCGACGGTCATGCCACGGTCGGCGCTGGCTTGGACGAACCAGGAGAACAGGTCCCACCATGCCGGCGTGAACGGCGTCGGTTCGGCGGCGTCGACGGAGCCGTCGGGTCGGTGGCTGTAGCCGACGATCGTGCCGCCGATCCCGGCTGCGGCGAGTTGGTCGAGTTGCCAGGTGAGCCGTTCCCGGTCGAGGTCTGCGCCGCTCCACCAGTAGAACGGTGTCGGGCGGGCAGCTGCGGCGGGATGCTCTAGTTGCGAGATGGCGTCGGACAGCGATTCACGGTCACGGCCTGTGGTGGCCTTGCGCAAGTCGTGTAGGGGCGAGAGTTCGGCCGAGCTCTGTTGGCCCATGTCGGTGGTCATCTGCCGGCGAACGGTGCGTCGGGACCGAACGCGGCGCGGACGAATCGGGCGCTGATCAGCTGGTGGCCCTCGTCGTCGGGGTGGACGGAATCGGGGAGACGGTCGATGTCGTCCGCCGACAGCAGCGACAAGCCCGAGAGGTGTGTGAGCGCGGGATCGTTGCGTGTGTCGACGACGGCCGCGTTCAGTTCGCGGATCCGCTGCAGTGTGAGCGCGCCGGCTGACATCGCCGGGTCTCGGCCGACCGTCGTTGGCAGCAGCGTGCCGTCGACCATCGTCCAATGCAGCGGGCCGGGATGCTGTTCCAGCAGCGGGCAGTAGATCGGGGACACGAGCAGGAGCGGTGTGTCCGGGTGTCCGGCACGGATGAGGTCGAGCGCCGTGTGAAGGGCGGACAGGTAGGTTCGTTCGCGCATGGTGTCGCCGTCGACAACGTTGATGCCGACCTTCATGCTGATGAAGTCGGCCGGCAGGTCGGCGATCGTCCGTGCGACGAATCCGTCGAGTTGGGCGTTGCCCGCCAGCCCCAGGGCGGTGAGTTCGACGCCTGCGGCGGCCGCTGCTCGCGCCGGCCACGCGTTGCTGGGCGAGGTTGCATGCGCGCCCTGGGAGATGGAACTGCCGTAGTGCACCCATCGGGGGCGCGTCACTGCGGCTGGTGGTCGGACCGTCCCGGTGGCGCGGAGGCTCTGCAGTTCGGTGACCGTCGTGAGGTCGAGCCAGATCTCGATCTCGTGCCAAGCTCCGTCCAGGTCGAACCGCAGTACCTCCGGCGCGCCGAGCACTTCACGAGAGGAGCCGTCGCTGCCGAAGACGGTCGCGCTACCGTGCACGGCGACGACGGTGTCGACGAATGCGCCGTCTACGCGAATGTCGTAGCTGCTGGGTTGCGCTGCTTGTCCGTCGAGAAGGACGCGGTGCGTGGAGACGCCGAGTTCGACAGTGTCCGCGTCGGTCGAGAAGGCGACCCGCACGCCCGCACCGCATCGCACGACGAAATCGGTGTTCGCATCGGGCAGGCGCGGCCGGGTCCACGCGGGCAGGCGGCGCGGGACGACCCCGCCGGCGGTCATGTCGAAGTCGAAGGCTCCGCGAATCTGGACCTGGCCGCTGAGCAGCCGGTACTCACGCCAGTCAGCCACTGACGGCCGCCGTGATCTCGCGGGCGTCTGCTGCCGTGGTGTGCCGTACCGGTGTCGACTGCAGGTGCCGCGCCAGCGCCTCGATGCTCGCCAGCGCGCCCGGCAGACCGGGCAGGTTGAGGTGGCCGTGCAGCATTCCGGGTTCGCAGCGGAGGTGGGTGGGCACGTCGGCGGCGCGCAGTGCCGCTGCGAACGCTTCACCTGACGCGCGGAGGTCGTCGTACTCCGAGGTCAGCACGAGGGTCGGTGGCAGACCATCCAGCGGTTGGTCACCCGGCAGCGTGTACGGACCAGCGGCAGCGTCGCCCAGGTACTGGCGGTTCATTCGAGCGACCGCCTCGGGACTGAATCGGAAGACAGTAGGGATGAGCGGCGACTTGGCGGCGAGGTCTGTCGAAGCGGGCGGCAGTTCCCGGTGCAGCGTCGGGTATGCGAGCAGCAGCGCCGCCGGTCGTGCAGCGGTCTCGGTTCGAAGGGCGAGCGCCGCGCCGGCTGCCAAGCAGCCGCCAGCACTGGCGCCGCCGAGCGCGACCCGGAGAGGGTCGACACCCATGGCGTCGGCGTTGGCGACCGCCCAACGCCAGGCGGAGACGACGTCGTCCATCGGCACCGGGTGATGAACCCCTGCTACGGCCAGCCGGTAGTCCACTGAGATCACGACGGCCCCGGCCCGTACACAGAGCTCCCGTGCGACGGTGTCGGCTTCGACCATGTCGAGGTCGCCGGAGACGAACCCGCCGCCGTGGCACCACACGAGCGCTGGCTGCTGCGCGCACGGCCCGCAAGCCGAGGGCCAGTAGATCCGTACTGGCACGGGTCCGTGCTGGCCGGGCAGCAGCACGTCGTCGCTGTCGACCCGAGGGGCTTCGTACCCCGGCATCGGTCGGGCGAAGCGAGCGAACCGTTCGGCTGCCTCCTCCGGCGCCGTCAGCGGGTCGATGCCGCCGAGGAGAGGCAGTCGGGTCTGCAGGGTGGGATCGAGCATCAGGACACCCCCTCGGCGGCGCGAGGGGCGTGCTGGACGGCGAGCGGGTGGCCGGAGGCCGGTTCCATCATGTGGCAGGCGACGACGCGGTCGCTGATCGCGGTGTCGGCTGGGCGTCGGCTCCAGCAAATCGGTGCCGCGGTTGGGCAGCGGGACGCGAAGGGGCAGCCCGCCGCGTCTGGTTCGGCGGCTTGCGGGCCGCCCTTGGTGACCAGGGCACGTTCGGCGCGGCGGCGTCGCTGTTCGACGGGATCGGGAACCGGCACGGCCGCGACCAGCGCCTTGGTGTACGGGTGCAGCGGTGCGCGGTGGACGTCGGCGGCCGGGCCCTGTTCCATGACCCGTCCGCGGTACAGGACGACGATTCGGTGGCTCAGCTGAGCCACGACGGGAAGGTTGTGGGACACGAACAGCATGCCGAGGCCGAGCTTCGCCTGCAGCTCTTGCAACAGCGCCAGAATCTGTGCCTGGGTGACGACGTCGAGGGCGCTGGTCGCCTCGTCGCAGATGAGCAGGCGTGGCGAGGCTGCGATGGCACGTGCGATCGCGATGCGCTGACGCTGGCCGCCGGAGAACGATTGGGGGTAGCGGCCACCGGCATCGGCCGGCAGATGCACGCTGCGAAGCAGCCGATCGACTTCGGCCTGCACCACGGCGGTCCGCCGGCCGTGCAGGGATTCGAGCGGTTCGGCGAGGGTCTGAGCGATCGTCCGTGCAGGGTTCAGTGAGCTGTAGGGGTCTTGGAAGACGACTTGGAGGAGCGCCGCAGCGGGTCCGCGATGTTCGGCCGCCGTCCCGGTCAGGTCGTTCGACTGGACGAAGATGCGTCCTTCGCTCGGGCGCACGAGCCCGAGAATGGCTCGTCCCACGGTGGACTTCCCGGAGCCGGACTCGCCGACCAGGCCGACCGTTTCTCGGTCGCTGACGGTGATCGACACTCGGTCGACGGCGCGGAAGGCCGGTCTGCGCCAGCCCCGCTGGGCGAAGTCGACACTGAGCTGCTCGACACGAAGGAGGTCGACTGGGTCGGCGGCCGTCTCGAGCGTGTCGGCCGGACGTTGCTCCTGCTGGTGGTTCATGAGGACATCACGGCCTGCTGTCCCGTGCGGATGCAGCGTGCTGCGTGTCCGTCGCCGACGTGGTGCAGCGGGATGAGTTGACCGTGGCACCGCTCGTCGGCCAGTGAGCATCGGGCCGCGAAACGGCACCCGTCCGGCCAGTCCTGTGGCCGGGGTACGGTGCCGTCGAGCAGGCCGCTGACGGTCCCGGTGCTCGACAGCGAGGGTGTCGACATCAGCAGCGTCCGCGTGTACGGGTGGGCGGGATGAGCGAACACGTCACCGACCGATCCCATCTCGACGATCTCACCGGCATACATGACGGCGACGGCGTCGCAGATGTCGGCGACGACGCCGAAGTCGTGGGTGACGAGCACGAGGCCCATGTCCATCTCGCGTTGCAGGCGGCGCAGGAGGTCGAGGATGTCGGCCTGCACGGTGACGTCGAGCGCTGTCGTCGGCTCGTCGGCGATCAGCAGCTTCGGCTCGCCGGCCAGCGCGAGCGCAATGCCGACCCGTTGCGCCATGCCGCCTGACAGCTGGTGGGCGTACCGCTTGGCCACCGTCGGCGGGTCCGCGATGCCGACGAGGCGGAGCAGTTCGTGCACGCGTGACCGTGCGGCCGCACCGCGAAGCCCGAGATGGTGGCGCAGCGGTTCGCGGATGAGCGACTCCACGGTGAAGCACGGGTCGAGTGCGACCATCGGTTCCTGCGCGACGAAGCCGATCTGCCTGCCGCGGATCCTCGCCAGCTCCGGCTCGTCGAGGGTGAGCAGGTCGACGCCACTCAGCCAGACCTGACCGAGCACGGCTCGGCCTGGTGGCGGCACCAGTCCCAGCAGAGCGAGCGCGGTCATCGTCTTGCCGCAGCCGGACTCGCCGACCAAGCCGAGCGTCTGCCCTGCCGCGACCTCGAACGACACCTGGTCGACGACCAGCTGATCCTGCCCTTGCATCGTGAAGGCGACGCCCAGGTCGGTGACGCGCAGCAGCGTCGTCGGCTGCGCCTCCTGCGCGGGCGGGGCTGCATCGGTCTTCGTCGATCGGAGCGATTTCGGCGGCGCAGTCTGCGACGCCCGACCGTCGGGTGGCCGCGAGTCGACCCGGGCCGTCTGCGGCCGGGTGTCGCGCGGGCGTCGTGCTCGGGGCAACAGCGAGGTCCGGTGCGCCGTAGGAAGTGCAGTGAGCAGTGCTGTACCGACCGTGTTCACCGCCAGGATCGTCGCGATCAGGACCACACCGACAGGGACCATCAGCCACGGGTCGGTCTCGATGTGGGCGGACGCGTCCAGCACGAGCTGGCCCCAGCTCGGCTGCTCGGGCGCGAAGCCGAGCCCAAGGAAGGAGAGTGATGTGACGACGAGAAAGGCGCCCCCGTAGAGCAGGAAGCTTTGGACGATCACCGGTCCGAGCACGTTGGGGAGGATGTGGCGGCGCAGGATCCGTCGGCGCGGCAGCCCGGCCACGCGGGCGGCGTCGACGAAGAGCAGCTCCCGGACGCTGGAGGTGCTGGACCGGACGAGGCGCATCATGCCCGCGGACAACAAGACGCCGAGCACGACCATCATGCTGGCTACGTCGTTGTCTGTGATCACCGCGGCGGCGAGGACGGCGACGATGACGGGGGTGGCCAGGAAGACGTTACCGATGAAGGAAACGGCGACGTCCACCTTCCCGCCGACGTACCCCGCGAGCAGCCCTGCCGGCACCCCGAGCGCGAACGCGATCACGACGGGAATCAATGCAACGAACAGGATGCCACCGCCGCCGTGCAGCAGCCTGGACAGCAGGTCGCGTCCGAGTTCGTCCGTGCCGAGCAGGTGATGCCCGGTCGGACCCTGCAGGACGCTCCGCAGATCCTGGTCGAGCGGATCGGCTGATGCCAGCACCGAGGCGAGCGCGCTGGAGATGACGATCACGAGCAGCCAGGCGGCCGAGACGATGACCAGTGGCCGCCGCGCGATGGCGCGGAACGACGTCGCAATGGGCGACGGGGCGGAGGTCGAAGCGACGTCGGTGACGGTCGCGGCCGGGTCGGTCACCGTCATCCGACGCGCACTCTCGGGTTGAGGGCAGCGACGGCGAGGTCGGTTCCAAGGTTGACCAGGACCACCAGGATGCTGAACGCGAGGACGGCACCTTGGATCGCCGGCAGGTCGTGGTTGCCGACCGAGTTCAGCATCAGGCTGCCCATTCCCTGCAGGTTGAAGATGCCCTCGATGACCACGACGCCGCCAAGGCTGATCCCGAAGCTCAGCCCGACTACGGCAACGACCGGGATGGCGGCATTTCGCAACACGTGCTTGTAGAGGATGGTGCGACGAGGCACGCCGCAGGCGTGCAGCGTCCGCACATACTCGCGGCTCAAGACGTCGCGCACCGCGGCGCGGGTCTGGAACGCCACCTGTCCGAAGCCGGCCAGACCGATCGTCACGACCGGCAGGACCAGATGCGACAGCCACTGTCCGGGCGAGTCGCCGAACGCGACGTACCCGGTGGCCGGAAACAGGCGCGTTCGGACCGCGAAGGCCAAGATCAGGATGGCGGCGAGCCAGAAGTTGGGGACGGCCATCGCGACGCTCCCGATGGAGGTCACAGTGCGATCGATGCGCCCACCGCGCACGGCGGCGGCCATACCGACCGGCACGCCGAGGACGACCGTGAACAGCGTCGCGACGACCGACAGCGACAAGGTGACCGGCAGCGTCTGCTGCAGCACCTGCGCGACCGATTGGCCGGAGCTGAACGACGTGCCGAGGTTCCCACTCAGCAGGTGCCCGAGCCAGGTCACGTACTGGTCGACCACCGGCCGGTCGATGCCGAGTTGCTGGTGGAGCGCAGCCACCTGCTCGCGGGTGGCGCTGATGCCGTAGACCAGGTTGGCAGGGTCGCCAGGCACGAGTTGGACGAAGAAGAACGTGATGGTGGCGACCACCAAGACGATTGGCACCGCGAGCGCCGTGCGGCGGACGAGGTAGGTGAGCACGAGCACCTCCTGCACCAACTCAGGTCGGGTGCGCGCCACCCCGTACACGCCGAGGCGGTCGGAGTGGCGGCGCAGCCGACGTCGTCAGTTTGTGGGATGGATCGCGTAGAGGAACGGTACCGTTCCGCCCGGCGGGAATCCGTCGATCGCGATCTGCTTGGCGTCATAGGCGGACTCGGCCGGGACGTTGGCCGGCACCACGTACCAGGCCTGCTCGACAATCTGCTGCTGCAGGTTCGTGTAGATCGTCTTGGCTGCATCGCCGGTCGCCGTCCCGAGGTCCGTCAGTGCCTGGACGAACGGCGGGTAGGTGTACTTCTGGATGTTGTACGGCGATGCCGCGCCGAGCAGGAACGTCAGATCCCGATAGGGCGACTGCAAGGTGTAGTTGAGCACCGTGATGGGCCACTTGCCGCTGAGGAACTGCGTGCCCAGGTCCGTGGTGTGGTCGCTGAGGTCGAGGTTGATGCCGACCTTGCGTTCGTCGCCGGCGATCGCTTGCGCCAGCGTGTCGGTGCCCGGGTTGTTGAGCACCTTCACCGTGAAGCCGTTCGGGTATCCGGCCTCGGTCAGCAACTGCTTGGCCTTGGATGGGTTGTAGCTGAAGTACGAGCCCGCCGCGGCGTTGTAGTCAGGATTCTTCGGGTCGAAGGGCAGCGACGAACTCACCGTCCCATCGCCGTTGTTCACAGCCTTGTTGATCGCGTCGCGGTCGATGGCGAAGTTCATCGCCTGACGCACGCGCGGGTCGCCGAGCGGCTTGCTGATCTTGCCCGCGAGATCGTTGATGTAGAGGCCGAGGAAGTTGCTCGGGTTGCTCTTGTACCGCGTCAGGTTGCCCAGGTCGTCGGTGGGCTGTACCGACTGGACGTAGCTGGCCTGCCCGGACTTGGCGGCGTTCAGTGCGGCGGTCGGGCTTGCGACGATGTTGACCTGGATCTTCGGGAACGGGTAGGTCTTGCTGTCCCAGTAGCCGGAGCGCTTGACGTACACGTAGCGCTGGTTGGCGACGGTGTCGGCGGTGTCCAGGGTGTACGGCCCACTGCCGGCTGGTGTGCTGGTCAGCGCCTTCGCGTTCGCGAGCGCGGTCGGGTTGACGATGAAGCCGCCGCCCTGGGCGAAGGTGAGCAGCAGGTCGGGATCAGGGTTCGTCAGCTTCAACGTGACCGATGTCGGGCTGTCGACGGTCTCCGAGGCGATGTTCAGGATGTACGCGTCGTTGGGGGACGGCGGCGAGACCTTCTTGGCGTACTCGAGATTGGCCTTGACGGCCGCGGCGTCGACGGGGCTGCCGTCGCTGAAGGTCACGCCGGACCGCAGCGTCAGTTGCAGCGTCGTCGGGTCGAGCTGCTTCCATGCGGTCGCCAGTCCTGGCTCGACCGTGCCGTCGACGCTCTCGCGGGTCAGTGAGTCGTAGAGCGCCCCGTTGGACCACACGCTGACGTTGAAGGCACCCGAGGCGGACCACGGGTCGTAACTCGTGAAGGCCAGCGGGCTCTGAAGCACCAGCGTCTTCGTCGTCGTCTGGGCCGCAGCTGAGGTCGACCCGGCGGAGGCGCTGCCGGACGCGGTGGTTCCGGTGCTGCCGCTGCTCGTACACGCGACTGCAAGCGATGCCACTGCGGTGAGGGCCCCTACGGTGACGACGGGGTGTCGCCGGCCGGTTGTGTGCACTGTGCCTCCAAGATCGACGTTGATTCGATGGGTGGTGCGGTTGTGCGGAGTGCTGCCGTTCTCGGTCAGCAGATGCGCTGCAAGCCGGCCTGCGTGAGCGTGTCGTCGAACGGGACGAGCTGCGGCACGTCGGTGGCCCAGTAATACTTCAGACGCTCGTCGACCCAGTCGCGGTAGATCTCGTCCCAGCCGCAGTCCGCGTGCGGGAGCAGCGAACGCTGTTCGATCGGGTCCGTCGCGGCTTGGTATCGGACGTCCATCGACAAACGGATCTGTGAACGATCCGTTGCGCGCACGGCTCGATGCACGGTGTAACTGGGGAAGGTGAGGACGTCACCGGCGTCGAGATCGCCCGAGACCCATTCGTCCTCGCCTGGGCACAGCTGGGAGTACATCGCATCGGAGTCCTCGCTCTGCGCCAGCGGGATGAATCCCGCTCGGTGCGAGCCGCGGAGCACGGCCAACGGCCCCATCGAGAGCGGACAGTCGCCGACCGGGAACCAGCACGTCCAGGTCCGGCTGGTGCCCTGTACGAGCGGGAAGTCCTGATGCACCGGCGTCGGGATCATCGCTGGGTGCGAGGTCATCATTCGCACGATGTGCCGCGGATGCACGAACGGCCGGCTGCCCAACAGGGCGGTGTACAAGCTCAGCAGCGCGGGATGGTGCGGCAGTTGGTGCACGGCGAGGAGCTTCTGCACCGCGATGTAAGCGTCGGCGGTCACCCCGATGTCGCGCCGCAGATCCGCCACCTCGATGGCGGCCACGGCATCGGCGTCGAGGGTGCCCGGGTGCTCCTGCGCGGGCCCGCGTACCCATCCGTAGGGCGACAGAACCTCGAGGATTTCGGCGCGCAGTTCGAGCACGTCGGCGCGAGGAAGCAGTCCGCGGAAGAACAGGTAGCCGTCGGTTTCGGCTCGGGCGACCAGACCTTCGCCGTCCGACAGCAGGTCCGTCGAGTCACGGAACACTGTGGTCGGTGTTTCGAAGGCGGTCATTCCCGCTCCTGTCGTGATTCGCCGTGATCTGGTGACGTCGGCTGCTGTCGCACGACGCTAGGCAGTTGAGCGCTCGGAACCCATGCCTCGACCAATCATCTGATGTATATTTCGCTCACGATGGTGTCGACGTCGATTTAATGCCGGACGCGCTTCCGTCGGTTGAGCAACACGTCGCGAGTGGAGCGGTGATGATGACGTCTCGTGCGGATGCTCAATCGAGGCAGAGCGGGCCGATCGTCATCCACGCGAACTGGTATGAGTTCCGCGCCGGTGAGGTGTTCGAGAACGAGCTGGTGGTCAGCCGGACGTTGCTGTGGAGCGTTCGAGGACGCGGCACGCTGATCATCGACGGGACCGAGTTGACGCTCGATGCCGGATCGTTCGTGCTCACGCCGTGGCGTCACCGGATTCGCTATGTGGCGGATCAGGCCGCGCCGCTGATGGTCGGGTCGATCCACTTGGTGCCCGATCTGGTGATGGGAGACGTCGACTTCCGCGCCGCACACGGCGTCACGGATCCCTTGGCTGCCGACCCTCGCCGGCGCGACGTGCCGGACCTGTTCGGCGGCGCCCGCTTCGTGGCGGGCGCCTTCATGCACGCCCGGCGTCTCGAGGCGCTCGCCTCGTACGTGGTGTGGCGCTTCGTCGAGACTCCTCATGTCGAGCATGAGATGCGGACGCTGGCCGCTCTGCTGATCGATGAGATTGCGGCGGCGGTCGGCGCCCGCTCCGCGGCTGAGGCCCAGCCGTCGGAGGACCTCCGACTGATGCAGCAGGGCGTCCAGGCCGGCCTGACCGGGCGTCTGCACCTGGCCGACGTGGCGGCCTTCGCCGGCGTGAGCGCCTCGACCGCTGAGCGGCTCTTCACCCGTCACACCGGCGTTTCGGTGGCGCGGTGGGTGGTCCGGGCGCGTGTCGAGCGCGCGCAGTACCTGCTGCAGAGCACGAACCTGCCGATCGGCGCGATTGCTCGCGCGACCGGGTTCAAGGATCAGTATCACTTCTCGCGTACGTTCCGACGATCGACCGGAAGTTCACCGACGGAGTACCGCACGCGATACCGCGTGCTGTGACCGGACGGTGCCCGCAGCCATCCTGCAGCGGGTCACACCGTCATCGAGTTCAGTGCGGTCCAGAACGGGTCAGAAATGCGCTGATCTGCCCAGGCGGCGTCCGCGGTGACTTCCGCTGCGGTGCGCATGCCCGCGACCACAGCGGCGACAGCCGGGTGGCGCAACGGGAACTGCAGGGCAGCGTGGGGTAGCCGCACGCCGTGGCGCTCGCACAGCGCATGCACCGACTGCGCTCGCTCGATCATGGACGTCGGGGCCGGCTGGTAGTCGAAGTGTGCGTCAGGGTGAGGATGCGTCGTTGCGAGCAGCCCGGAGTTGAAGGGCGCTGCGACGACGACTGCGACGCCCGCGCTCTCGCACTGGGCGAGCAGCGGAGCGGCGCTGCGGTCGACCAACGACCAACGTCCGGCCACCATCACCACGTCGACATCGGCCTCGTGGACGATTCGCTGCAGCGGCGCGACGCTGTTCATGCCTGCCCCGATGGCGCCGATCATGCCCTCATCCCGCAAGCGGGCGAGCGCGGGAAGCGAGTGCCGGATCGCATCGTCGAGATGGTCGTCGGGGTCGTGCACGTACACGATGTCGACACGATCCAGGTGCAAGCGCGCCAGGCTCTGCTCGAGGCTCCGCAGGACACCGTCGGCGGAGTAGTCGGCCTGTCGGGTCGACGCGTCGGCAACGTCGAATCCGTTGGACAGGTCGCTGCCCCGAGGTCGCGGGTTCGGCACGAGCAGCCGCCCGACCTTCGTCGAGACGGTGAATTCGGCGCGCGGACGGTTCCGGAGCGCCTCGCCGAGTCGGCGTTCGGACAGTCCCAGGCCGTAGTGCGGGGCGGTGTCGAAGTAACGAATTCCTGCGGCCCAGGCGCTGTCGAGTGCCTGGGCAGCGGCGTCGTCGTCGACCGCGGTATAGAGATTTCCGATCGGGGCTGCACCGAAGCCGATGGGGGTGACCAGCACGTCGGTTCGCCCGAGGCGCGCGGTTCTCACGGCGCGAGGCCGTACCAGCGGCGGGCGGTCCCACCGAAGACCGCGTCGGACTCGGCGGATGTCAACTCGGCGACGAACGACTGCGCCGCCTCGACGACCTGCGCGTAGGTCGCGACCGCCAGACAGGTCGGCCAATCCGACCCGAACATCACCCGCGAAGGGCCGAAGCACTGCGAGAGGTGATCAGCGACAGGCCGAAGCCTGTCGACAGTCCACCCTGCGCCGGCTTCGGTGACCAGCCCCGAGAGCTTGACACAGACGTTGCCGAGCGCGGCCAGCTGCTCGATCGACTCCCGCCAGGATGCGGACGCCGCGTCGCCCCTGACCGGCTTGCCGGCGTGATCGAGGATGAATCGAAGGTGCGGGATCGCTCGGACCGTGCTGAGCGCCGCGGCGAGTTGATGCGGGCGCACCAGCAGGTCGAAGGCGAGCCCGGCGTCGGCGACAGCCGTCAGCCCGCGCTGGACGTCCGCACGGCACAGCCAAGCTGGATCGGGTTCGTCCTGGACCTGGTGGCGGACGCCGACCAGGGTAGTACCGCCCGGGAGGGTGCGGAGCCGGTCTAGCTGTTCGTGGACGTCAACGGCGGTCAGGTCGACCCAGCCGACGACGCCGGCGAGGGCGCGGCTGTGCTCGGCCAGCTCGAGCAGTTCCGGCGTTTCCGCTGCCACACACACGGTTTGCACGACGACGCTCGACCCGATGCCGGCGCGCGCGAGCTCGGGCTCGAGGTCGTCGAGGCTGAACGATCTGCGCAGCGCCGGGATCTCAGCCGTCCATGGCTGGTCGCGGACGGCGAGGTCCCACACGTGGTGATGAGCGTCGACGCGCCTGCCGAGTGGACTCATCTCGGTCGCGATGGCGTCACGGGCCGTCATGGTGGAACACCTCCTCGGCCGGAGCCCACCACTGCGGGTGTTCGACCGTCGCCAGTGGCTGCTGGCACGGCTCGGTCAGCTGCCACCACGACCTGGTGGCCTCGTCCGCGGCGAGGGATGCCGCATCGGCCTCGTGGTCGTGTCCTGAGTATTCGTAGTAGGAGAACAGCAGACCGTCCCGCAGAAAGATCGAGTAGTTGCGGATGTTCGCGCGGTCGAGCGCCGCGAGGACGTCCGGCCAGACCGACGTGTGCAGCGACCGGTAGGTCGCCTCGTGCTCAGGCCGCAATTGGATAACGGCGGCGTACCGCTGGACGGTCATGCGCGCGGGCGGAGGCGCAGGCCGGCCATGCCCCCATCGACGGCCAGCACAGCCCCGACGGTCGAGCCGGAGGCGGGCGAGGCGAGGAAGGCGATCGCTTCGGCCACTTCCTGTGGCGACACGAGTCGACCGTGCGGCTGGCGTGCCTGGAGGGCGAGCCGCTCGGCTCGCGGGTCTGTCGACTGGTCGAGGAGCCGAGCGACCCAAGGGGTGTCCGCCGTTCCGGGGTTGACCGCGTTCACTCGAATGCCGTCGACGACGAGGTCGGCCGCCATGGCAAGGGTCAGGGCATGCAGTGCGCCCTTGCTCGCGGAGTACAGCGCCCGTTGCGGTAGGCCGGCCGTCGCCGCGATCGAACCGGTGTTCACGATCGCGGCGTGGTGCGACGCGCGCAGCGCGGGCAGGGCGGCGCGGGTGACACGGACGGTGCCGACGACGTTGATGTCCAGCACGCGATGCCACTGCGAGTCGTCGTTGTCCTCGATCCCGCCCTGAGCACCGAGTCGGGCGTTGTTGAACAGGACGTCTTGGCCGCCGAGCGCCTGGTCTGCGTCCAGGACCGACTGCCGGACGGTTCGGTCGTCCGCCAGGTCCTCTCTGACCATGTA
>NZ_JBQCEE010000409.1:0-19685 GCF_051960575.1 Jatrophihabitans sp.
CATAACGGTCGCGGGGACGTCGTAACGGCGGAGCGGGCGTACTCGGGTGCCCAACCTGGGCTGGGCCCAGCATCATGTACGCGAAGCGGTAGAACCAGTTGTGGGTGAATCGTTCCTTCGACACGTCTCGCATCTTGGATCTCCTCTGTCTGAACGGAGGGGGCGGCTGCGTACGGATCGCCCTCGCCGCATCCCTAGAAGTATTGTGGTCGCAATCACACTTCGTCGGGAATTCGTCGGCGGTTCCACCCCACGTGTCTCGCGATCGCCGCCAGCTTCGGCTGGCCGGAGCATCAGCGAGAATTCGGAGTGCGCGCGCCCGCGGCGGCGGTCAACGCCGTGAGCAGGCGCGCCCACGGCCGACGAGAACCGCTACGTCATCGGCATGGTCGTGCATATGGACTTTCCAAGGTCGAGGCATAGGTGCGCAGGCCGTTCGATTTGTGAACTGGCGAAGCAGGCCCAGGCGTGATAAGTCGTTGAGAACCTTGACCTGGTGGGCGCCAGAAGTCGTCGTGGCAGTCAGGCCTTCGGACGTTGACGTGCTGGCGGCTGAGGCTTGGTCTTCGCGGCGTTGGCTGCGTCAGGGACTGTGTCGGCGTGCCCCAGGTGGTGTCCGGGGCTCACTCCTTCGATTGCGCCAGATGAGGCATCCGACGTTGGTGTCGAGTGAGACAGGAAGGCATGGTCGCCGCTCGGGCACTTCCAAGTACGACTCATTGTATGCGTCCTGCGCTTGCTCGGAGGCGAAGGGCAGTGCGTAGAAGTTGCGCGGCGAGGACGGCTCCAACGCCTTCTCCCGCGCGAAGCCGCAGATCGAGCAGCGGTTCGAGACCAAGCTCCAAGAGCACGGCGGCATGCGCGGACTCGCGGCTGCATTGACCCGCGATGAGGTACGCCTGGACGGCTGGCTCGGCACGTACGGCGAGTAAACCGGCGACGGAGGTGACGAGTCCGTCCAACACCACTGGCCGTCCTGCGGCGGTGGCGCCCAGGCATACGCCGGCGAGCACGGCGATGTCGGGGCCACCGAGCGCCGCGAGCAGCACGTGCGGATCGCGACGGTTGAGCGGCCTGGTGCGGGCGAGTGCCGCGCCGACGACCTCGAGTTTGCGGCCGAGTACGGCGGCGTCGGCGCCGGCGCCCAGACCCACGACCTGGTCGGGTGGCAGGTCGAGCAGTTTGGCGGCCAGTGCCGCCGCAACGGTCGTGTTGCCGATGCCGACTTCGCCGAGGCACACGAGCCCTGTGCCGGCGCGGCCGAGGACGATTCCCTCGCCGAGTAGCCGCTCGACATCCGCATTGCTGAGTCCGTCGGTGCTGACGAGGTCACCTGGCGTGTCAGCGCGCGCCCGGTATGCCCGGACGGCGAGGTTGGCTTCACGGGCCGTCGTCGCGCCGACCGCGTCGCCGGCGAGCGTTGCGCGGTACACGTCGTCTGTCACCGTTGAGGGGTAGGCGCTGACGCCATGCCGAGTGACCGGGTGGTCGGCGGCGACGATGATCAGCTCGGCTGGCAGGTCGGCGCAATCCGGGGCCACAGCCAGCGCCCGGTCGACGGCGCGGTCGAGCACGCCGAGCGAGCCGGGCGAAGACAGGAGGTCGTCGCCGCTGTCGCGGGCGTGCACGACAGCGTGCGGTGGCGGGCCGGCCAGATGCGATGGCGGCGGCGGCGGCGCATCGTCGGTCCGCCAGCGTTCCCGCAGCACCACTGTGTCGAGGGGAAGGCGGCGTGACCAGCCGTGGCGCTCGAGCCCCGGTGTGGGTGGCCGCTCGTCCGGCCAGCCGAGACAGAGCCAGCCGAGGGTCGAGACACCGTCGGGCAGTCCGAGCAGATCGGCGAGGTCGTCCGGTCGGAAGAGCGTCACCCAGCCGAGACCGAGGCCGGCGGCTCGTGCAGCGAGCCAGATGTTCTGGATCGCGCACGCGCAACTCCAGAGGTCCGTGTCGGGGAAGGTGGCGCGGCCGAGGACACCGCCGGCGGGGGCCGTTCGGTCGCACGCGACGACGATGCCGATGGGGGCCTCGCGGATGCCCTCGAGTTGTAGGTCGAGGAGCCGGGCCCGCCGATCGGGCGTCAACAGGTCGGCCTGCCGAAGCCGTTCCCGGTCGGCGAGCAGGGCGGCGCGGTCCCGGGTCGCCTGCTCGGCGACGACGATGAACCGCCACGGCTGTGAGTGCCCCACCGACGGTGCGTGATGTCCGGCGTCAAGGACGTCGCGCAGCAGTGCCTCCGGTACCGGGTCGGGCCGGTAGCGGCGCACGTCGCGGCGTGCGGCGATCACCCGGCGCAGCGCGTCGATGGTCGTCGGGTCGAAGGCCCAGCCCGTCGGATCCGCGGCACGCTCGGCTGCGGAGCTCGGATCGCCGATCAACGGAACAGGACGCTGGTAGTTCACGGGTGGTCCAGGTCGAGTCCGGCGACGGCGCCGATGACGGCGATCGCGGGCGGGGCCGTCGCGGCCGCGGCGGCGTCGTCCGCAACCCTGCCGAGGCTGCTGCGCAACTCGCGTTGCGCGGAGGTCCCGGCGTCGCTGACCACGGCGGCCGGCGTGGTTGCGGGCAGGCCGGCGGCAAGCAGCTCGCTCGCGATCGCGGGGAGGGTGGCCACGCCCATGAGGATGACGAGGGTCATGCCGGAGCAGGCCAGCGCGGTCCAGTCGACGAGGCTCTGTGGATGGCCTGGCGGGAGATGCCCTGACACGACAGTGAAGCCGTGCGTCATGCCGCGATGGGTGACCGGGATGCGCATCGCAGCCGGCCCGGCGATGGCGCTGGACACACCGGGCAGCACCTGGACGGGCACCCCGGCCGCGGCACAGGCTTCGATCTCTTCGCCGCCGCGCCCGAAGACGAACGGATCACCGCCCTTGAGTCGGACGACCGTCCGTCCGGCGCGCGCGTGTCCGATGAGGTGTTCGTTGATGACCTCCTGCGGCATCGCGCGTCCACGGGGGTTCTTGGCAGCGTCGATCACCTCGACGCGCCTGCCGACGTGCTCGATCAGTTCGAGCGGGGCGAGACGGTCGGCCACGATGACGTCGGCTCGTTGCAGCGCGAGTAGCCCGTCCAGCGTGATGCTTCCCGTCGCGCCCGGCCCGCCGCCGACGAGGATCACCCGGCCGACTCGTTCCAGCGAAGACTGCACGCCACTGGCCATGCCGTCGAGCACGGCGAACAGCCGGTCGGACGCTGTCTCGTCGCGGACCACGACGCGCACCCACCCGGCTTCGGGCAGCTCCGCGAACGTGCCGGCGGGCGCTACTGCGATGCCATGACGCAGCAGCTCGTTCTGCAGGTGCGGGCGATCGGGATGACGGGCGAGCACGAACGGCGCGACGCCGTCGAGGGCCACGAAGCCACGATTGAGCAGCCCGGCGAGCAGGCGACTGCGTGAGGCGGCAAGCTGCTCGGCGCGGACGGCGGCTTCTTGCTGTGCGCGCGGGGTGGAGCAGGCCGTGGCTGCGGCGATCGCCGGGGACGACACGGATCGACCTGGTTGGACATGCGCGCAGCGGGCGATCGCGGCCGGATCGCCGATCAGGTAGGCGATGGGCAGTCCCGCGAGGCCCCAGATCGTGGTCGGCGACCGGACAGCCAGCAGGCCGCCGACGTCGGCGGCATCAATGAGCGACTCGGGCTCGCCGGGAACGGCGTCGAGCAGCGTCTCGTCGACGAGCAGCAACCGTCCCGGGCGACGCAACGCGGCCAGCTCCTCCTGACGGTGCAGCCTGCCGGTCGGTCCGCCGGGATTGCCGACGACCACCAGGGTGCAATGGTCGGGGATGTCGTCGGCGCGCAGTGCAGCGCCCGGGCGCACGACGATCCGCTGCACCTCCCAGCCGGCTGTCCGCAGCGCCAGCTCCGACTCATCGGTTCGGGGATGGACGACCGCAGCACAACCGCGCGGCAGGCTGTGTGCAACCACGGTGAACGCCTCGGCGGCGCCGGCGGTCAGGAGGACCTCGGTCGGCTGTCGGCCGTGCCGCGCGGCCACGGCAGCGGTGGCCGTGCCTGGGTCAGGCGCGGCGTCGAGGCGGGCACAGGCCGAGACCACCGCGGCGCTCAGCCAGGGCGGCGGCGGTTCGTGGCAGTCGTCGCCGGCGAGGTCGAGCAGATGGCGAGGCGCCACCTCGCGACGGCGATCCAGGTCGACGGCGGCCGTCATCGCCGCTCCGCCGGCGCCGGCTCGTGCTCGTGGTGGTGCGCGTGGCCGTGGTGGTGTGAGTGCCCGTGGTCGTCCGCCGGGTGATAGTGCGGCGTCTGCGGCTGACCGACACGGTGGTCGAAGCCGGGCAGCGCCGTGCGGTACATGCAGGTATCGCAGTTCATCCGGATGTCTCCGGCAATCGCCTCGGCGTACCGCTCGAGCACCAGCGTCGCGAGCTCCTCGCAGTCGCCGATGACGCCGGCGACGTCGATGGCCAGCGAAGGGTGCGCGGCGGCGTACTCGTGGGTCTGCGCCACGATCCGGTCGGGGAGCACGCCGCTGAACAGGAAGTACGGGGCGACGACGATGCGCTCGGCGCCGAGTCGGCGCAGTCGCTCGAGGCCGGCGGGGACGCTGGGCTCGGCCAGGCTGATGTAGGCCGGCTGCACGTCGGCCCAGCCGCGGCCCTCCCAGAGCAGCCGCGCCACCTTGGCGATCTCGGCGTTCGCGTCCGGGTCGGTGGAGCCGCGACCGACCAGCAGGACGTGCGTCCCTTCCCGCGTGGGGGACGCGGCGTCGATGCGCTGGGTCAGGATCCGCTGCAGCAACGGGTGCGGCCCGAGCGGACGGCCGTAGCGGTAGGTCATGCCCGGGTGCCGGAGCTGCTCGCGCAGCAGCGCGGCGGGGATGTCGCCCTTGCCGTGCCCGGCTGCTGCGAGGACCAGTGGCACCGCCGACATCGCAGGGTGGCCGGCTTCGACCAATCTCCCGACGGCGTCGCCGACGGGAGGGTCGGACAGTTCGATGAAGCCGCCGGCCGCGGCGGGGTACGGCGCGTCGGGGCGGCGGCGCAGCCGCTCGATGAAGGCCGTGAACTCGGCGACCCCGGCAGCGCTTCTGGTGCCGTGTCCGACGACGAGCAGGGCGCGGGCGTCCGTCATGATTTGTCCTCCTGGTAGAGCAGGGCGTTGAGGGCGGCGGCGGCCACAGCCGAGCCGCCCTTCTCACTGACATTGCTGAGGCTCGGGATGTCGGCCGCGCGCAGCGCCGCCTTCGATTCGGCCGCGCCGACGAACCCGACCGGCAGGCCGACGACCAGCGCAGGGCGGGCGTCCAGGATGAGCAGTTCGAACAGCGCGGTCGGTGCGCAGCCGACCACCCACACCGCTCCGGCGCCCACCTCGTCCAGCGCGACGCGCACAGCGGCCGCCGACCGGGTGATGCCGTACTGCGCCGCCAGCTGCGCGGAGCGCGGATCCTGGACGCGGCAGACCACGTCGCCGAGCAGATCGCGCCGGGTGATCCCGGCCGAGACCATCTCGACATCGGTGACGACCTGTCGACCGTTGCGGAGCGCGTCGTGGCCGGCGACGAGCGCGGCCTCGTCGCACACCAGGTCGGTGACGTAGTCGAGATCGGCGCTCGCGTGCACCACCCGCTCCGTCACCGCCCTGGTCAGTGGCGGCAGCGTCGACAGGTCGACCCGGGACCGGAGGATCCGGTAGGACTCCGTCTCGATCGGATGCACGGACCTCATGTGCCCTCCTCGCGCCCGTAGCGGAAGCGCCAGAGCAGCACGGCGCTGCTCCAGGCGGCGACGAACAGCGCGACGATGAGGTAGCCGAGCAGTTCGAAGTGGTCGGCGAGGCCGCCGTACCAGTGCAGCCAGCCGACGTGCAGGTGGTCGACGAGCGCGCCGGCGAGGTAGACCGATGCGACGAAGAGCCCGACGACGACGGTGATGCCAGTGGTGGCGACGTTGTAGTAGAGCCGCCGCCCCGGCTGGCCGGAGGCCCAGGAGTACACCCTCGACATGATCAAGCTGTCGGCGGTGTCGAACATCGACATGCCCGCCGCGAACAGCAGCGGCAATGACAGCACCGCCAGCACCGGCAGCCGACCGCCGCTGGCGGTCGAGGCCGACAGGGCCAGCAGGGTGACCTCGCTGGCGGTCTCCAGGCCGAGCCCGAACAGGAAGCCGATCGGCGCCATGTGCCATGACGAGCGGACGAGCCCTCGGGTGCGGCCTCCGAGCAGCCGGTTGACGAGACCGCGGTTCACGAGCAGCAGGTCGACGTCGTCGGGAGCCAGACGACCGACCTTGTACTCACGCCAGAGGCCGACCAGTCCGCGGAGCACGGCGACGTTCAACAACGCCACCAGCAGCAGGAAGACGATGGCGACCACGACCGAGACATCGCCTCCGACGGTGCGGACCCGTTGCAGGCCGGTGGTGCTCAACCGCGCCGAGGCGAGCGCCGTGATCAACGCGAGGACGAGGACGACCGCGCTGTGGCCGAGGGCGAAGAAGAACCCGACGCCGACCGGCCGTTTCCCACGCAGCACCATCAAGCGGGTCGTGTCGTCGATCGCGGCGATGTGGTCGGCGTCGAAGGCGTGCCGCATGCCGAGGACATAGGCCAGGACCCCGACGCCGGCGAAGCCGCCCGCACTGCTGAGGTCATGGGCATGCCAGAAGTACAGGGTCCAGCCGGCGATGTGCAGCGCGACGATCGCGGCGACGACACCGGCGAGGCGTGACCGCTCGGCGCGGGTCCATCTGCCTGCGGTGACGACGACGGCGTCTGTCATGAGCGGACCCGCGCGACGAGATCGATTGCGTCGACCGGGCACACCTCGACGCACTCGCCGCAGCCGGTGCAGCGGTCGGTGACGGTGAGCCGTCGGTCGCCGTCAGCCGCGGGCCGCACGGCCCGCTCGGGGCAGGTGAGCAGGCACGCTCCGCAGCCCTGACAGGCGCCCACTTCGGCGACGCGCGACCCGGTCACGGCGCCCATCGGTAGCCCCGCGGGGTGACCATGCGGCCGCCGACGATGCGGGTGGCGCGCGAGCCGACGATGACGAGCGAGTACATGTCGACGACCTCCGGGTCGAATTCGCCCAGCGTCGTGAGCAGGACGTGCTGGTCGGGCCGCGTCGCGTTGCGGACCACACCGATCGGTGTCGTCGGCGGCCGGTGCTCGGCGAGGATCTCGAGCGCACGCGGAAGCTGCCACTCGCGTCGGCGGCTGCGCGGGTTGTAGCAGAGCAGCACAAGGTCCGCCTCGGCGACGGCCTGCACGCGCCGCTCGATCGCCGGCCACGGGGTGTGCAGGTCCGACAGGCTCAGGTAGCAGTGGTCGTGTCCCAGCGGAGCGCCGAGCAGTGCGGCCGCCGCGAGTCCGGCGGTCACGCCTGGCACGCCGACGACCTCGATTGTCGCGTCGGCGGTGTCCAACGCAGGTGACGCCATGGCGTACACGCCCGCATCACCCGAGCCGATCAGCGCCACCGCGTGACCGGCCTCGGCGAGCCGGACGGCGCGATGTGCGCGTTCCTCCTCCTGGCCCAGACCCGTCTCGTCGGTGCGGGTGCCCGGTCGCAACAGGTGCCGGATCTGATCGACGTACTGATCGAGGCCGACGACGACCGACGCCCGGCGCAGCTCGCGGCGCGCGGCCGGTGTGAGCAGATCCGGCGAGCCGGGGCCCAGCCCCACGATCGCCAATCGACCTCGCGGGGCGTGCCGTGCGACGGCGACGGTGGCCATGGCGCTCGCCCGCTTGGGTACCACCAGCTCGCCGGCGCCGTGGCCGGTGCCCAGGACGGCGGCGGCCTCGGCCACGCTGGGTGAGCCCACGACCCGCCGCACGACCTCGCTCGGGTTCGGTACCGGGACGGCGGCGAGGTCGGCCGCGGCGTGGGTGACGAGCGGGACGCCGAGACGGTCGGCGAGGTCGTGCAGCCCGGCTTCGTCGGCCTTGATGCTGGCGGTGGCGATGGCCGCGACCGAACCGACGGCGAGACCTGCATCGGCCAGTGCCGAGCGCAGGAGCGCCTCCGCCTCGTCCGCGGTCACGCCGCGGCTCGCGCCGATTCCTGCCACCAGCGACGGCGGCCGTAGGACGAGGGGCACCGCCACGTCCGCGCGGTCGGTGACGGCGATGTCGGCGCCGGCCAGTACCCCGATGCGCTCGTGCACGGCGGGGCCGAGTGCGGGCAGCGGCCAGCGCTGCTCGGAGGCGACCGTCACCGGCTCGCCGTCGAGCAGACGGCGCGTGACGGCTGCGAGATCGCCCTCCACCGGCATGCCGAGGTCGTCCAGCCCGGGCACGCCGGTCGCGTCGGTCGCGGTCGTGATGACCGCCTCGGCGGCCAGGGCGTCCGCGATCTCCATGGCGAGGGCGTTCGCGCCGGCGGCGTGGCCACCGAGCAGCGGGACGACGAAGCGCCCGGCCTCGTCGACCGCGAGCACCGCCGGGTCGCGGTCCTTCGCGCCGGCCGCGATCTGGGGCGCGAGGATGCGCACCACCGCGCCGGCGGCGAGCACGGCGACGAGCGCGTCGCACTCGTCGAAGCCGCGGCGCAGTGCCTCGGCGGCGGTGTCGGCCGTGATCGTCCGTGCGCCCGGCAGTGCGGCGGTCATGCGGCGGGCCAGTGCGTTCCCGGCCGCGGTCGCGGCGACGACCCCGACGTCGCGTGTCACGACAGCTCCGCGGTCAGGACGGTGACCGGGTTTGCTGCGGTCAGGCGGAGCGAGCCGCCCGGCAGGTCCGCCAGCCGGGCGGCAGCCAACTGGACACCTTCGACGCGGTAGCCGGCCGTCGTGAGCACCTTGTGCGCGTCGATCATCCGGTCGAGCGCGGCGAAGGCCGCGACGACGGTGGGGGTCCGCGATGCGGCGACCGCGGTGACGGCGGGGATGCCGCCGCCGCCGACGAACGCGGCGTCGGCAGCGGGCAGTGGTGCCAGCGCGGCCGGTGCCTCTCCGGCCACGACACGCACAGAGGCGCCGTGTCGGGCAACGTTTCGGCGGATCGTCTCGCACGCGACGGGGTCGCGCTCGAGGGCCACGACCGCGGCGCCCAACCGGTTGCACTCGATGCCGACCGATCCGCAGCCGGCGCCGACGTCCAGCACCAGTCGGCCGAGACGCGGCCGCAGCCTGGCCACAACAAGGGCCCGCACCTCGGCCTTGGTGATCATCGAATCGCGGTGCAGGTACGCGTCCTCGGGCAGCGCCCATCCGGCCTCCGGCGCGGCGGCGGGCTGGTTGTCCGCCCGCATCGTCGAGGGGCGGCCCGGGTCGAGGCACAGGACGACGTTGGGATCGGTGAACCGCGTCGGCTCCAGCATCGCGATGTCGGCCGCGGGGAGCCGGGTCGTCCGCTCGCCGGGGTGGCCGAGCCGCTCGGCGACGACCAGCTCACGGTCCCATCCGTCGAGGGCCCGGGCGATCTCGACCGGCCCCGCACCCGGGGCGGTGAGCACCGCGACGTTGCCGAACGCCCGGCAGGCGTTGATCGCAGGGCCGAGCGCCCGGCCGTGCGCGGACACGACGACGGCGTCGTCCCACGGGGAGCCGGCGCGGGCGAACGCCTGCGCGACCGATGACGCCGCGGGCAGGACGAGGCAGTCGAGGCCGGCGGCGCGCAGCGGACGGAGCACGCCGAAGAAGCCCGGATCACCGCTGGCGAGCACCACCGGTGCGGACGCGGTCGCCAACCGTCCGAGCGCCGGCTGCAGCGGCCCGAGCACGACGCGCGGCGCGCCACTGGTGACCGACGCGAGGGCACGGGCCGATCCGACGAGCAGGTCGGCCTCGGTGACGGCGGCGCGGGCCACGGCGTCCAGCGCCGACCCGTCGGTGCCGATGACGGTCACGGTCATGCCGCCCACCGACCGGACGATGCGACGAGCGCCTCGCCGGCGAAGTCGACCATCGCGACGTCGACCTGCAGGCGCTGGTCGGTGAAGCGGGAGATCACATCCGCGACACGACGGCACAGGTCCGTGCCGGCTGTGACGAGGACGCCGTCTCGTTCCCAGATCTCATAGGCGTGCCGGGCGCTGTTGGCAGCGCTGACCTCGTCGACGACCGCGCTCGGCAGCCCGGCCGCTGCGGTGATGTCGGCGAGCAGGCCGGTGTCGATCCTCGACCGGGTGTAGTGGGTCATCAGCACGCCGGCCGCGAGCTTGGTGAGCTTGCCGGCCATGCCGACGAACACGACACCATCGACGCCGTGCTCGACGGCGACGCGCAGCGCGGCGCCGGTGAAGTCGCCGACCTCGATGAAGCACACCTCGGGCAGCTCGGGCAGCAGCCGTCGCGCGGCGCGCTCGGTGCGGCCGCCCGTGCAGAGCACCATGGTCGTCTCGCCCTGCGCGGCCAGCACCGACACGGCCTGCATGACGCTGGCCCGCCAGGACGCGGTCGAGAACGGCCGCACGATCCCGGTCGTGCCGAGGATGCTGATGCCGCCGATGATCCCGAGCCGGGCGTTGGTGGTCTTGCGGGCCATCCGCTCGCCGTCCGGCACGCTGATGACGACGGTGACCCCGTGGTCCGCAAGGTCGACGATCTCACTGACGGCGTCGGCGATCATCCGTTGCGGTGTGTCGTTGATGGCGGGGCCGCCGACCGCCAACCCCAGTCCTGGCTTGGTGACGGTGCCGACGCCCGGTCCTCCGCGCAGGTCGAGACCGGGCCGGTCGCGCCACGAGACGGTGGCGGTCAGCCGGGCGCCGTGCGTGACGTCGGGGTCGTCGCCGGCGTCCTTGACCACGACGGCCTCGGCGCTCGCGGCGGAGATGTCGCAGCGATCGACGGCGAAGGTGACGCGACGGCCGGAAGGGAGACCGATCTCCACCTGCGTCTGCACACGGCCGGTCAGCAGCGCGGCCGCGGCGGCCTTGGACGCTGCGGCCGAACAGGTGCCGGTGGTCCAGCCGGTGCGCAACGCGGTCGGCCGCACCTTCGCCGTCCGCGGCAGATCCGGTTCACGCAGCCCGGGCGGCTCGCTCATCCGCTGCCCTTGAGCTCGCGCCGGGCGGCGCGATCGGCCCGGCGGAAGCCGTGGAAGTGCCCCGGGTGGTAGAGGTGCGACCGTGTGGTGTGGGCGTCGCCGTGCGCAGCCAGGCCACGTCCGACAAGGAACAGCGTGTGTTTCCACAGCCGGTGGGCCTTCGTCGTCTCCTCGAGCGTGCCGACGGTGCAGCGCACGATCAGCTCGTCCGGCCAGGTGATCTGGTAGCCGACGACCACCGGGGTGTCGGGCGGGTAGCCACCGACCAGCAGTTCGTCCTGCAGCTGCTTCGAGCGCGCGGCCGACAGGAAGATCGCCATGGTGCTGCCGTGGCCGGCGAAGGCGCGGACGGACTCCCCGTCGGGCATGGGCGTCTTGCCGCCCTCGAGCCGGGTGAGGATCACCGACTGGTTCACCTCGGGGACGGTCAGCTCGAGTTGCTCGGCGGCGGCGAGCGCCGTGAAGGCCGACACGCCGGGGATGATCTCGACGTCGATGCCGAGTCGGCGGCACTCGGTGACCTGCTCGCCGACCGCGCCCCACAGGGCCGGGTCGCCCGAGTGGATGCGCGCGACCACGAGACCCTCGCGCGCCGCTCGTTCGTACAGTGGAAGGACTCCTTCCATCGGCAGCTGCGACGAGTCGACCACTTCGGCGTCGGGCCGCGCGTGCTGCAGCACATCCGGATGCACGAGGCTCGCGGCCCAGACCACGATGTCGGCGCGGGCGATCGCGGCTGCGCCGCGCCGCGTGTTGAGGTGGGCGGCGCGGGGACCGGCGCCGACGAAGATGACGCTGCTCATGCGAGCTTCCCTCCACGGATGGTGCGGATCGGTGGCGCGAGGACCGTCGAGAAATACGGTTGATCGGCAGCTGCGCCGGACGCAGCGGTGACGGACTCGCCGTCGCGGCCGAGGTGGGCGCCGACGACGGCGGTAACGAGTCGGCTGTGGCGCGCCAACACCTCGCGAACGGCCGGCCACGACCGGCCGGCCTTGTAGACGGCCACGGAGGCGTCGGGCCGTGCGGTGAGGACGGCGTCGAGGACGGCCGCGTCGTCACGCAGTGGCAGCAGCACCAGCGGCTCGCGTCCCTCGCACAGCACGGTGCCGGACGCGGCCGCGAGGGCTTGCATGGCAGTGATGCCAGGGACGGTGGCAACGGCGACGTCGGGTCGCCGAGCCCGCACCGCGACGGCCAGATAGCCGAAGGTGGAATAGACGTTCGGGTCGCCGACGGTGGCAAAGGCGATCCGGCGTGCACCGGCGTCGAAGGCGGCGACGACGGCTTCCCCGGCCTGTTCCCAGGCGGCGGTGCGGCGTGCGGTGAGCCCGCCGCGGTCGGTGAGCGCGAATGCAAGACGCTGCAGCCGCGCGTGGGGAAGGTGCGTCTGCACGACACGTTCGGCGTGGCCGGGGCCGTCGCTGTCCGCGTCGTCGCGGGCGGGGACGAGCACGAGGTCCGCTTCGCGCAGGACGGCCAGTCCGCGCAGGGTGAGCAGCTCCGGATCGCCCGGTCCGACGCCGACGCCGGTGAGCACTTCACCCATGGCAGGCCGCCACGAAGCGTTCGGCCGCGGCCGGACGGCCGGCCCAGTGCGTGTGCAGGTAGGCCGCGTGTACCCGCCGGCCGGCGAAGCCGTGGTCTGCGTCGTCGTAGCGCCAAGCCGCTGCCTCGCCCGCGCCCGGATCGGTCGCTGTGCGGTGGAAGTCGTGCCCGCGGACGACGTCCCCCGCAGCGGCGACGGGCGAATCAGCGGCGGCGACCGCTTCGCGGTAGCCCAGCGTGAGGCGCGGCGTCATGGTGGCCGCGGCGGGCAGCACCCCGCTCATCGGGATGCCGTCGAGGCTTCGGCACAGGTAGAGCAACCCGGCGCACTCCGCTGCGATCGGTCCGTCGAATAGCGCCACGGCCGAGCGCAGCGCAGCGTTGGCGGACAACCGTTCTGCGTGTACCTCGGGGAACCCGCCACCGAGGATGAGCCCGCGGGTGTCGGCCGGCAGGGTGCTGTCGGTGAGCGGGTCGACCGTGACGACGCGGGCCCCGGCCGCGGTCAGCAGCTCGGTGGTCTCGGCGTAGCCGAAGGTGAAGGCGGCGCCGCCGGCAACCGCGATGGTCACCTCGCCGACCGGCGCGACCTCAGCGGCGGCATCCCACGGCTCGCCGTCGAGAGCCGGAGCGGATCGCGCGAGCGTGAGGACGGCGTCGAGGTCGACGCCGGCAGTGACGAGGTCGGCCAGGTCGGCCACCGCCTGTTCGGCCACGGCCGCGCGTTCGGCGGCGGGGATGAGCCCGAGGTGGCGGGAGGGGGTCTCGACCGAGTCCGTGCGGGCGACCGAGCCGAGCACCGGCACCCCGATCTCGGCCATGGCAGCGCGTAGCAGCGTCTCGTGCCGCGGGCTGCCGACGCGGTTCAGGATGACGCCGCCGAGGCGGACGGCAGGGTCGAACGACCGCAGGCCGTGCACGAGGGCGGCGGCGGTCCGTCCCTGGGCGGCCGTGTCCAGCACCACCACGACCGGCGCCTCGACGAGCGCGGCCACGTGCGCGGTCGAGGCGAAGCTGCCGCGGCCGACCGCGCCGTCGTACAGCCCCATCACGCCTTCGATCACGGCGATGTCTGCGGGAGCGGGCGTTATCGCGCCATGCAGCAGCAGCGGGACGACGCGGTGCTCGCCGACGAGCCACGGGTCGAGGTTGCGGCCCGGGCGGCCACTGGCCAGCGCGTGGTAGCCCGGATCGATGTAGTCCGGGCCCACCTTGTGGCCACTGACTTGCAACCCGGCGCGACGCAGCGCGGCGAGCAGCCCGGTCGCGATCATGGTCTTGCCGTGGCCGCTGGCCGGGGCCGCGATCACCAGACGGGGAAGGGTCACCACTCGATGCCCCGCTGGCCCTTCTGGCCCTGGTCCATCGGGTGCTTGATCTTCGTCATCTCCACGACGAGGTCCGCGGCATCGATCAGCGGCGCAGGGGCGTTCCGGCCGGTCAGCACGACGTGCTGGAACCCGGGACGGGCCTGCAGGGTGTCGACGACGTCCTGCAGGTCGATCCAACCCCAGTTGATCGGGTAGATGATCTCGTCGAGGACGAGCATCCCGTAGGTCTCGGCGGCAAGATCACGCTGGATCTGCCGCCATCCCTCGAGGGCGTCGGCGGCATGGTCGGCCTCGTCGCCGGCACGCTGGATCCACGACCAGCCCTCACCCATCTTGTGCCATGCCACGGGCGCGCCCTGCCCGGTCGTGCGGTGGGTGTCGCCGAGCGCGCGGAACGCTGCTTCTTCACCGACGCGCCACTTCGCCGACTTCACGAACTGGAACACACCCACCGGCAAGCCCGCGGTCCAGGCACGCAGTGCCAGGCCGAACGCGGCTGTCGACTTGCCCTTCATGGCGCCCGTGTGCACCACGACGAGGGGCCGGTTGCGCCGCTGCCGAGTGGTAAGGCCGTCGTCGGGCACGGTGTCGGGCTTTCCCTGGGGCATCAGGCAGCGCTCCGCTCGGTGAGTTCCGGGAGGGTCAGGTAGCCGGCGCCGAGATCGATCGCGAGGCGGCGCGCGAGGCCGAGCCGCACGGGGCCGCTCTCGCAGTCGACGACCACGACGTCGTGCGCGCGCAGCGGCGCGGCGGCGGCGGTCGCGGCGGTGGTGTCGGCGCGGCCGTCGGTGAGCAGCAGCACCAACGGCCGGCGAAGTGGGTCGCGCAGCTGTTCGGCCGCGATGACGGTGGCGGCCCGGAGCAGGCCGGCGGCCAGCGGCGTGCGTCCGCCGGTGGCGATCGCGGCCAGGCGGCGCGCGGCGAACTCGACCGACCTGGTGGGAGGCAGCGCGAGTTCGGCGCCGGCCGCCCGGAAGGTGATCAGCCCGACGCGGTCGCGCCGCTGGTAGGCGTCGGTGAGCAGCCCGAGCACCGCCGCCTTCACCTGGCTCATCCGGGCGCGGGCGGCCATTGAGCCGCTCGCGTCGACGACGAAGAGGACGAGATTGCCCTCACGGCCGCGGCGATCGGCGCGGCGCAAGTCGCTTGGGGCGAGCTGCAGCGGGCCGGTCGTGCGGCCCCGGCGGTGCTGCTGGGCGGCCGCGGCCCAGACCGTGGCGGTGAGGTGCAGCGGCCCGGCGTCACTGCCGCTCGGCAGGACGCCGACGGTTCGTCCGGTGCCGGTGCGCGCGGCGGCCCGGCGGCCGCGGGCGGCCGGGCCGCGGCCCTTGCCGGTCAGCGTTCGAGTCGGCGAGGCGGTGCCGACGGGCGCTGTCTGCTCGTGCGGAACCCCGTTCGGCGGCGATTGGTCCGGTTGCGCGGTCGGGGGTCGGGGTGGCGCGCTGCGGTCGGTCGAGCTCCCACCCGCCGCGTCGTCGGGCGCGCTCCCGGGACCGCGGTCCGGGCCGTCGCCGGGGTCGTCCGGGCCGCCACCGTCCGGGTCGTGCGGATCGGCGTCGTCCGGTCCGTCATCGGGATCCGTGTCCTGCAGGATGTCGTCCAGGCGCTGCTGGTCGGCGCCGGGCTCGTCGAACGGGGTGCGTCGGCGCCGGTGCGGCAGTGCCAGCAGCGCGGCCGCCCGCACGTCGTCGGTGGTGACCTCGTCGCGATCGTGCCATGCCGCGTGGGCGACGGCCGTGCGGGCCGTGACGATGTCGGCGCGCATGCCGTCGACGTCGAAGGCGGCGCAGATCTCGGCGATCTGCCGCAGCGCCGCGTCCGGCAACGCGACCGAGTCGACGCGGGCCCGTGCCGCGCTGATGCGCCCGGCCAGTCGGCGTTCGTCGTCGGCCCAGCGGGCCGCGAACGCGGCCGGGTCGGCGTCTGCGGCGAGGCGGCGCCGCACGACCTCGACGCGCACCTTCGGATCGCGGCTGGCGGCGACATCGACTGCCAACCCGAATCGGTCGAGCAGTTGCGGCCGGAGGTCGCCCTCCTCGGGGTTCATCGAGCCGATCAGCACGAACCGGGCGGCGTGACGTACCGACACGGCGTCCCGCTCGACGTGGTTGCGCCCCATGGCGGCGGCGTCGAGCAGGACGTCCACCAGGTGATCGGGAAGGAGGTTCACCTCGTCGACGTAGAGCACGCCGCGGTGCGCGCCGGCGAGCAGACCTGGCTCGAAGGCGCGCGCGCCCTCGGCCAGTGCCCGCTCCAGGTCCAGGGAACCGACCACGCGGTCCTCGGAGGCGCCGACGGGCAGCTCGACCAGCCGCGGTCGGCGCATTGACGCTGGCGCGCCGTGGGGGTGCGGGCCGTCCGGGCACTCGGTGTCCGGAGCAGCCGGGTTGCAACCGAAACGGCAACCGTCGACCACCTCGATCGGGGGCAGCAGCGCGGCCAGTGCTCGCACCGCGGTCGACTTCGCCGTGCCCTTCTCGCCGCGCACCAGCACGCCGCCGATGTCCGGTGACACGGCGGTGAGCACGAGCGCCAGCTGCATCTGCTCGGCGCCCAGGACGGCGCTGAACGGAAAGGTCATCGTCGCTGCTCCAACTCGTCCTCGCCGTCGAGGTAGGCCTGGCGCAGCCCGTCGAGGGTCTTCGCGTCCGGCTCGGCCCACAGCCCGCGGTCGGCCGCCTCGAGCAGCCGCTCGGTGATGCCGCGCAGCGCCCACGGATTTGCCTGCCGCAGGAAGTCGCGGACGCCCTCGTCGAAGACGTAGGCGGCGGCGAGCTGCTCGTACATCCAGTCCTGGACAACGCCGGCGGTCGCGTCGTAGCCGAACAGGTAGTCGACCGTCGCCGCCAGCTCGAATGCGCCCTTGTAGCCATGGCGCTGCATCGCCGAGATCCACTTCGGGTTGACGACCCGCGACCGGAAGACGCGCTGCGTCTCCTCGGCCAGGGTGCGGGTGCGGACCGCCGAGGGGACGGCCGAGTCGCCCACGTACGCGGCGGGCGCGCGGCCGGTCAGGTGGCGGACCATCGCCACCATCCCGCCGTGGTACTGGAAGTAGTCGTCGGAATCGACGATGTCGTGCTCACGGGTGTCGGCGTTCTTGGCGGCGACGGCGATGCGGGCGAACGACCGCTCCATGTCCTCGCGGGCGGGCGCACCGGCGACTCCCCGGCCGTAGGCGTAGCCGCCCCAGACGGCGTACACCTCGGCGAGGTCGGCGTCGCTGTGCCAGTTGCGGGCGTCGATCAGCGGCAGCAGCCCCGCGCCGTAGGCGCCGGGCTTCGAGCCGAAGATCCGCAGCGTTGCGCGCCGACGGTCGCCGTGACTCGCGATGTCGGCCTCGACGTGCCGGCGCAGGAAGTTCTGCTCCGCCGGCTCGTCCAGCGCGGCCACCGCGGCGACGGCGTCGTCGATCAGCTGGATGACGTGGCTGAAGGCGTCCCGGAAGAACCCCGAGATGCGGACGGTGACGTCGATGCGCGGCCTGCCGAGCTCGGCGAGCGGGATCACCTCGAAGCCGGTGACGCGCCGCGACGCGTCGTCCCACACCGGGCGGCAGCCGAGCAGGGCGAGCACCTCACCGATGTCGTCACCCTGGGTGCGCATCGCCGAGGTGCCCCATACCGTCAGCCCGACCGAGGCCGGGTACTCGCCGGTGTCGGCGAGGTGCCGGGCGATCAAGGAGTCGGCGAGCGCGACGCCGACGGCGTGGGCGTTGCGCGACGGGATCGCCTTCGGGTCGACCGAGTAGAAGTTCCGTCCTGTCGGCAGCACCGAGACCAGGCCGCGGGTGGGTGACCCGGACGGGCCGGGCGGTACGAACCGTCCGGCCAGCGCGCCCAGCGTGCGGTCGATCTCGTCGGTGGTGGCAGCCAGCCGGGGCACGACCTCCTCGGCGGCGAAGCGCAGCACCGCGGTGACGCCGGCGTCGTGGCGGCCGAGCACCTCGGCGGTCACCGCAGGAACCGACGACGCGTCCCAGGCGCGCGTTTCCAACGCCTCCACCAGGCGGCGGGCGAGCGACTCGAGCAGGTCTACGACGTCCGCTCCGCTTGCCGCTGGTCCCGCGACGAGCGCGGTCAACCGCGGACACGAGGGTGCAGCGGACCCGGCGGCGGCGAGCAGCGCGGCCTCGTCCAACCCGAACGAAGCCGCCAACGCCGTGCGTAGGCCTGGCACCACCTGCACCCCGCCGAAGATCTGCTGCGCCCGCAGAATGGCGAGGACGGTGTTGACCCTGGCGTCGCCGGTCGGTGCGTCGCCGAGGATGTGCAGCCCGTCGCGGATCTGCACGTCCTTGATCTCGCAGAGGTATCCGTCCAGATGCAGGACGAAATTGTCGAAGCCGTCGGCGTCCGGCATCTCGTCCGCGTGCAGATCGTTATGCAACTGGGCGGCGACCACGAGCTCCCAGATCTGCGCGCGCACCGTCGCGATCTTGTCCGGGTCGAGCGCGGCGACGGTGGCGTACTCGTCGAGCAGTTGTTCGAGGCGGGCCAGATCGCCGTAGGTGTCGGCCCGTGCCATCGGGGGGATGAGGTGATCGACGACGACGGCGTGCGCGCGGCGCTTGGCCTGGGTGCCCTCACCGGGATCGTTGACGATGAACGGATAGATCAGGGGAAGGTTCGCCAGCACGGCGTCCGGCGCGCACGTCGCGGCATTGCCCAGGCCCTTGCCGGGCAGCCACTCCAGCGTGCCGTGCTTGCCCAGATGGACGATCGCATCGGCCCCGAAGCCGTGTGCGAGCCACCGGTACGCGGCGAGGTAGTGATGGCTCGGTGGCAGGTCGGGGTCGTGGTAGATCGCGATCGGGTTCTCCCCGAAGCCGCGTGGCGGCTGGATGAGCAGCGCCACGTCGCCCAGCATCAGCCCGGCGAGCACGATGTCGGAGCCGTCGACGTACAGCGAACCGGGCGGGTCGCCCCAGTGCCGCAGCATGTCCTGGCGCAACGGGTCCGGCAGGTCGTCGAACCAGCGCCGGTAGTCCTCGAGGGCCACCCGCGCCGGTGCGGCCGCGAGTTGGGCGTCGGTGAGCCACTCGGCGTCATGGCCGCCGGCGGCGATGAGACGGTGGATCAGCTCGGTGCCGTCGTCCGGCACGGTCCCGCCGAGATCGACACCGGCGGCGGCGAGGGCGGCGAGCAGGCGCACGGCCGACGCTGGTGTGTCCAGCCCGACCGCGTTGCCGACGCGACTGTGTTTGGTCGGGTAGGACGACAGGACGATGCCGATGCGTCGCCGCGAGGCGGGGACGTGCCGGAGGCGGGCATGGGCGTGGGCGAGTCCGGCGAGCCGGGCGGTCCGCTCCGGATCTGCGACGTAGCGCTGGAGGCCGTCAGCCCCGGTCTCCTTGAAGGAGAACGGCACGCCGATGATGCGGCCGTCGAACTCCGGGATCGCCACCTGCATCGCTGCGTCCATCGGTGACATGGAGTCCGCGTCGTCCCACGCGCCTCGCGATGTCGTCAGGCAGATGCCCTGCAGGATCGGGATGTCCAGATCGGCGAGGGCACCGATCGACCAGTTCTCCTTGTGGCCACCAGCACTCGCCTCGGCCGGCACCGTGCCGCCAGCGGCGAGCACCGTCACGACCAACGCATCGCAGCCGCGCAACAACTGCAGCAACGGCGCATCGAGGGAATCGAGACCACGCAGCGAGCCGCAGAACGCGGGCACGGGTTGCGCGCCCGCCATGTCGAGGGCTGCGGTGAGGGCGTCGACGAACGCGGTGTTGCCGGCGAGTTCGTGTGCCCGGTAGTAGACGACCCCCACGCGAGGACGCCCGTCCGGCCGGGGAAGGTCTGCGCCACCACGGACGCCGATGGCGGGCATCACCGTCGGTGGGGC
>NZ_JBQCEE010000410.1:0-2447 GCF_051960575.1 Jatrophihabitans sp.
ACCCAGCTGCTGACCGGGACGAAGGCCGGCTGACCCTGCCCGCGGCCCCTGCGCTGCTCAGCTGAGCGGCGTCGGCGGCTCGGGGTTCGGCACCGGCTCGGGCACGGGGGTCGGCATCGGCTCGGGCGTCGGGCCGGGCACCGGCAGCGGCTCGGGGCCGGGCGGCGGCGCCGGCGTGGGGCTCGGCACGGGCCCCGGGTCGGGCACGGGCGTCGGCGAGTCCGGGCCGGGTGACGGCAGCACCGCGGTGGGGGCGGCTGAGGTCGTGCTTGTGGCGGTCATGCGCCCGGGGTACCCATCCACCAGCTGAAACCCTCCCGAGTGGCCCATGTCCGGGCCCGGAAACGAGCCACAGCGGAGGGTTTCGCGATCGACGGCGGGACACGAAACGGTGAATGCTCTGGCGCCGACGGGTCAGGTTTGACACGCTCGCAGCACAGCCCGGTCGCCGGCGAGGAGTGCGCATGCGGATCTCCGACATCGTCCGTCACAAAGGCCCTGCCGTCTTCACCCTGTCCCGCACCGACACAGTGGCGACGCTCGTTGCTGCGCTCGCCGAGCACAACGTCGGCGCCATCGTCGTGGTCGACGAGCAGGGCGGGGGGCGTCCGGCCGGCATCGTCTCCGAGCGCGACGTCGTGCGGCAGCTCGCCGCCGACGGCGCCGACCTGCTCGGACGCCCGCTCGGCGACCTGATGACCACCGACGTGCTCACCTGCTCGCTGGGCGACAGCGTCGACAGCGTCGCCGAGACCATGACGCAGCGGCGCGTCCGGCACATGCCGGTGCTCGCCGACGACGGCGGGGGCCTGGCCGGCGTGGTGTCGATCGGCGACGTCGTCGCCTACCGCATCCGCCAGCTCGAGCAGGACCGCGGCCAGCTCGAGCAGTACATCACCGGTTGACGGCGACGCCCGCGAGCCGGGCGTAGTCGGCGACGCCGAGCGTCTCGCCGCGGGCCTGCGGGTCGATCCCGGCGCCCCGCAGCAGTTCCTCGGCCGCGGCGGGCGATCCCGCCCAGCCGGCGAGCGCCGACCGCAGGGTCTTGCGGCGCTGCGCGAACGCGGCGTCGACCACGGCGAACACCTGCTGCCGGGTCGCCGCCGTGGTCGGTGGCTCGTGCCGGACGAGCCGCACGAGCGCCGAGTCGACGTTCGGCGCGGGCCAGAACACCGCCCGGCCCACGGCGCCGGCCCGGGTGGCGGCGGCGAACCACGCCGCCTTCACCGACGGCACCCCGTAGGTGCGCGAGCCCGGCGGCGCCACGAGGCGGTCCGCCACCTCCGACTGCACCATCACCAGCCCCGAGCGCAACGACGGGAAGGTGGCGAGCAGGTGCAGCACGACGGGCACCGCGACGTTGTACGGCAGGTTGGCCACCAGGGCCGTGGGGGCCGGCTCGGGCAGTTCGAGCAGCCGCAGGGCGTCCGCCCCGACCGTCGTCAGCGGTGCGCCCGGCAGGCGCGCGTCGACCGTGCGCGGGAGCGCCTGCGCGAGCACCGGGTCGATCTCGACCGCGGTCACCGGGTGGCCGGCCTCGAGCAGGCCGAGGGTCAGCGACCCGAGGCCCGGCCCGATCTCCAGCACGCGCTCGCCCGGCGTCAGCTCGGCGCTGCGCACGATGCGGCGGATCGTGTTGGCGTCGTGCAGGAAGTTCTGCCCGAGCGTCTTGGTCGGGCGCACGCCGAGCTCCGCGGCCAGGGCCCGGATGTCGACCGGACCCAGCAGCGGTGACGTCACCTGCGAATCAGTACCAGCTGCCCTGCTGCCAGAACGACCACGCCGCGCACGGCGAGCCGTAGCGGGACTTGATGTAGCCGAGTCCCCACCGGATCTGGACGCCGGCGTCGCTGTCCCAGCCCGGGCCCATCTTGTCGCCGGGCAGGGCCTGCGGGATGCCGTAGGCACCGCTCGGGTTCTCGGCGTGCAGGTTCCAGCCGCTCTCGTGGTTCCACATCGTGATGAGGCAGCTCATCTGGTCGTCGCCCCAGCCGTAGGACGGCAGGAGGCTGCGCGCGTAGGCCTGGGCCTGCGCCGGGGTGGCCTCGGCGGGCACGCCGGTGCCGACGCGCAGCACCCGGGTGCCGGCGGGCTGCAGGGTGGTGACGGCCGGCTTCTCGCGGGCGCTGAGCCGGCCGTTGATGTAGACCGCCGTCCAGGTCACCCGCTCGCTGCCGGCGTGACCGGGCTGCACGACGACGGTGCGGCCGACCGACAGGCGCGAGTCGGTGATCCGCTTGACCGGCGGTGCGACGGTGCGCACCTTGCTGACCTGCCGGTTCTCGATGCGGACGAGCCGGATGGTCGAGCCCGGACGCACCTCGGTGGCCAGCGCCGGTGTGACCCGGTCGTCGGCGTGCACGGTGACACCGAGCTGGTCGAACAGCTGGGCCACGGTGAGCGCCGTGGTCGTGACCTGCTGCTGCTGCCCGTCGTGCACGACGGTG
>NZ_JBQCEE010000411.1:0-7933 GCF_051960575.1 Jatrophihabitans sp.
GAGCACCGCCGCTGGGTCGTCGTCGACACGCGCGACGGCCACGAGTCGGTGCGCTGGGGCACCTACGCCCAGCCCGAGCAGCTGCTCGACCTGCCGCTCGACGGCTCGTCCGGCGCCGGCTGGACCGACCCGCTCTACCTCGTCTGCGCGCACAGCACGCACGACGCGTGCTGCGCCCTGCGCGGACGCAATGTCGCCGCCGCGATCGAGCAGGCGCGTCCGGGACGCGTCTTCGAGTGCACGCACCTCGGCGGCGACCGCTTCGCCGCCAACGTGCTCGTGCTGCCGGCCGGCCTGCTCTACGGACGCGTGCTGCCCTTCGCCGCGCCCGAGTTCTGCGCCGCCGCCGAGGCGGGCGAGGTCGTGCCGGCCCTGCTGCGCGGACGCATCGGGCTCGCCCCCGCGGCCCAGGCCGCGCTCGCGTTCGGCTACGAGCACCTCGCCCTGCACCGCCGCGACGCGCTTCGCGTCGAGTCGGCCACGCCCGTCGAGGACGGCACGGCGACGGTGCGTCTCGCCGGTCCGCACGGCCGCATCGACGTGCTCGTCGAGGTCACCCGCGTCGCCGCCGACGGCCTGACGTGTCACAACCCCGGACCGAACGGGTATCTGCGGTACCGGCCGGTGAGTGCGTCCGCCGTCTGACCGATCATGATCAACACCCGTGCGAGCCGGTCAGGGCCGGCGTGGACGGGTGTTGATCAAGCGGCTTCGATTTGACGAACACCGGTGTTCGCGAAGACTGACCGTCATGCTGCGCCGCGCCCTGCTCGCCCTGCTGCTCGGTGTCCCGACGCTCGTCGGTCTCGTCGCCGTGGGCGGCGCGCCGGCCGGCGCCGACCCGCTCGTGCTCACCGACGCCGACGGCATCCACGTCGTCGGTCTGCAGCAGCTCGACGACCGCCTCTACCAGGCCTCGGTGGCGAGCGGCGCGCTCGGCCGCGCGGTGCGGGTGCGCATCCTGGTACCGGCCGACTACAGCGCGAGCGGGCAGCGGTACCCGGTGCTGTACCTCTTCCACGGCACGAGCGGCGGCGCGCCCGACTGGACGACCCTCGGTGATGCCGAGGCGACGACGGCGGGGCTGCCGCTCATCGTCGTCATGCCCGACGCCGGCTTCGACGACGACGGCGGCGGGTGGTTCACGAACTGGGTCGACCGCGCGACCGCCCTCGGCCCGTCGCAGTGGGAGACCTTCCACGTCGACCAGCTCGTGCCGTGGGTCGACGCCAACCTGCGCACGCTCGCCGACCGCGGGCACCGGGCGATCGCCGGCCTCTCGCAGGGCGGGTTCGGGGCGATGAGCTACGCCGCGCGCCACCCCGACACGTTCGGCATCGCGGCGTCCTTCTCCGGCGCGCCCGAGATCGACCGCGACGCCGTGGTGCTGCCGGCCAGCTCGGCGATCATCAGCGGCACCGCCGTCGGGCTCGACGGTGTCGAACCCGACGCGATGTTCGGCTCCCGGCTCACGAACGAGATCAACTGGCAGGGGCACGACCCGGCCGGCCTCATCCCCAACCTCACGGCCACCGACATCCACCTCTGGACCGGCGACGGCGCGTCCGGCCCGTTCGACCCGGCGACGCCGGATCTGGAGGCCGCCGGCATCGAGTTCCTGACCCACGTGTCGACCGTGCTCTTCCACCAGCACCTGACCGAGGCCGGCATCCCGAGCCAGTACGTCGACTACGGCGCGGGCACGCACACCTGGCCGTACTGGGCCCGCGACCTGCGCGAGTTCGTTCCGGCGCTGATGGCCGACCTCGCCGCGCCGCCGGCGACCCCCGCGACGATCACGTACACGAGCGTCGAGCAGCAGTGGACGCAGTGGGGCTGGACGGTCGTCAACCACCGCGCTCAGGCCCAGCAGTTCGAGACGCTCGCCGACGCCGGGCCGGCCGGGTTCCGCGTCACCGCCGCGGGGACGCCGACCGTGACGACCCCGCCCGCCTACGAGCCGGGCAGCGCGCACGCGGTGACGGTCGGCGCGATCACCCGCACGCTCACCGCCGACGCGTCCGGGCGGTTGACGATCACGGTCCCCAGCGGCACCGGCCTGTTTGCCGCCAGCCCCGGCACGGTGGCCGTCCGGATCGGCTGACGACCCTCAGCCGAGGAGCGTGCGGGCGAGACCGACCAGCGGCGTGCGCAGTGCCGGAATGCCGGTGATGTCGTCGGCGACGACCCGTGCGGTCACCAGCGAGACGATGGACGCGACCAGTGCCTCGCAGGCGAAGCGGCTCGACGCCGACCGTGCGCCGAACAGCGCCTGCAGGGCGTCGACGAACTGCGCCTGCAGCGCGAGGCGACGCTGCCGCACCTCGGCGCCGGCCGCGTAGCTCTCGACCAGGAACAACCGCGCCGTTGCCGGATCGTTCGCGAGCGCGTCGAGGTAGGTGCGCAGCAGCCGGTCGAACCGGCGGATCGGCTCGCCCGGCGTCGCAACACCGACCCGAAGCACCGCCGCGAGCCGTTCGATGGTCTGCTCGAGCGCGGCGACGAAGCAGTCCTGCTTCGACGAGAACTGTTGGTAGAACGTCTCGCGCGAGACGCCGGCGCGGCGCAGGATGTCGGCGACCGACGTGTCGACGTAGCCCTGCTCGGCCATCACCTCGGCCATGGCACGCAGCAGCCGTTCGCGCTGGGCGGCGACGACGGTGTCCCGGCTGAGGTCGTGCCGGCCCCGCGGCAGGCGCGCGGGTGTCGCGCTCACCGGCGGGGGCGGTCGGGCTCGACCCGCAGCGTCAGCAGGAACGTCGCGAGCATCTCGTAGTGGCCGACGAGCAGCACGAACTCGACGGTGTCGGCCTCGTCGAGGTGGGTGCGCAGCCGCGACCACATGTCGTCGTCGAGGTCCTGCGTGTGGTGCAGCTGGTCGACGGCGGCGAGCAGGGCGGCCTCGCGCGGCGACCAGCCGTCGGCGTCGGGGCCGCTGCGCACGCGGTCGACGTCGGCCGGCGTCACGCCCGCCCGTGCGCCGAGCTTCACGTGGTGGGTGAACTCGTACTCGCAACCACGCAGGTGGGCCACCCGCAGGATGACCAGCTCGGTCTCGCGGCGGGGGAGGTTGCCACCGGGCATGAGCCGGCCCGCGAACCGCAGCCACCCGCGGAACAGCTTGTGGCTGCGTCCCATGGTCAGGAACAGCCGCGGCGGGTTCGTGCCGGCGACCAGGCCGGCGAGGTGGGCGAAGCCCCAGGCGAACGGGCCGGCCTCGCGCAGGCCGCCGGGCGCGATGCGGCTCATGACGCGCCCGCGGACGCAGGGGCGGCCAGCACGGGTCGCATCGCGCGGCGGAAGGCGAGGTTCATGCCGCGCAGGATCAGGTCGTGCACCGGGGGCAGCACGCGCTGGGTGAGGAAGAGGGCCTGGATGTCGCGGGAGGTGTACACGAGATAGGTGTTCCGGCGCACGCCGCGCAGGATCGCGGCCGCCGCCTGCTCGGGCGTGACCGCGTGCCGCCGGAAGTGCCGCTGCAGCCGCTGGAACGCCGCGCCGCCGGTGTCGACACCGGCGACCCGCACGGTGCTGGTGAGCGGGGTGTCGACGCCGCCGGGACAGACCAGGCTGACGCCGATGCGGTGCTCGCGCAGGTCGAAGCGCAGCACCTCGCTCAGCCCGCGCAGGCCGAACTTCGAGGCGCTGTAGGGCGCATGCCAGGGCAGCCCGATCAGGCCGGCGGCGGACGAGACGTTGACCAGGTGCCCGCCGCGCCCGGCCGCGATCATCGGCGGCAGGAAGGTCTCGATGACGTGCACCGGCCCCATGAGGTTGATGTCGATCGTGCGCCGCCAGTCGGCGTGCTCGAGCCGGTCGACGGTGCCCCAGGTGGCGATGCCCGCGATGTTCATGACGACGTCGACGGACCCGCCCTGGGCGTGCACCTCGTCGGCGAGCGCCCGCACCTGCTCGAGATCGGTGACGTCGGCGGCGCGCACGACGCCGACGCGGCCCTGCTCGGCACGGATCGCCGCCGCCGCGCGGTCGAGCCCCGCGGCGTCCAGGTCGGTCAGGTGCACCTCGGCGCCGGCTCGCGCGGCCGCTTCGGCCGTGGCGCGCCCGATGCCGCTCGCCGCGCCGGTGATCAGCACGCGTCGTCCCGCGATGTCCATGGGGGAAGTCTCCACGAACACCGGTGTTCGTCAAACCGGACGAGGCGCTGTGATCGACACCCGTCCGAACCGGTCAGCGCCGGGCCGGACGGGTGTCGATCATGGCGTCAGTGCTTGGTCGGCGAGTCCGGGTTCGCCTCGGGGTGGCCGCCGGCCTCGACGAGGCGCTTGTACGACCGGTCGATCTCGGCCTCCGCGTCGGCGCGGCCGACCCACGAGGCGCCCTCGACGCTCTTGCCGGGCTCGAGGTCCTTGTAGACCTCGAAGAAGTGCTGGATCTCGAGCCGGTCGAACTCCGGCAGGTGGTGGATGTCGCGCAGGTGCTCGAGCCGGGGGTCGTTGGCGGGCACGGCGAGCACCTTGTCGTCGCCGCCCTTCTCGTCGGTCATCTTGAACATGCCGATCGCCCGGCAGCGCACGAGCACGCCGGGGAACAGCGGGTCGCCGTTCGAGACGACCAGCGCGTCGAGCGGGTCGCCGTCCTCGCCGAGAGTGTTCTCGATGTAGCCGTAGTCCGACGGGTACTGCGTCGAGGTGAACAGCACACGGTCGAGCCGCATGCGTCCGGACTCGTGGTCGACCTCGTACTTGTTGCGGCTGCCACGCGGGATCTCGATCAGGACGTCGAACTCCACGACGGTGCTCCTCTGGTTCGGCCGGTCCGGCGATCCGCCGTGATCACCGGCGGGACTGGACATAGTGTCTCGCATCGTGACCGGTCCTCGCATGCGCGCCCTGCGCCGTGGTGCCGTCGCTCTCGTCCTCGTCGCCGGGAGTGCGCCGGCGGCCTACGGCACGACCCAGTTCGTGCGCCACCACCTGCACGACCGCGCCACGGTGCCCGGGGTGGCGGTGCCCCCGGCGTTCGGGGCGGCGATCGCCGTCCCGCGGCAGCGCACCGTGGCCGCCGCGCCGCTCCCGACGACCGCGGGGCTGCAACGTCAGTTGCAGGTGCCGCTGGCCGACGAGAACCTCGGGCCCGGCATCCGCGTCGACATCGAGGACGCGACCACGGGCCAGGTGCTGTACCAGCGGCGTCCCGCCGTGCCCGCGGTGCCGGCGTCCACGGCGAAGCTGTTCACCGCGGCGGCCGCGCTCGCCGACCTCGACCCCGCCCAGCGGCTCACGACCCGCGTCGTCCAGGGCACCATCGCCGGGTCGATCGTCGTGATCGGCGCCGGCGACCCCACGCTGACCGCCGCGCCGCCGAAGGCGACCGGCGACTACGCGGGCGCAGGGCACCTGAGCGACCTCGCGGCCCAGCTGACCAGGCGCAACCTCCCGGTGAACCGGATCGTGATCGACGGCTCGCTCTACAGCGGTCCGGACGTCTCGCCGGGCTGGGCCAAGGACGACGTGCCGTCGGACTACGCGTCCGCGATCACCGCCTTCATGACCGACGGCGGACGCGCCCGGCCGGGCGACGTCGTGCGCAGCGACATCCCCGACGAGGCCGCCGCGAACTCGCTCGCCGCCGCGCTGGACATCCCCGACGCCGAGATCAGCCATGGCCGGGCGCCCCGCAACGCGAAGGTGCTCGCGACGGTGCAGTCGGCGCCCATCGGGCTGATGGTCGAGCAGATGCTGCAGACGTCCGACAACGTCATCGCCGAGGCGCTGGCCCGGCAGGTGGCGATCAAGGAGGGGCTGCCCGCGTCGTTCCTCGGCTCGGCGAATGCGGTGCGCGCGGTGCTGCAGCGCCTCGGCATCGACGTCGGCACCGGCCTGACCGACGGCAGCGGCCTCTCGGCGAAGGACCACGTCACCGCCCACGCCCTGGCCCAGGTGCTCTCGCTCGCCGCCCGCACGCCGCGCCTCGCGCCGCTGCTCGCCGACCTGCCCGTCGGCGCGTGGTCGGGCACGCTGCAGCAGCGCTACCGCGGGCCGGTCGGGAAGTACGCCGCCGGGCTGGTGCGGGCCAAGACCGGCACGCTGTCGAACGTCTCGACGCTGGCCGGCGTGGTGCACGACCACGACGGGCGGTTGCTGGTCTTCGTCCTCATGGCCGACCGGGTGCCCGGCGGCCTGACGCCGTACGCCGAGGCCGCGTGGGACGTCGCCGTCACCCGCATCGCCCAGTGCGGCTGTCGCTGAACCTGTTCTGTGCCACGGCAGAGTCCGGCCTGCGTACCCTCGTGACCATGTCCCCCTCCCTGATCGACTGGGACGTCGCGGCCCGGGCGGCCAAGCGGCTGAGCCCGCCGCCGCCCAGCGTGTCGCGCCGCGAGGCGGACGAGGCGGTCGACCAGCTGTACCGCTCGACCGCGCAGGCGGCCGACCTGGTCGCCCAGCTGACCGGCCTCGAGGAGCCGCCGGTCACCGCGGTCACGCGGGTGATCGACCGGCCGGCGTGGATCGACGCCAACGCCGGCGGCATGCGGACGATCATGACCCCGCTCGTCGAGAAGCTCGCCGCCGAGAACCCGGTCGGCCGGGTCGGCGCGCGGGTGGGCGGCACGCTGACCGGTGCGCAGGTGGGCCTGGTGCTCGGCTTCCTGTCCGGCAAGGTGCTCGGGCAGTTCGAGTTCTTCGACCGGCCCGGCGGCCAGCTGCTGCTGGTGGCGCCGAACCTGGTGTCGGTCGAGCGGCAACTGCGGGTCGACCCGCGCGACTTCCGGCTCTGGGTGTGCCTGCACGAGGTGACCCATCGGGTGCAGTTCACCGCGGTGCCGTGGCTGCGCGAGCACATGCTGGCCGAGGTCAAGGCGCTCACCGACACCGTCGAGACCGACCCTGCGGCGTTGAAGCAGCGGCTGTCCGGGGCGGCCGGCGAGCTGGTGAAGCTGGTGCGCGGGCAGGGCGACGGGCAGGGCCTGCTCACCGTGCTCTCGACGCCCGAGCAGCGCGAGGTGCTCGACCGCATCACCGCGTTCATGTCGCTGGTCGAGGGGCACGCCGAGTACGTCATGAACGCGGTGTCGCCGTCGGTGATCCCGACGCAGCAGGACATCGAGTCGCGCTTCGCCAGCCGGCGGCGCAAGGGCGGCAACCCGTTCGACCGGTTCCTGCGCCGCCTGCTCGGCATGGACGCCAAGACCCGCCAGTACGTCGACGGCTCGGCGTTCGTGCGCACCGTCGTCGACCGCATCGGCCTCACCGACTTCAACGCCATCTGGACCTCGCCGCAGACGCTGCCCACGCGTCCCGAGATCGCCGACCCGGCGCTCTGGATCGCCCGCGTCCACGCCTGACCCGGACGTGGGGCCTGACCCGGCTGTCGCGGCCGTCCGCCGGGCGGTGCGGCAGCTGCTCGAGGGGCGTTCGGACGCGGTGTGGGTGGCGTGCTCGGGCGGCGCCGACTCGCTGGCGCTGGCCGGGGCGACGGCGTTCGTCGCGCCCCGGTTGGGGCTGTCGGCCGGGCTGGTCACGGTCGACCACGGGCTGCAGCCGGGGTCGGCCGAGCAGGCGGCGCGGGTGGCCGCGCTGGGGTTCGAGCTGGGTCTCGACCCGGTGGTGACGGTGCCCGTGACCGTCGACGGCGCGGGCGGCCCCGAGGCGGCGGCGCGCGACGCCCGGTACGCGGCGCTGGCGCAGGCGGCGGGCGGGGCGCCGGTGCTGCTCGGGCACACCCTGGACGACCAGGCCGAGACGGTGCTGCTGGGCCTCGGCCGCGGCTCGGGGGCCCGGTCGCTCGCCGGCATGCGGGCGGTCGACGGGCCGTGGCTGCGTCCCCTGCTCGGCCTGCGCAGGACGACGACGGCCGCCGCGTGCGCCGCCCTCGGTCTCACCCCCTGGGACGACCCGCACAACACCGACCCGGCGCTCTGGATCGCCCGCGTCCACGCCTGACCCGGACGTGGGGCCTGACCCGGCTGTCG
>NZ_JBQCEE010000412.1:0-3184 GCF_051960575.1 Jatrophihabitans sp.
GTCGGGGTAGACAACCAGCCACCCACGCCCAACTCCGACCCGACGCCCGGCTACGCGACGCCCGGCGCCGAGACCACCGGCTACAGCACGCCGGCCGTCGGCGACCCGGTGCAGCAGTACCCGGGCGGCGCCGGCTACCAGCCGGGTGATGCGCGATGAGTGCGCCCACCTCGCGGCCGACGCCGCAGTACCAGCCGCAGCCAGCGTCGCCGGCACCGTCGTACACGGCGCCGACGCCCGCGGCCGAGCCGATCGAGGAGGTCTCGGTCGGGCAGCTGGTCTCGAACATCAGCAAGGACATGTCCACGCTGATGCGCCAGGAGCTCGAGCTGGCCAAGGTCGAGATCAAGACCGAGGTGACGAAGGCCGCCAAGGGCGCCGGGATGCTCGGCGGTGCCGGGTACGCCGGCCACCTCACGGTGGTCTTCCTGTCCGTGGCGGCGGGCTTCGGCCTGGCCAATCTCATGGACTCCGGGTGGGCGTTCCTGCTCGTCACCCTGTTCTGGGCCATCGTCGGCGCCGTCCTGTTCGTCACCGGACGCAAGACGCTGAAGACCGTCGACCCGAAGCCCGAGCGCACCGTCGAGACCGTGCAGCAGATCCCGCCGGCGCTCAAGCCGAACCCCTGAGCCGACCCCAGTACTGGAGACAGACGACATGGCAACCACCGAAGAGATCCAGGCCCAGATCGACCGGACGCGGGCGTCGCTCAGCGGCGACGTCGACCGGCTCGCCGACAAGGTCACCCCGTCGCGCGTCGTGAACCGCCGCGTCACCAAGGTGAAGGGGTCGGTGTCCTCGTTCCGCGACCGCGTCATGGGCAAGGCCGAGGACGTGCGGGGCAGCGCCTCGGGCACGGCGTCGAACCTGACGAACAACCTGTCGGACAAGGCGTCCGGCGTGACCGGCTCGGTCTCGGACACCGCGTCGAACGTGGGCGACACCGTGAGCAACGCGGCCTCGACCGTCGCGGACGCCGCCACCCAGGCCCCGCAGGCCGTGAAGGAGAAGGCGGCGGGCAGCCCGCTGATCGCCGCGGGCGTCGCGTTCGGCATCGGCTACCTGCTCTCGTCCCTGGCCCCGGCCACCGAGCGCGAGGAGGACCTGGCCCGCCAGGCGCAGAGCCACGCGCAGGACCTCGTGCAGCCGCTCAAGGAGCAGGCACAGCAGGTCGTCGAGGAGCTCAAGCCGACCGCGCAGCACGCGGCCGAGGAGATCAAGTCGACGGCCCAGCAGGGCGTGCACGAGACGCAGGGCGCGGCGCAGTCGGCCGCGCAGGACGTCAAGTCCACCGCCCAGTCGAGCTGAGGCACGCGGCATGACGATCACGATCGAGCGGACGGTGCGCACGGCACGCCCGGTCGGCGAGGTGGCGAAGTACCTCAGCGACTTCCGGACGACCGCGCAGTGGGACCCGCACACGAAGTCGTGCAAGCGCACCGACAGCGGGCCCCTGCGGGTTGGCAGCGAGTTCGACAACACGCAGTCGCTCGGGCCGCTGACGACCACGCTGCACTACCGCGTGGTGTCGCTGGACGAGGGCCGCTCGATCTCGCTGCGCAGCGAGGGCGGCGCCGTGACGGCCACCGACTCGATGCGGTTCGACGAGCAGCCCGACGGCGGCACGCTGGTCACCTACCGCGCCGAATTCGAGTTCGCCGCGCCGCTGCGCCCGCTCGAGCCGGTACTGCGGCGCCTGCTCGAGAAGGTCGGCGACGACGGCAAGGCCGGCATGGAGCGGGCGCTGGAGCAGCTGCCCGTGGGGTGAGGCCGCTGCTGCTGTTGCGGCTCGAAGTTCCGGATCTTGTGCAGGACGCGCGTGAACGCACGCGTGTCCTGCACAAGGTCGTTTCCGGGGTCTGGATCTTGTGCAGGACGCGCGTGAGCGTGCGCGCGTCCTGCACATGATCGTTTCGGGACGACACGCCGGGCGGGCTTGACGCGGGTCGAACGCGTGTTCGACCATCGAACGCATGAGCGATGCGCCGCCGCGGATGATCGCGGTGTGGTTCCCCGACTGGCCGGTCACCACGGCGCGCATCGAGGCGGGGCTCCCCCAGGATGCGCCGATCGCCGTCGTCACCGCCAACCGGGTCGTCGCCTGCTCGTACACGGCCCGCACCACCGGTGTGCGGCGCGGGCTGCGGCGGCGCGAGGCGCAGGCCCGCTGCCCCGAGCTCGAGGTGCTGCCGCGCAACGAGTCGGCCGAGGCGCGCGTCTTCGAGCCGGTCGTCGCCGCGCTCGAGCAGATCGCGCCGGGGGTCGAGCTCACCCGCCCCGGGCTCGCAGCGCTGGCCACCCGCGGCCCGACCCGCTACTTCGGCGGCGAGACCGGTGTCGTGCACGCGCTGTCGCGAGCGGTGAACCAGACGCCGCTCGGCGGGGCGGACGTGCAGATCGGCATCGCCGACGGTGCCTTCGCCGCCGAGCACGCCACCCGCCGCGGCATGATCGTCCCGCCCGGCGGCTCGCCGGCGTTCCTGGCCGACCTGCCGATCGAGACGCTCGACCTCGCCGGCACGTCACCGCTCGTCGACCTGCTGAAGCGGCTCGGCATCCGCACGCTCGGCGCGTTCGCCGCGCTGCCGGCGCGCGACGTGCTGGCGCGGTTCGGCCCGGACGGGCTGTGGGCGCACCGCCAGGCGTCCGGACGCGACGAGCGACCCCTCGCCGCCCGGCGACCCCCGGCCGAGTTCACCACCACCCTCGACCTCGAACCGCCGGTCGACCGGGTCGACACCGTCGCCTTCTCGGCCCGCGGCGTGGCCGAGCAGTTCGTCGCCGACCTCGCCGGGCACGGGCTGGCGTGCACCTGTCTCGAGCTGCAGGCGCTGTCCGAGAACGGGGAGGAGACGGTGCGGCGCTGGCGGCACGCCGGCGTGCTCGGGCCGTCGGACGTGCTCGACCGCATGCGCTGGCAGCTCGAGGGCTGGCTGTCGGGCAATCACCGGCCTACGGGCGGGGTCAGCAGGTTGCGGCTCGTCCCGGTCGAGACCGTGCCCACCGGCACGCACCAACAGGCGCTGTGGGGCGGTACCGGCGCGCACGACGAACGGGCCGCGCGTGCGCTGGCCCGGGTGCAGACGCTGCTCGGGCACGGCTCGGTACTCACTCCGGTGCTCGAAGGCGGGCGAGATCCTGCCCAGCGGACCCGGCTGGTGCCCTGGGGCGACGAGCCGGAGCC
>NZ_JBQCEE010000413.1:0-2086 GCF_051960575.1 Jatrophihabitans sp.
CCGAGCGCGCGCGCGCGGGCGCCGACGAAGCCGCCCCCGCGCACGCCCGCCGCGGTGAGCCGCTCGGCCTGCGGCGGCGCCGCCGGTGCGAGCGGCATCGCGATGTGCGCGACCCGCTGGTGGCCGAGCTCGCGCAGGTGACGGGCGAGGGCGGCCGTCGTGCCGCGGTTGTCGATGTGCAGCCGGGCCACGCGCGGGTCGGCGGGCGCGCCGTCGCCGACCATCGGCACGCCCCGGCCGGCGAGCAGGTCGACGGCCGGGTTGCTGTCGGGCGCACAGAGGCAGAAGACGACGGCGGCCAGGCGGGTGGACGACAGGTGCTGCAGCGCGAGTTCGGGCTGCTCGCTGGACTGCGCGATGAGCAGCATGCCCGCAGGCATCTCGTCCAGCGCCTGCACCAGGCCGTCGAGCAGGGTGACGGCGAACGGGTCGCGGAAGGCGAAGCCCATGCGTCCCTCGACGATCACGCCGACGACCCCGGTACGGCCCTGCCGCAGCGACGACGCGAGCGGGTCGGGCCCGGTGAAGCCGAGTGCGTCGGCGGCCGCGCGCACGCGCTCGGCGGTCGCCGGCGCGACGGGTCCGCGGCCGGAGAAGACGAGCGATGCTGTGGAGATCGACACGTTCGCGGCCTCGGCGACAGCGCGGAGCGTGGGTCGCGGTTGACGCGGACCGGTCATGTGCGTCATGCTATCGAAACGATTCGATCGAATCGATTCGACTCTTGAGAACCGCCTCACCACCGTGAAAGTGCTCGATGACGACCGCCGTGCTGCCCGCTCCCGCCCTACCCCGCGCCACCGTCGACCGGGCGCGCCGGTCGGTCTTCGTCGTCTTCGCGCTCGCCGGCATCGCGTTCGCCTCCTTCGCGTCGCGCATCCCCGACGCCAAGGCGGCCCTCGGGCTGAGCGCAGGTGAGCTCGGTGCGCTGCTGCTGTCGATCTCGGCCGGCTCGCTCACCGCACTGCCGTCGGCGGGGCGCATCGTCGGCCGCTTCGGCGCCGCCCGCACGTACCGCACCGGCATGGCCGTCTCGCTCACCGGGCTGACCTGGACCGGCATCGCGATCACCGCCCTGCACTCGTCGCTGTTCACCGCGCTCGGCCTGTACCTGGTCGGGCTCGGCATCGGCTGCTGGGACGTCGCCATGAACCTCGAGGGCGCCGCGGTCGAGCGGCACCTCGGCGTCACGGTGATGCCCCGGTTCCACGCATCCTTCTCCGCCGGCACCGTCGGCGCGGGTCTGGTCGGCGCCGGCATGTCGCGCCTCGGGGTGCCGCTGCTCGTCCACTTCCTCGGCGTGGTGCTCATCGGGGCGACCGTCGGCACGTGGGCGGCGCACCACTTCCTGCCCGCCGGTGCCGAGGACGACCCCACCGACCTCGACGCGTCCGTGCCGGCCGCGCCGCCCCGCTCGGCGTGGCGCGAGCGGCGCACCCTGCTCATCGGCCTGGTCGTGCTCGCCGCGGCGTTCACCGAGGGCACGGCCAACGACTGGCTCGCGGTCGCGTTCGTCGACGGACATCACGTCGCGAACTGGGCCGGCGTGCTCGCGCTCGCCACGTTCCTGACCTCGATGACCGCCGGACGCCTCGTCGGCACCTCGCTGCTCGACCGCTACGGCCGGGTGCTCGTCGTGCGGCTGGCGTTCCTGCTCGCCGGGCTGGGCTCGCTCACCGTGGTCTTCGGCACCACCGCGGTCGCGTTCGTCGGAGCCGCGCTGTGGGGGCTCGGCGCCTCGCTCGGCTTCCCCGTGGGCATCAGTGCGTCGGCCGACGACCCCGACCGCGCCGCCGCCCGCATGTCGGTCGTCGCCACCATCGGCTACACCGCGTTCATCGCCGGACCGCCCCTGCTCGGCTTCCTCGGCGACCACTTCTCGGTGCTGCGCGCGCTGCTCGTCGTCACCGGCGCCATCGCCCTGGCCATGCTCGCCGTCCCGGCGCTGCGCCCGCCGCGCCCCCTGCGTCCCGACACCGCCTGATCCCCGCGCCCGGCTCCCCGCGTCCAGCCGGTGTGTGGCGACCCGGCGGGGTTCTGCGCGGCGTGTCCGCCCGCAGCGTCGCCACACACCGCCCGGTCAGTC
>NZ_JBQCEE010000414.1:0-5742 GCF_051960575.1 Jatrophihabitans sp.
CGAAGGAAGCCGCGGTTCGGCTCGTGCGACCACGGGACCGGGCCGAAGCCCTTCCACCCGTTGCGGCGCAACTGGTCCAGCCCGCGGTGGTAGCCGGTGCGCGCGTAGGCGTAGGCCTCGACGCTGCGGCCCTCGGCCAGCGCGTGCTCGGCGAGGGTCGCCCAGGCCAGCATCGACGCCGGGTTGGCCGCGGCGCACCCCACGTCGTCCGCGGCCTGGGCTGCGCTGGCCGAGGCCGCGCTCGCGGGCGGCCGCGACGTCGAGGGCTACGCCTACGCGCGCACCGGCTACCACCGCGGCCTCGACGCGCTGCGCAAGGCGGGCTGGCGCGGCACCGGCCACGTGCCGTGGTCGCACGAGCCGAACCGGGGCTTCCTGCGTGCCCTGCACTCGCTCGCCGTCGCCGCCGGCCGCATCGGCGAGACCGACGAGGCCGAGCGCTGCGCGAAGTTCCTTGCTGACAGCGACCCGGACGCCGCCGCCGCGCTCGACTGACGATGATCAACACCCGTCCTGGCCGCCTGGAGGCGGTCCGAACGGGTGTTGATCGAGCTGGGCGCCGACTCAGCTGCGGGTGCGCGTCGCCTTCTTCGTCTCGACCAGGTCGTCGAGCCGCTCGGCATCGGCGCGCTTCGACCGGGCGGACGAGCGCTGCTGGGCGGCGTCGTCGAGCTTCTCCTTCGCCGTGCGCTGGGCGCGGGACGTGCGCTCCGTCGCGGCCGCCTCGGTGCGCTCGACCTGCTGCTCGACGGCACGCGCACGCTGCTTCGCGCGTGCCTCGGCGGCCTGCGTGCGTGCGGCGGCGGTGCTGCGGGCACGCTGCGCCGCGGCCTGCTTCCCCCGGCGCTCGGTCTGCTCGGCCTCGTCGAGGCCCTGTTCGAGCCGCTGCTGCGCCTGGCGGGCGCGCTGCTGTGCACGCTGCTCGCCGGCGTCCGCGACCTGCTCGGCCTCGGCACGTCGCTCGTCGGCGACCTCCTCGAGGGCGACGGCATCGGTCAGCCGACGCACCCGCTCGAGCCGCTCGACCCCCTGCGCCTCGACCGACGGGTCGCGCAGCAGCCGGCCGGCGAACCGGTCGTAGCTGCCGAGCGCACGGTCGAGGACGAGTGCGGGCGGGGCGTCCGGCCGCAGCCGGCTCGCCACGCGCGCGTCCAGCACCGCGAGCGGGGTGCGGTAGACGCGGTAGGGCAGCGTCAGGATCCGGCGGGTGTTCATCGCGGTCCCCCTTCGGTGTCGGTCTGCGCGGCCTCGGCGCGCAGCTGCGCGGCGGCGGCCTCGGCGGTCTCGGCCTGGTCCTCGAGTGCGGCGGCCCGCGTCCCGGCCTGCTGCTCGGTGCGGGCGGCCTCGGCGGCGAGGTGGGTCGCCTCGCGCTCGCCCTGCTCGGCCACCTCGTCCGAGCGGGTCTCCGCCTCGGCGGCGCCGGCGCGCTCGACGGCGGCCGCCTGCTGCTCGGCCTGCGCGCGTTCGGCGTGCTCGTCGGCGACGATCGCCTGCTCCTCGCGTCCCGCCTGCTGGTAGGCCGCGCGCTGCTGCTCGGTCGCGGCGCGCTGCTGCTGCTCGGACTGCTCGGCGGCCTCCTGCGCCTTCGCGTCGGCGATCGCCTCGCGGCTGGTCGCCTCCCTGCGGGCCTGGGCGTCGGTCTGCTGCAGCCGCCCCTCCTCGGTCAGCTCGTCGCTGCCCGTGACGGCGCCGGCGACCTCCTTGGCCTTGCCGACGACCGAGTCGACGAGTCCCTGGCGGGCCTCTCGTGCCGTGTCGGTATTCACTCGAACTCCCTCGTGTTGCGAACAACGTCCACGAAAGGGCTCCCCGCTCGACTTCCCGGCGACCCGCACCAGTGATCGATCACACGAGCCGGGTCTTGATCACCTTGCCGAGTGCGTTGCGCGGCAGCGTGTCGACGAAGCGCACCTCGCGCGGTCGCTTGTGCACCGAGAGTTCGGACGCGACATGGTCGATCAACGCCGTCGGCGTGATCGGATCGGCGACGACGAAGGCGACCACCCGCTGGCCGAGATCGTCGTCGGGCACGCCGACGACCGCCGCCTCGCGCACCGCCGGATGGCCCAGCAGCGCGGTCTCGACCTCGCCGGCGCCGATACGGTAGCCGCCGGACTTGATGAGGTCGGTGCTCGTGCGCCCGACGATCCGGAACCGGCCGGCGGCGTCGACCTCGGCCGTGTCGCCGGTGCGGAACCACCCGTCGTCGGTGAAGGGCGCGTCGGCACGCCCGAGGTACCCGCCGAACACCGTCGGCCCACGCACCTCGAGCCCGCCGTCCGCGTCCAGCCTCGTGGCGACACCGGCGATCGGCCGGCCGACGATGCCCGGCTCGCGCGGCTCGTCCGCCCGGGCCGCGAGCGTGATCAGCGTTTCCGTCATGCCGTACCGCTCGACCGGTCCCTGCCCCGTCTGCGCGACGAGCGCGTCGAACACCGGGCGCGGCAGCCCGGCGCTGCCGGAGACCAGCAATCGCGCGGACGCGAGTGCCCGGGCCGCGTCCGCATCGCCGGCCACCCGTCCCCACACGGTGGGGACGCCGAAGAGGAGCGTGGCGCCGTCCGCTGCGGCCGCGGCGTATGCCGACGCCGTCGGCCGCCCCGTGTGCACCAGTGCGCTGCCCGCCCGCAGCGCGCCGAGCACGCCCAGCACCAGGCCGTGCACGTGGAACAGCGGCAGCCCGTGGCAGAGCACGTCGTCCGGCCCCCACTGCCACGCGTCCTGCAATCCGTCGAGGCAGGCCGCGATCGCGTCCGCGATGAGCGGCACGCCCTTCGGCAGCCCCGTCGTCCCGGACGTGTACAGGATCAACGCCGAGCCGTGCGGCAGCGGCGGGCGCGCACCGGCCGGTCCTGCCGACGCGGAGAGGTCGGCGCCCAGGACGAGATCGACCGCGGCGTCGCGCAGGATGTGCGCACGCTCCAGCGGTCCTGCGTCGGGCGGCACGGGCACCGCGGGCACGCCGGCCACCAGGCAGCCGACGACCGCGACGACCGTGTCGATCGTCGCGGCGGCCTCGATCGCGACGGCCCGCGCGCCGCGCACCTGCTCGGCCACCGAGGCGGACGCGATCAGCAGCGCCTCGCCGGACAGCGTGCGGCCGGCCACGGTGATCGGCGGACACTCGTCGGGCACCAGCACGGGCGCACCGTATAGCCTTTCCGGCGTCGTCGACCCGAGAGACCCGAGCAACGGAGACAGGCATGCCCGCGATCGTGCTCGTCGGTGCCCAGTGGGGCGATGAGGGCAAGGGGAAGGCGACCGACCTGCTCGGCAGCCGGATCGACGCCGTGGTCAAGTTCAACGGCGGCAACAATGCCGGCCACACGATCGTCATCGGCACCGAGAAGTACGCGCTGCACCTGCTGCCGTCCGGCATCCTGACGCCCGGGGTCACGCCGATCATCGGCAACGGCGTGGTCATCGACCTGGGCGTGCTGTTCGGTGAGATCGACGCCCTCGAGCAGCGCGGCGTCGACACCTCGAAGCTGGTGGTCAGCGCCAACGCCCACGTGATCACGTCCTACAACCGGACGCTCGACAACGTCACCGAGCGCTTCCTCGGCAAGCACAAGATCGGCACGACCGGCCGCGGCATCGGGCCGACCTACGCCGACAAGATGTCGCGCATCGGCATCCGGGTGCAGGACCTCTTCGACGAGTCGGTACTGCGGGCCAAGGTTGCCGGCGCGCTGAACACGAAGAACCAGCTGCTCGTGAAGCTCTACAACCGCAAGGCCTTCGACGTCGACGCCGTCGTGGCCGAGCTGCAGGCCTACGCCGAGCGGCTGCGTCCGATGGTCACCGACACCTCCCTGCTGCTCGAGCAGATGCTGCAGGGCGGCGCGAACGTGGTGCTCGAGGCGGGGCAGGCGACGCTGCTCGACGTCGACTTCGGCACCTACCCCTTCGTCACCTCGTCGAACGCGACGGCCGGCGGCGCGTGCACCGGCTCCGGCATCCCGCCGACCCGCATCAGCCGCGTCATCGCCGTGGCCAAGGCGTACACCACCCGCGTCGGCGAGGGCCCGTTCCCGACCGAGCTGCTCGACGACAAGGGCGACGCCTTGCGCCTGGCCGGCGCCGAGTTCGGCACCACCACCGGGCGTCCGCGCCGCTGCGGCTGGTTCGACGCCCCGATCGCCCGCTACGCGACCCGCATCAACGGCGTCACCGACTTCGTGATCACCAAGCTCGACGTGCTCACCGGCATGGACGAGGTGCCGGTCTGTGTCGCCTACGACGTCGACGGCGTGCGGCACGACGAGGTGCCGATGACGCAGGCCGAGTTCGCGCGCGCGGTGCCGATCTACGAGACCTTCCCGGGCTGGACGGAGGACATCAGCGGCGCGCGCACGCTCGACGACCTGCCGGCCAACGCGCGCGACTACGTGCTCGCGCTCGAGCAGATGATCAACGCCCCGCTGTCGGCGATCGGCGTGGGCCCCGGACGCGACGCCGTCATCGCCGTCCGCGCCCTGCTCGATTGATCATTTTTCCGCGCAAGCCTGGCACGGACCGACACCGCGTGGGCAGACTCGGGGTGTGCCTCCGCGCCTGACCCGCTCCGGTCACCCCCGCGTCCTCCGGCCCCTCGCCGCCACGCTGGCCGCCGGCGCGGTCTGCGCGACCGTCGCGTGCTCGTCCGGCAGCGCCGACGGCAGCCCGTCGCACGTGGCGGCGGCCCCCGGTGCGGCGGCCCCCGGCACCGTCGGTGCGCCGGCCGCCGCGGTCAGGCCCGCCGACTGGTCGGCCTACTTCGGCGGCGCCGCCCGCACCGGCGTCTCGACCACGATGCCCGCGTTCCACGGCAAGCTCTCGGTCACCAAGCGGCTGAAGCTCGACGGCAGTGTGGTCGGCTCGCCCATCGTCGTCGGCGGCCGGATCATCGCCGCGACGGCCAACGACTCGGTCTACGCGTTCACCCTCGGCGGCCGGCAGCTCTGGCGGCGGCATCTCGGCACACCGGCCTCGCAGGCGCAGGTGCAGGCGGCGCATCCGGGCTGCGGCAACGTCTTCCCGCTCGGCATCACCGGGTCGCCGGTGGCCTCGAACGGGCTGGTCTTCGTCTCGCCCGAGTACGGCAACCCCATCCGGCACGAGATCGTGGCCCTGCGGGTGGGCGGCGGCGCCGTCGCCTGGCGCCGCGGCATCGACTTCGCCGGCGTCGACCGCACGGCCATGCAGGAACGGGGTGCGCTGACCGTCGCGGGCGGCAAGGTCTGGGTGCCGTTCGGCGGCCTGGTCGGCGACTGCGGCAACTACAAGGGCCGGTTGGTCGGCACCCCGGTCACCGGCACCGGACGCAGCGCCGTCTTCACCGTCCCCACCGATCGCGAGGCGGGCATCTGGACACCACCCGGCCCGACGGTCGACCGCAGCGGCTGGCTGTACGTCGCCGTCGGCAACGGCGCCGAGCGCAACGGCCGCTACGACCTCAGCGACTCGGTGCTCAGGCTCAGCACGAACGGCTACGTGCACGACCACTTCTCGCCGGCGTCGTGGCACGCCGACAACGACGCCGACAAGGACCTCGGGTCGCAGGGACCCGTCATCGTCCAGAACCGCTGGATCTTCCAGGCCGGCAAGTCGGGCACCGCGTACGTGCTGAGGCTCGGCCACCTCGGCGGCATCGGCGGCCAGGTCAGCAGCGCGACGGTCTGCCGGTCGTTCGGCGGCGCCGCCGTCGACGGCAACGTCGTCTACGTGCCCTGCACCGACGGGGTCAGGCGCGTCACGATC
>NZ_JBQCEE010000415.1:0-3789 GCF_051960575.1 Jatrophihabitans sp.
GCGTACAGGCCGGCCACCGCGGGGAAGGGGGGCTTCAGCCGCGGCTGGCCGCGATAGCCCTCCAGCGAGTCGAGCAGCGCGGTCTCCTCGCCGCAGATGTACGCCCCGGCGCCGGCGTGCACGGTGATGTCGACGTTCGCGCCCGAACCGAGGACGTTGCTGCCGAGGTAGCCGCGGGCGCGGGCCTCCTGCACGGCCGCGACGACCCGGCGCAGCGCGTGCACCGCTTCGCCGCGGATGTAGATGAACGCCCGCTCGGCGCGCACGGCGTAGCAGGCGATGATGATGCCCTCGACCAGCGCGTGCGGGTCGTTCATCATCAGCGGCAGGTCACGGCAGGTGCCCGGCTCGCCCTCGTCGGCGTTGACCACCACGTAGTGCGGCTTGCCGTCGCCCTGCGGGATGAAGCTCCACTTCATGCCGGTCGGGAAGCCCGCGCCGCCGCGGCCACGCAGGTTCGAGTCCTTCACCAGCGCGATGAGGTCGTCGGGCGCCATCGTCAGCGCCTTGCGCAGCCCGGCGTAGCCGTCGAGCCGCTCGTAGTTGCCGATGCGCCACGGCTGCTGGGTGCCGAAGCGCTTCGTGAGCACGGGCGTGAGCGACATGCCTACTTCGCCTCCTCGCCGGCCGGCTTGGCCGGGTGGGCCGGATCTGATCCCGAGGTCGTCAGCGGTGCGTCGTGCTGGCTGGTCGGCTGGTCCGAGCGCGTGCCGGCGCCGACGCCGTTCGCGGGCATGGTGTCGCCGGTGTCGCCGGTGCCGTCGCGTCCGTCGGCACCGAGCGCGTACGACGGCGCGCTCTCGCCCCGCTGCACCGCGAGCCGTACCCCGGCCTCGGTCTGCGGGCCGGTGCCGTTCGCGTCGAGCGCGAGCGCCGACTCGTCGTCGTAGAACCCGGCGATCTGGCGCGAGATCTGCTTGAAGGTGCACAGCGGCGCGCCGCGGGTCGGCATCGGCCGCTGCCCGTCGCGCAACTGCTGCACCAGGCCGAGCGCCGAGTCGACGGTCTGGTTGTCGAAGAACTCGTAGTTCACCGTGACGACCGGTGCGTAGTCGCACGCGGCCAGGCACTCGGCCGACTCGAAGGTGAACGTGCCGTCGGCGGTGGTCTGGTTGTGCCCGACGCCGAGTTCCTCGCTGAGTGCGTTGTAGATCTCGTCGCCGCCGAGGAAGCCGCAGAGCGTGTTCGTGCACACGCTCACCAGCCAGTCGCCGGTCGGCTCGCGCTTGTACATCGTGTAGAAGGTCGCGACCGCCGCCACCTGGGCCTTGGTGATGCCGAGCTGGTCGGCGCAGAAGGCGATGCCGTCGGGCGTCACGTGCCCCTGCACCGACTGCACGAGGTGCAGCAGCGGCAGCAGCGCCGAGCGCTCCTGCCCGGCCGGGTAGCGCGACTTCAGCTCGGCCGCGTCCAGCCGGGTCTTCTCGTCGAAGACGCTCGGGTCGCCCGGGCGGTCGAGGTTGATGACCGACGTGCGGAACGTGCTGCGTCCGCTGCCGAGCGCGCCGGTGTCGGCCGAGGTCGGGAGCTCGCTCACCGGTCGACGCCTCCCATCACAGGGTCGATGGACGCCACGCTGGCGATGCAGTCGGCGATCATGCCACCGACGGCGAGGGCCGCGAGCGACTGCAGGTTGACGAAGCCGGGGTCGCGCAGGTGCACCCGGTACGGACGCGTGCTGCCGTCGCTCACGGCGTGGCAGCCGAGCTCGCCGCGGGGTGACTCGATGCCGACGTACGCCTGGCCCGGCGGCACGCGGAAGCCCTCGGTGACCAGCTTGAAGTGGTGGATGAGCGCCTCCATCGAGGTGCCCATGATCTTCTGCACGTGCTCGAGGGAGTTGCCCATGCCGTCGGGGCCGAGCGACAGGCGCGCGGGCCAGCCGATCTTCGGGTCCTCGTGCATCGTCGGGCCGGGCTCGGCGAGCCGGTCGAGCACCTGCGCGATGATCTTCAGCGACTCGTGCATCTCGGCGACCTTCACGACGAAGCGCGACCAGCAGTCGCCGCGGTCGTCGGTCGGCACCTCGAAGTCGAAGGTCTCGTAGCCGAGGTACGGCATGGTCTTGCGGAGGTCCCACGGCAGGCCGGCGGCCCGCAGCATCGGTCCGGTGACGCCGAGCGCGAGGCAGCCCTCGACGCCGATCCAGCCGACGTCCTTGAGCCGGTTCACCCAGATCGCCTGGCCGCGCAGCAGCTTGTCGACGCCGCGCAGCTCGTCGTACTGCTCCTTGAGCAGCACGCGGATCTTCTCGATCGCGCCCTCGGGGAGGTCCTGCGCGACGCCGCCCGGCCGGAAGTAGGCGTGGTTCATGCGCAGGCCGGTGATGAGCTCGAAGACGTCGAGGATGCGCTCACGGGCGCGGAAGCCGTTGGTCATCGCGGTGAGCGCGCCGAGCTCCATGCCACCGGTGGCGAGCCAGACCCAGTGCGACGAGAGCCGGTTCAGCTCGAGCATGAGCACGCGGATGAGCTGCGCCCGCGGCGGCGCCTCGATGCCGAGCAGCTTCTCGACCGCCATGCAGTACGCGGCCTCGTTTGAGAACGGCGCCACGTAGTCGCACCGGGTCAGGAAGGTGACCGCCTGCGTCCAGGTGCGGAACTCGCAGTTCTTCTCGATGCCCGTGTGCAGGTAGCCGATGACCGCGCGTGCGTCGGTGACCGTCTCACCCTCGATCTCGAGCACCAGCCGCAGCACGCCGTGCGTCGACGGGTGCTGCGGACCCATGTTGAGGACGAGACGTTCCTCGGCGATCGGGTCGTTGCCGCCGGCGATGAGGTCCCAGTCGCCGCCGCTGAGGTTGTAGACGCGTCCCTCGGTCGTCTCGCGACTGGGCGCGTACACGTCCTGCGTTTCAGTCATCGGTATGCCCGCCTCTCGTCGGCCGGCGGGATCGTGGCGCCCTTGTACTGCACCGGGATGCCGCCGAGCGGGTAGTCCTTGCGCTGCGGGAAGCCGTCCCAGTCGTCGGGCATGAGGATGCGCGTCAACGCCGGGTGGCCGTCGAAGATGAGGCCGAACATGTCGTAGGCCTCGCGCTCCTGCCAGTCGGCGGTCGGGTACAGCGCGGTGACCGAGGGCAGGTGCGGGTCGTCGACGCTCACGGCCACCTCGAGCCGGATGCGGCGGCGGTAGGTCATGGACGTCAGGTGATAGACCGAGTGCAGGCGGCGGCGCGAGGTCTCGTAGTCGACGCCCGACACGCTCGACAGCAGCTCGAAGCGCAGCGCCGGGTCGTTGCGCAGCGCGGTCGCGACGGCGATGAGGTGCTCGCGCGCCACGTGGATGGTGAGCTCGTCGCGGTCGACGGTGATGAGCTCGATCGCCTCGTCGAAGACCGGGCAGGCGTCGTGCAGCGCGTCGACGATCTCGTCGAAGTACCCGCCGTAGGGACGCTGCGCCGGCAGCGGCGACCACGGCTCGCGGACGAGGCCGCCGAAGCCGGACGTGTCGCCGGATCCCGTGACACCGAACATGCCGTGCCGCTCGGCGCCGACCGTGGCGTCGGCGGCCTGGCTGACCGCCTGGATGTCGCTCGCCGGCTGGTCGGTCGTCACCGGGACCTCCGGACGCGGCGGCTCAGTCATCGGCGCGGGCGTAGCGGTAGGACGACGGCACCAGCTCGACCTGCTGGCCCTCGAGCCGCTTGGCCCGCTTGGGCCCCAGCGGCTCGTGCATGATCTTGGTGTGCAGCTTGAGCACCGCGTCGATGAGCATCTCCGGACGCGGCGGGCAGCCGGGCAGGTACATGTCGACGGGCACGACGTGGTCGACACCCTGCACGATCGC
>NZ_JBQCEE010000416.1:0-9347 GCF_051960575.1 Jatrophihabitans sp.
CGATGACGTCCTTGCTGTCGTTCGGGTCCTTCGGCAGCAGCAGCTCGCGCAGCCGCGCCTCGAGTTCGTCGATGCGCTGCTCGAGCGTCGTGGGCCGGGCCCCCACCCAAGCCGACACAGCGGGCCCCCCCCCCGCCGGCGCCGGGCCCCCCGTGGGGGGGCCGGGCGCCGTTGCTGTTCCCGGGAGGGAGACCCCGATGTCGCAGTTGCCGGAGCTGCTCGCCGAGTACGGCGAGGTCGAGCGGGCGCTGAGCGACCCGGCGGTGCACGCCGACGCCGGGCGCGCCCGCACGCTGGGCCGCCGCTTCGCCGAGCTGGCCCCGATCGTCGCCGTCGCCCGCGAGCTCGACGCCGCCCGGGACGACCTGGGCACGGCGCGCGAGCTGGCCGCCGAGGACGCCTCGTTCGCGGCCGAGGCGACGACGCTCGAGCAGCGCATCGACGAACTCGAGGCGCGGCTGCGCGAGCTGCTGCTGCCGAAGGACCCGAACGACAGCAAGGACGTCATCGTCGAGATCAAGGCGGGCGAGGGCGGCGAGGAGTCGGCGTTGTTCGCGGGCGACCTGCTGCGCATGTACCTGCGCTACGCCGAGCGGCAGGGCTGGGCGACCGAGGTGCTCGACGACGAGCCGACCGACCTCGGCGGCCACAAGTCCGTCACCGTCGCGGTGCGGGCGCGCCGCGCCGAGGACGCCGTGTGGGCCAAGCTCAAGTACGAGGGCGGCGTGCACCGCGTGCAGCGGGTGCCGGCCACCGAGTCACAGGGCCGCATCCACACCTCCGCCGCCGGCGTGCTCGTGCTGCCCGAGGCCGAGGAGGTCGAGATCGAGATCGACCCCAACGACCTGCGCATCGACGTCTACCGGTCGTCCGGCCCGGGTGGGCAGTCGGTGAACACGACCGACTCGGCCGTGCGCATCACGCACATCCCGACCGGCACGGTCGTGTCGATGCAGAACGAGAAGAGCCAGCTGCAGAACCGCGAGGCGGGCATGCGGGTGCTGCGGGCGCGGTTGCTCGCCGCCGCCCAGGACGCCGCCGACGCCGCGGCGTCCGACGCCCGCCGCTCGCAGGTGCGCACCGTCGACCGCAGCGAGCGCGTCCGCACCTACAACTTCCCCGAGAACCGCATCAGCGACCACCGGGTCGGGTTCAAGGCCTACAACCTCGACCAGGTGCTCGACGGCGCCCTCGACGACGTGATCGCCGCGCTGCAGAAGGCGGACACCGACGCCCTGCTCGCCGGCACCCAGTGACCGACCACCCGCGAAACCCTCCCGTGTGGCCCATTTCCGAGGCTGGAAACGAGCCCCACGGGAGGGTTTCCGCTGCCGGACTGCTGCGTGAAGCGGCGGCGCGGCTCGCGGCGGCAGGGGTCGGGTCGCCGCGGGTCGATGCCGAACTGCTGCTGGCGCACGTGCTCGGTACGCCCCGCGGGCGCCTGCTGCTCGCCGGGCCGGTGCACCCGTCGGTCGTGGTGACCTTCGACCGGCTCGTGCGCCGCCGGGCCGCGCGCGAGCCGCTGCAGCACATCCTCGGCCGGGCGCCCTTCCGGCACCTCGAGCTCGCCGTCGGGCCGGGGGTGTTCGTGCCGCGTCCGGAGACCGAACTGCTCGTCGACGCCGTGCTGCCGGCGCTGCGGACGGCGGCGGCGCCGCTGGTCGTCGACCTCTGCGCGGGCAGCGGGGCGCTCGCGCTCGCCGTCGCCGACGAGGTGCCCGGCGCTCGGGTGCTCGCCGTCGAGCGCCCCGGCCCGGCCGTGCCGTGGCTCGAGCGGAACGCCGCGGGCAGCCGGGTCGAGGTCGTGGTCGCCGACGTGGCCGATCCGGCGCTGCTCGCCGACCTCGTCGGCCGTGCCGACGTCGTCGTGAGCAATCCCCCCTACGTGCCGCGCGACACCGCCGTCGATCCCGAGGTACGCCGCGACCCGGAGGTCGCCGTCTTCGGCGGCGCCGACGGTCTGGCGCTCGTCCCCGCCGTGGCCGGGGCGGCTGCCCGCCTGCTGCGCCCCGGCGGCACCTTCGCGATGGAGCACGACGACACCCACGCCGAGACGGTGCCGGCCCTGCTGGCCGGGTCGGGGCAGTGGGTCGACGTGGCCGACCACCGCGACCTCGCCGACCGCCCCCGGTACGTCACGGCGGTGCGCTCGCCCCGGTGAGGCAGGATGGGCTGCGATCCGATCCTGGCGCGCCCGGCGGCGCGCCGCACCGACGAACGGAGGCGCCGATGGCCCAGTTCTTCGACTGTCGCGACCCGGTCGGTCGCGTCGAGGGCATCGAGGCGGCGACCCACCGCATCGCCTACGGCGAGCTGGTCGTGCTGCCCACCGACACCGTCTACGGCATCGGTGCCGACGCGTTCGACCCGGTCGCCGTCGGCGCGCTGCTGGCCGCCAAGGGTCGCGGACGCGACATGCCGGTGCCCGTGCTCATCGGCTCGTGGAACACCCTCGACGGCCTCGTGACGTCGGTCGACGCGCGCACCCGCCGGTTGGTCGAGGCGTTCTGGCCGGGCGGGCTGACGCTCGTGGTCAAGCACGCGCCCTCGCTGAGCTGGGACCTCGGCGACACCGACGGCACGGTCGCCGTGCGGATGCCGCTGCACCCGGTGGCGATCGAGCTGCTTGAGCGCACCGGCCCGATGGCCGTGTCGAGCGCCAACAAGTCGGGTCACCCGGCTGCGCAGACGGCCGCCGAGGCGCGTGACCAGCTGGGGGAGTCGGTCGGGGTCTACCTCGAGGACGGCCCCGTGCCCGGCGGGATCGCGTCCAGCATCGTCGACGTCACCGGCCCGGTGCCGCGCGTGCTGCGCGTCGGCGCCATCGGCGTCGACGACCTGCGCGCCGTCGTGCCCGACCTCGTCGACGGCACCGTCACGGGCACGCCCGCCGGCGCCTGACGCTGCGATGGTCACCCACCCGCGCTTCGAGTACGTCCTGGTCGGGCTGCTCGCCGCGGCGATCACCTTCCTGCTGACGCCGCTGATGCGGGTGCTCGCCGTCCGCATCGGGGCCGTGGCCAACCCGCGCGACCGCGACGTGCATGCGATGGCGATCCCGCGGCTCGGCGGGGTGGCGATGTTCGGCGGGGTGGCGCTGGCGCTGCTGGTCGCGTCCCAGCTGCCGTCGTTGCAGGCCTCGTTCCGCAGCGGCCCCGAGATGGGCTGGGTCGTGCTCGCCGCGGCCATCATCTGCGCCCTCGGCGTGCTCGACGACAAGTACGAGCTCGACTCGCTCACCAAGCTCGCGGGGCAGGTGCTGGCCGCGGGGATCATGGTCACCCGCGGCGGCACCCAGCTCGCCTTCGTCTACGTCCCCTTCGGCGACGTCGGCACGATCAGCCTGGGCGGCGACATCGGCGTGCCGGTGACGATCCTGCTCACCCTCGTGACGATCAACGCGCTGAACTTCATCGACGGCCTCGACGGGCTGGCCGCGGGCGTCACGGCCATCTCGGCCGGCGCCATGTTCGTGTTCAGCTACCACCTTTCGCAGCAGGGATACCAGAGCGTGCCGGCCGCGCCCACCCTGCTCGCCGCGCTGCTCGTCGGGGCCTGCCTGGGCTTCCTGCCGCACAACTTCTACCCGGCCAAGCTGTTCATGGGCGACTCCGGCTCGATGCTGCTCGGGCTGCTGCTGTCGGCCAGCACGGCCACCGCGACCACGCAGGTCGACCCGCAGGCGTTCACCACGCTGACCAACACGCTGCCGCTCGTGCTGCCGCTGCTCATCCCGGTGGCGGTGCTGGCGGTGCCATTCATCGACCTGCTGCTCGCGGTCGTGCGGCGGGTCAGCCGGGGGCGGTCGCCGTTCGCGCCGGACAAGCAGCACCTGCACCACCGGTTGCTCGAGCTCGGGCACAGCCAGCGCCGCGCGGTCGTGCTGCTCTACATCTGGTCGGCGCTGCTCGCGTCGTTCGGGGTCGGGCTCTCGTACACCAACGGCCGCACCGCGGCGGTGCTGCCCATCGTCGCCGGGGTGATCGTGGTGGCCGTGCTGCTGCTGGTCGTGACCCGGCTGCAGGGGCGGCAGACGACCTCGGACGTAACACCGCTGTACCCGGTACGAAGCAGTCCTGATGAGCCGGTAAGCTGACCGCGCTGCCTCAGGCACACGTGGACTTCCGGCCCGCGCGGCCGGGGCACCAGTGGGCCCGGGGTGGTCAGGCAGTGCCGGCCGCACCTCGAGGAGCGCCCTTGTGACCAGGGGTTCCGACGGGCTCGGCCTCACCGATCTCCTCGGTCTGGGGCTCGGGGCCGCGGTGACTCTCGCCGTGGGCATGGGCCTGGGCTGGCTCGTCGACGCGCTGCTGGGTACCTTCCCGGTCTTCCTGTTCGTCGGGCTGGGGCTCGGGGTGGTCGGGGCGGTGGCCTACGCGACCGTCCAGATCCGGAAGTACCTGACATGACGCAAGACCAGGACACGACGTGAGTGGGGATCAGTGACCGACCTGCAGCCGATGGTCTACACGCCGGTGTCGGCGGTGGCCAACCTGCGCCGCTCGGCCGTGCTCGGCGCCGTCCTGGGCGCCCTCGCGATCGTCGTCACCTCACTCGTCGGCCACCCGATGATGGGCGTCTTCGTCCTGCTCGGCTTCGCCCTCGGCGCGCTGAACACCTACCTGCTGCAGAAGTCCGTCCTCACCTTCGCCCGCGGCCGGATGTCGAAGAAGCGGGTGCAGGGCGGCGTGCTGCTGCGCCTGGGCGCGATCACCGCGGTGGCGATCGGCTTGGCCCTGATCGTGCGGCCCGACGGCTACGGCACCTTCGCCGGCCTCGCCGCCTTCCAACTGCTGATGCTGGTCGGTGCCGCCGTGCCGCTGCTGCGCACGATGCGGCCGACCGCATGACCCTGCTGCAGACGTCCTGCACGCCCACGACGGGCGCGCCGACCCCAGACCCTCGAGGAGTTGACCAGTGACGGGCCATCCCGCCGCACTCAACATCACGCCCGGTGAGCACATCCACTGGCACATCGGGTCGCTGACGCTCAACGCCGACACCATCATCGCGACGGTGATCGCCGGGCTGGTCGTCATCGTCCTCGGCCTCGCGGTCACTCGCCGCGCGAGCTCGACCAAGCCGACCAAGATGCAGCTCGCCTTCGAGACCGTCGAGCAGCAGGTCGAGGGCCAGGTCGAGGACGCCATGGGCGTGAAGACCGCCCCCTGGGTGGTGCCGCTGGGCATGGCCCTGTTCCTGTTCATCCTGCTGGCGAACTGGATCTCCATCCTGCCGACGAAGATCAACGAGCACCACGGCGAGTTCGCCCCGCCGCCGGCGTCGGATGTGAACCTGACCTACGCGCTGGCGATCATCGTCATCGGCACGATGCACGTCGCCGGCATCCGGAGGAACGGGCTGAAGTACTACGCGCACATCTTCGAGAAGCCGCGGGCGCTCATCCCACTGCGGATCGTCGAGGAGCTCATCAAGCCGGTGACGCTCTCGCTGCGTCTGTTCGGCAACATCTTCGCGGGCACCATCATGGTCGCGCTCATCGCCGCCCTGCCGGTGTGGATCCTGTGGGCGCCCAACATCCTCTGGAAGCTGTTCGACATGTTCATCGGACTGATCCAGGCGTTCATCTTCGGGCTGCTGACCGTGCTCTACCTGAGCTCGATCAAGCCGCACGAGGAGGGTGCGCACCACTGACCGGCAGTACCGCAGCACACTTGTCACCCGCCAGCCGGTGACGGCACCGACTGGCACCCGTCAGCAATTCACTGGAAGAAAGCAGGATCGACATGGCAACGGTTCACGAGACCGTCATCTCCGGCAGCCTCATCGGCGGTGGCCTGGCCCTCGGCGGCGGCGCCATCGGCGCCGGCATCGGTGACGGCATCGCCGGTGCGTCCCTGATCCAGGGCGTCGCCCGTCAGCCCGAGGCCCAGGGCCAGCTGCAGACGCTGTTCTTCCTCACCGTCGGTCTGGTCGAGGCGGCGTACTTCATCAACCTCGCCTTCGCCGTCCTCTTCGTCTTCGTCCAGGGCACCAAGTAACCCGTCCCTGACGTCACCGTCGCAGCTGCAGAACGGAACCCCATGGCACAGCACACGCTCGCGGACAACAACTTCCTTGTCCCGAACGCGACGTTCATCGTGGAGTTCATCGCGTTCCTGATCATCCTGGCGATCATCGGCAAGTACGTCGTCCCGCGCCTGACCAAGGTGCTGGGCGAGCGGCAGGCGATGATCGACCAGCAGGTGAAGGACGCGCAGGAGGCCAAGCACCAGCTGGCCCAGGCGCAGGAGTCCTACCAGAACGCGCTGACCGAGGCCCGCACCGAGGCCGCGCAGATCCGCGAGAACGCGCGCGCCGAGGCGCAGCGCACGATCGAGGAGCTGCGCACGTCGGCCCAGGAGGAGGCGGCGCGCATCGTGGCCCGCGGCGACGAGCAGCTGGCGCAGCAGCGTTCGGCCGTCGTCCGTGAACTGCGCGCCGAGATCGGCACCCTGGCCGTCGAGCTGGCCGAGAAGATCGTCAGCCAGCGCCTGGCCGACGACACCTCGGTCTCGGCGACCGTGGACGCCTTCCTCGCCGGGCTCGAGGCCCGTGACACGGCCGCGACGACCGGAGACACCGCATGATGCGTTCGGCGAGCCGGCAGGCGCTCGTCGAGCTGCGGCGCCGGCAGGAGGCCGCGCTCGGCGCGAACGCCGGCGCGGGTGCGTTCGGCGGGCTCGCCGACGAGCTCTACGCGGTCGCCGACCTGCTGGTCGGTCAGCCGCGGCTGCGGCGTGCGCTGGGCGACCCGGCCACGGCCCCGTCCGCGCGCACCGACCTCGCCCGTCGGCTGTTCGACGGCAAGATCAGCGGTGCGGCCCTCGAGGTCGTCACCGCCGCGGTCGAGCAGCGCTGGTCGTCGCCGTGGGACCTCACCGACGCCCTCGAGCGGGCCGGTGACGACGCCCTGTTCGCGGCCGCCGAGGCCGACGGCGTGCTGAACGAGGTCGAGGACGAGCTGTTCCGCGTCGAGCGGATCTTCAGCGCGAACGGCGAGCTGGTGAGCCTGCTCGACGAGCAGGCCGCGCCGGCCGAGCGCCGGGTCGAGCTGGCGTCCCGCCTGCTGCGCGGCAAGGTCTCGTCGGTCACCCAGCGGCTGGTCGAGCACGCGGTGCGCAGCCAGCGCAAGCGCTCGGTCACCCTGGCCGTCGACGACCTGCTCGAGCAGGCCGCCGACCGGCAGGAGCGGTCGATCGCGCGGGTCGTCTCGGCGACGCCGTTGACGGACCGTCAGCAGCAGCGGCTGCAGGCCGCCCTCGGTGATCTCTACGGGCGCAAGATGGTGTTGCGGGCCGCGGTCGACCCGAGCATCCGCGGTGGTCTGGTCGTCCGGGTGGGCGACGAGGTGATCGACGGCAGTGTCGCGTCGCGGCTCGCCGGCGCCCGGGCCGCCCTGGCCACCTGATCCGAGCAATTCCACATACGTTGACGAAGCAGTGACGAAGAGACAGAGGGAACCATGGCAGAGCTGACGATCTCCGCTGACGAGATCCGGAGCGCGATCGAGAGCTACGTTTCGTCCTACTCGCCGACCGCGTCGCGCGAGGAGGTCGGTGTCGTCGCCGAGACCGGTGACGGCATCGCGCGGGTCGAGGGCCTGCCGAGTGCGATGACCAACGAGCTGCTCGAGTTCGACGGCGGCACGCTCGGCATCGCGCTGAACCTCGACGTGCGCGACATCGGCGTCGTCGTCCTCGGTGACGCGTCCGGCATCGAGGAGGGCCAGCAGGTCAAGCGCACCGGCGAGGTGCTCTCGGTCGCCGTCGGCGACGGGTACCTCGGCCGCGTCGTGAACCCGCTCGGCGAGCCGCTCGACGGCCTGGGCGAGATAGCGACCGAGGGCCGCCGCGCGCTCGAGCTGCAGGCGCCGACGGTGGTGCAGCGCAAGGAGGTCCGCGAGCCGCTGCTCACCGGCATCAAGGCCATCGACTCGATGACGGCCATCGGCCGCGGCCAGCGCCAGCTGATCATCGGCGACCGGCAGACCGGCAAGACCACCGTCGCCCTGGACGCGATCATCAACCAGCGCGACAACTGGAAGACCGGCGACCCGGCCAAGCAGGTGCGCTGCATCTACGTCGCCATCGGCCAGAAGGGCTCGACCATCGCCTCGGCGCGGCAGACCCTCGAGGACGCCGGCGCCCTGGAGTACACGACGATCGTCGCCGCCCCGGCGTCCGACTCGGCCGGCTTCAAGTACCTCGCGCCGTACACCGGCTCGGCCATCGGCCAGCACTGGATGTACGACGGCAAGCACGTCCTCATCGTCTTCGACGACCTGAGCAAGCAGGCTGAGGCCTACCGCGCCGTGTCGCTGCTGCTGCGCCGCCCGCCGGGCCGCGAGGCCTACCCCGGCGACGTCTTCTACTTGCACAGCCGGCTGCTCGAGCGCTGTGCGAAGCTCTCGGACGAGATGGGCGGCGGCGCGATGTCCGGCCTGCCGATCATCGAGACCAAGGGCAACGACGTCTCGGCGTACATCCCGACCAACGTCATCTCGATCACCGACGGTCAGTGCTTCCTCGAGACCGACCTGTTCAACGCCGGTGTGCGGCCGGCCATCAACGTCGGCATCTCGGTGTCGCGCGTCGGTGGTTCCGCCCAGCCGAAGGCGATGCGTGCGGTCTCGGGCCGCCTGCGCGTCGACCTGGCCCAGTACCGCGAGCTCGAGGCGTTCGCCGCCTTCGGTTCCGACCTGGACAAGGCCTCGCAGCAGCAGCTCGCCCGCGGTGCGCGTCTGGTCGAGCTGCTGAAGCAGCCGGCCGCGTCGCCGTTCTCGATCGGTCGCGAGATCGTCTCGATCTGGGCCGGCACGAGTGGCCAGCTCGACGACGTCGAGGTCGGCGACATCCGCCGGTTCGAGACCGAGTTCCTCGACTACGTGCAGCACACGAACGCGACCATCTACGACGACCTGGCCACGGCCAAGGGCTTCGAGGACGCGCACCAGACCACGCTCGAGAAGCTGATCACGGACTTCAAGAAGCAGTTCCAGCCGTCGGCCGAGAAGAAGTAGGTCTCGTTCGATGGGAGCCCAGCTTCGCGTCTACCGACGGCGGATCCGATCCGTCCAGTCGACGCGGAAGATCACCAAGGCGCAGGAGCTGATCGCTGCGTCGCGCATCGCCAAGGCGCAGGCCCGGGTCAACGCGGCCCGGCCCTACGCCGAGGAGCTCAGCCACGCGCTCGCCGAGCTGAGCAGCGACACGACGATCAAGCACCCGCTGCTGAACGGGGTCGACAACCCGCGCCGGGCCGGCGTCCTGCTCATCACCAGTGACCGCGGGCTCGCCGGCGGTTACAACGCCAACGCCATCAAGGCGGCCAACGAGTTGGCCGCC
>NZ_JBQCEE010000417.1:0-13563 GCF_051960575.1 Jatrophihabitans sp.
ACGCGGCGATCGTCGAGGCGATCCTGGGCGGCCAGGTCGACCGCGCCCGCGTCGAGATGGAGGAGCACGTCGACGGCACCGCCGCATTGCTGCGCGGGTTCTTGAACTGAGTGTCGACCTGAAGGTACGGTCCCAACACCTTCTAGCGAGAGGCGCGTCGGCATGACCTCCGAGCCCCCCGCCGCACCGCTGACGCTCGACCAACTGCGGGCGGACATCACGGCCGGCCGCATCGACACCGTCGTGCTCGCCATGACCGACATCCAGGGCCGGCTGCAGGGCAAGCGGCTCGACGCCCACTACTTCCTGGACGAGGTCGTGAAGCACGGCAGCGAGGGGTGCAACTACCTGCTCGCCGTCGACGTCGAGATGAACACCGTGGGCGGCTATGCCATCTCGTCGTGGGAGCGCGGCTACGGCGACCTGGTGATGGTGCCCGACCTGTCGACGTTGCGGCGGCTGCCGTGGCAGGAGGGCACGGCGCTGCTGCTGAGCGACGTGCAGTGGCCCGACGGCACCGATGTCGCCGAGTCGCCGCGACAGATCCTGCGCCGCCAGCTCGACCGGCTGGCCGAGCACGGCTGGCAGGCGATGGTCGGCACCGAGCTCGAGTTCATCGTCTTCGAGGACACCTACGAACAGGCCTGGGACAAGGGCTACCGCGGCCTGACGCCGGCGAACCGCTACAACGTCGACTACTCGGTCGTCGGTACCGGACGCGTCGAGCCGCTGCTGCGCGCGCTGCGCCTCGGCATGAGCGGCGCAGGCCTGCAGGTCGAGTCGGCGAAGGGCGAGTGCAACCCGGGCCAGCACGAGATCGCCTTCCGGTACACCGACGCCCTCACGACGTGCGACAACCACGTCGTCTACAAGACCGGTGCCAAGGAGATCGCCGCCCATCGCGGCTGCTCGCTGACCTTCATGGCCAAGTACAACGAACGTGAAGGCAACTCGTGCCACATCCACCTGTCGCTGCGCACGCCCACCGGTGACCCGGTCTTCGCCGGCGACGGCCCGGGTGGGGTGTCGCCCGTCTACGAACACTTCGTCGCGGGCCAGCTCGCCGCGCTGCGCGAGCTGAGCTACTTCTTCGCGCCGAACATCAACTCGTACAAGCGGTTCCAGCCGAACACGTTCGCGCCGACCGCGGTGCTGTGGGGCTTCGACAACCGCACCTGCGCGATCCGCACCGTCGGGCACGGCCCGAGCCTGCGCTTCGAGAACCGGCTGCCCGGCGGCGACGTGAACCCGTACCTCGCCGTCGCGGCGATGATCGCCGCGGGCCTGCACGGCGTCGAGCACGAGCTGCCGCTCGAACCGGCCTTCGACGGCAACGGCTACGCCGCCGACGCCCCGCGCGTGCCGAGCCGGCTCACCGACGCGGCCGACCTGCTCGAGGCGAGCACCATCGCCCGCGCCGCGTTCGGCGACGCGGTGGTCGACCACTACGTCAACGCCGCCCGCGTGGAGGTGACCGCGTTCGACGCGGTGGTCACCGAGTGGGAGCGTGTGCGCAGCTTCGAGCGGATGTGAGCGTGTGACCAGCAGCTACGACGTCGTCAACCCGGCCTCCGAGGCCGTCGTCACCACCGTCGAGCTGGCCGACGCGGACGCCACCGACGCCGCCGTCGCCCGCTCACGCGCGGCCTTCGCGCAGTGGCGCGCGGTGGCGCCGGGCGACCGCGCCCGCCTGCTGCGACGCTTCGCAGAGGCCGTCGACGCCGACCTCGAACGGCTCGCCCGCATCGAGGTCGAGAACGCCGGGCACACCATCGGCAACGCGCGATGGGAGGCGGGCAACGTCCGCGACGTGCTCGCCTACTACGCGGGCGCGCCGGAGCGGCTGATCGGCCGGCAGATCCCCGTCGCCGACGGCATCGACGTCACCTTCCACGAGCCGCTCGGCGTGGTCGGGGCGATCGTGCCGTGGAACTTCCCCATGCCGATCGCGTCATGGGCGTTCGGCCCGGCGCTCGCCGCCGGCAACACGGTCGTGCTGAAGCCCGCCGAGTACACGCCGCTCAGCGCGCTGCGGCTCGCCGAACTCGCGCTGGAGGCGGGCCTGCCCGAGCACGTGCTGCAGGTGGTGCCCGGTGAGGGGAAGGTGGTGGGGCAGCGGCTCGTCGAGCACCCGGACGTCGCGAAGATCGTCTTCACCGGCTCGACCGCGGTGGGCAAGCAGGTGATGGCGGGCTGCGCGGCGCGGGTCAAGCCGGTCACCCTGGAACTCGGCGGCAAGAGCGCCAACGTCGTCTTCGCCGACGCCGACCTCGAGGCCGCGGCCGCCGCCGCGCCGTACGCCGTGTTCGACAACGCGGGGCAGGACTGCTGCGCGCGCTCGCGCATCCTGGTGCAGGGCTCGGCCTACGACCGGTTCATGGAGCTGTTCGAGGCCGCGGTGCAGCGCGTCGTCGTCACCGACCCGGCCGACGAGACGGCCGAGATGGGGCCGCTCATCAGCGCGACGCAGCGCGATCGGGTCGCCGCCTTCCTGCCCGACGACAGCGTCGTCGCCTTCCGCGGCTCGGCGCCTACCGGCCCGGGGTTCTGGTTCCCGCCGACGGTCGTCACGCCGCGCCGCGCCGACGACCCGCTGCTGCGGGACGAGATCTTCGGCCCGGTCGTCGCTGTCCTGCCGTTCGACGACGAGGCCGACGCCGTCCGGATCGCCAACGACAGCGACTTCGGGCTGTCCGGGTCGATCTGGACGCGGGACGTCGGCCGGGCCCTGCGGGTCAGCCGGGGGATCGAGGCGGGCAACCTGTCGGTCAACTCGAACTCGTCCGTGCGCTACTGGACACCGTTCGGCGGCTTCAAGTCCAGCGGCCTCGGCCGCGAGCTGGGCCCCGACGCGCCGCTCGCGTTCACCGAGACCAAGAACGTCTTCATCTCGACGAAGGAGCTGTCATGACCGCACCGACCGGACGCCTCGCCGGCAAGGTCGCCGTGATCACCGGCGCCGCCAGCGGCATCGGTCTCGCCACCGCCCGCCGCTTCGCCCGCGAGGGCGCCGTGGTCGTCTGCGCCGACGTCGACGCCGAGGCCGGCGAGAAGGCGGCGGCCGAGGTCGGCGGGTCGTTCGTCGCGCTCGACGTCACCGACGAGCAGCAGGTGCAGGCGGCCTTCCAGCAGACCGTCGACCAGTACGGCCGGCTCGACATCGCCTTCAACAACGCCGGCATCTCGCCGCCCGACGACGACTCGATCCTCGACACCGGTCTCGACGCCTGGCGCCGCGTGCAGGAGGTCAACCTCACCTCGGTCTACCTGTGCTGCAAGTACGCGATCGGGCACATGCGCGCGGGCGGCGGCGGATCGATCATCAACACCGCGTCCTTCGTGGCCGTCATGGGCTCAGCCACCTCGCAGATCAGCTACACCGCCAGCAAGGGCGGCGTGCTCGCGATGAGTCGCGAGCTCGGCGTGCAGTTCGCCCGCGACGGTGTTCGGGTGAACGCGCTCTGCCCCGGGCCGGTGAACACCCCGCTGCTGCAGGAGCTGTTCGCGAAGGACCCCGAACGTGCGGCGCGCCGGCTCGTCCACATCCCGATGGGCCGCTTCGCCGAGGCCGACGAGATCGCGTCCGCGGTGACGTTCCTGGCCAGCGACGACGCGTCGTTCATCACCGCGTCCACGTTCCTGGTCGACGGCGGCATCAGCGGCGCGTACGTCACGCCGCTGTAGGGGCGATCGCAGTTCGATCTTCCCTCCGCGGTCGTGCGCGGGCACGATGGGGCACCACGACCGACCGGACAGGGGATCGCGATGGCTGGGGTACGGCTGCTCGTCGGCACGCGCAAGGGTGCGTTCGTGCTCACCTCGGACGAGGCACGGCAGCACTGGGACGTCCAGGGCCCGCACTTCGCGGGCTGGGAGGCCTACCACGTCGCGGGGTCGCCGGCCGATCCGGACCGCGTCTGGGCCGCGCCGAGCAGCGGCTGGTTCGGGCAGGTGATCCAGCGCTCGGACGACGGCGGCCGCACCTGGGACGCGGTCGGCAACGACTTCCGCTACGCGACCGAGGCAGGGCAGCACCAGTGGTACGACGGCACGCTGCGGCCCTGGGAGTTCAGCCGGGTGTGGCACCTCGAGCCGTCGGCGACCGACCCCGACCTGCTCTACGCCGGGGTGCAGGACGCCGCCCTGTTCCGCAGCGCCGACGGCGGCGCGTCGTGGCAGGAGCTCACGGCGCTGCGGGAGCACGAGTCGGGGCCGCAGTGGCAGCCGGGCGCGGGTGGCATGTGCCTGCACACGGTGCTGCTCGACCCGACGCGTCCCGACCGCATCACCGTCGCCATCTCGGCGGCCGGCGTCTTCCGCAGCGACGACGCCGGGCAGAGCTGGCGCCCGATCAACGGCGGCCTGCTGTCCGACGGCATCCCCGCACCGGCGGCGTCGGTCGGCCACTGCGTGCACGACCTCGCGATGCACCCGAGTCGTCCGGACACCCTCTTCATGCAGAAGCACTGGGACGTCATGCGCTCGGACGACGGCGGCGAGCACTGGACGGAGATCAGCGGCAACCTGCCCAGCGACTTCGGGTTCCCGATCGCCGTGCACGCGCACGAGCCGGAGACCGTCTACGTCGTGCCGATCACGAGCGACGGCCACCACTTCCCGCCCGAGGGGAAGCTGCGCGTGTACCGCAGCCGCACCGGCGGCGACGAGTGGGAGCCGCTCACCGCCGGGCTGCCGCAGGAGCACTGCTACGTCGACGTGCTGCGTGACGCGATGGCCGTCGACGCGCTCGACTCGTGCGGCGTCTACGTCGGGACGACCGGCGGCCAGGTCTACGGCTCGGCCGACTCGGGCGACACGTGGCAGGCGATCGTGCGTGACCTGCCGCCGGTGCTGTCGGTCGAGGCGCAGACGCTGTGATCCGGGTGGTGCTGCCGGCACCGCTGCGCCAGCTGGCACGCTGTGACCGCGAGGTGCAGCTCGACGCCGAGCCCACCCAGCGCGCCGTCATCGACGCGATCGAGCAGCGCTGGCCGGCGCTGCGCGGCACGCTGCGTGAGCCGGGCTCCGACCGTCGGCGGGCCTTCGTGCGGTTCTTCGCCTGCGGCGAGGACCTCTCGCACGAGGCGCCGGACGCGCCGCTGCCGGAGGCGGTGGCCACCGGACAGGAGCCCTACCTCATCGTCGGAGCGATGGCCGGCGGCTGATCAGCGGGCCGGGCGGTCGACCGCCGCGACCACGCCGGCGTACACCGCGTGCTGGACGAACGAGCTGACCAGCACCGACCGACGCCAGGCCCACGGCGGGGGCGTGCCGCCGAGCGTCGGGAACAGCGTCAGTGCCATCGCCTGGCACGCCGCGTAGAAGGCGAGGTCGCCGCGCCGCTCGCCGCCGGCCAGACGCTGCGCCGCCGGGTGGCCCAGCGCGACGGCCGAGCCGTACCCCCAGTGGACGAGCAGGAACAGGGCCTGCCGTCCGGCGGGCGTGCGCGGCATGCGGTGCAGCACCGCGGCGGCGGCCTGCACGACGTGCGGGCTGGCGTCGTAGTCGACGACGCCGGTGAAGCCGGGGGAGAGCCGGCGCCGCGCGGCCTGCTCCGCCCAGAGCGTCGCGGTCATGACCGCCGTGCCGGCCACACCCGCTGCGAGTGGGCGGACGAGCGGCCGCAGTCGCCGGGGCGAGCGCTGCTCGAGGGCGGCGACGGCGCGGTCACGCAGGGCGGCGGGGTTCGGCACGACCAGCGATGTACCCGCCGGGGGAGGCGGCCCGGCGGACATGCGTGACGGAACACGTCGGGTACGCATGAGGGGTGCAGACGCGTCCCGAACTGACCGGTGACTTCGGCATGGTCGCCTCCACCCACTGGCTCGCCTCGGCGGTGGGCGTGGCCGTGCTCGAGCGGGGCGGCAACGCCTTCGACGCCGCCGCGGCCGCCGGGTTCACGCTGCAGGTCGTCGAGCCGCACCTCAACGGGCCGGGCGGCGAGGTGCCGATGCTCGTGAGCGCCGCGGGCAGCGACGACGTCGTCGTGGTGGCGGGGCAGGGGCCGGCGCCGCGCGGCGCCACGATCGAGCACTACCGGGCCGAGGGTCTCGATCTCGTGCCCGGCACCGGGCACCTCGCCGCCTGCGTCCCGGCCGCCTTCGACGCGTGGGTGACCCTGCTCGATCGGTTCGGCACGTGGCCGCTGGCCGACGTGCTCGACCCGGCCATCGGCTACGCCGAGCGGGGCTTCCCGGTGCTGCCTGCGATCAGCCGCACGATCGCCACCGTCGAGCGGCTGTTCACCGACCACTGGCCGACGTCCGCGGCCACCTGGCTGCCCGGTGGCGCGGTGCCCGCGCCCGGCACGCGACTGCGGAACCCGGCCCTCGCCGGGACCTACCGCCGGCTGGCCGCGATCGCCTCGGCCGCGCCGGACCGTTCGGCGGGGCTGCAGGCCGCGCGCGACGCCTTCCACCGCGGCTTCGTCGCCGAGGCCGTCGACGCGTTCGTGCGTACTCCGGTGCTCGACACGAGCGGGACGCCGCACGCCGGGGTGCTGACCGCCGACGACCTCGCTGCCTGGACGACACCGCTCGAGGCGCCGGCCACGTTCGACTTCGGCTCGTGCCGCGTCTGCAAGACGCCGCCGTGGGGCCAGGGCCCGGTGCTGCTGCAGCAGTTGGCACTGCTCGACGGCCTGGACTGGCGTGACACCGCGCCGCACGACCCGCAGTTCGTGCACACCGTGGTCGAGGCGTCCAAGCTCGCGTTCGCCGATCGCGAGGCGTTCTACGGCGACGTGCCCGACGTGCCGCTCGCCGACCTGCTCGACCCGGGCTACAACGCCGACCGGCGCCGGCTCGTCACCGACACCGCCAGCGGCGAGCTGCGCCCCGGCGCCCCGGCCGGCCGCGTGCCACGCCTGCCGCGTCCGGTCGCAGGCGCCGCCGCGGCGGGCGTCGGCGAGCCGACGCTCGCGAGCGCGGACACGGGCGTCGAGCCCGCCGTCGACGCCAGGGGCGCGACCCGCGGCGACACGTGCCACCTCGACGTCGTCGACCGCTTCGGCAACATGGTGTCGGCGACGCCCAGCGGCGGGTGGCTGCAGAGCGCGCCGGTGATCCCGGGGCTCGGGTTCGCACTCGGCACGCGTGCGCAGATGTTCTGGCTGGAACCGGGCCTGCCGAACTCGCTGGCCCCGGGCAAGCGTCCACGCACCACGCTCTCGCCGTCACTGGCCCTGCGCGACGGCGTGCCGTGGCTCGCCTTCGGCACGCCGGGCGGCGACCAGCAGGACCAGTGGCAGCTGCCGTTCTTCCTGTTCCACACCGTCTTCGGGATGAACCTGCAGCAGGCCATCGAAGCCCCGACCTGGCACAGCACGCACTTCCCGTCGTCGTTCTACCCGCGCGACGCCGAACCGCGGGGCCTGGTGGTCGAGGCGCGGGTCGGCGCGTCGACCGTCGCCGACCTCCGGCGCCGGGGACACCTGGTCACCGAGGTGGACGGCTGGTCGCTCGGGCGGCTCTCGGCGGTGAGCCGGGGCGCCGACGGGTTCCTGCGCGCCGCCGCCAACCCGCGCGGCGCCCAGGGGTACGCGGCCGGTCGCTGAGACGACGGCGTCGCCCACGGCGTTCCAACAGTCGGGCGCACCTACGGTCGCCCCGTCAGGTGAACGCCCGAGGAGGCCGCATGTCCTTGTCCCGTCGGGCGTTCCTGCTGGGCGCCGCGGGCCTGCTCGGCGGCGCCGCCGTGCCCGGGTTCGACCTGGCCCAGGACGGGACCCAGGCGACCGCTGCCTCGAGCCTGCCGCCGCCCGACGACAGCGGCATCGACCAGATCGTGGTCGTCATGATGGAGAACCGCTCGTTCGACCACCTGCTCGGCTGGCTGCCCGGTGCAGACGGACGCCAGGCAGGGCTCACCTACCTCGACCGACTCGGGCGGCCGCACCGGACGTTCCACCAGACCCGGGACGCCGGCTGCGGGTTCCACGATCCCGACCACAGCTGGGCCGGTGCCCGCATCGAGTTCGACGGCGGCCGCTGCGACGGGTGGCTGCGCGCAGGTGCGAACGACGAGTACGCGATCGGGTACTTCACCGGTGCCGACCTGCCGTTCCTCGGCCGGGCGGCCCCGGCGTTCACCGTCTGCGACCGCTGGTTCGCCGCGACCATGTCCTGCACCTACCCGAACCGCATCTACACCCACGCCGGCCGCACCGACCGCATCCGCAACTCGCTGGCGCCGGTCGCCCTCCCGACCATCTGGGACCGCCTCGCCGCCGCCGGCGTCCCCGCCCGCTACTACTACAGCGACGTCCCGTTCCTGGCGCTGTGGCGCGACACCTACCTGCACCTCGGGCACCCGGTGACCGACTTCTGGGCCGACGCCGCGGCCGGACGGCTCCCGGCGGTGTCCTACGTCGAGCCCCGCTTCGTGGACGGCACCGACGGCACGTCCGGTGACGACCACCCCCACTCGGACATCCGTGCCGGGGAGCGGTTCCTGGCGCAGGTGTACGACGCCGTCACCCGCAGCCCGCAGTGGCCGACCACGCTGCTCGTGATCGTGTTCGACGAGTGGGGTGGCTTCTTCGAGCACGTACCACCGGCCACCGCCCCGGACGTCTCGCCCGTGACGGCCCTGCGGGGGTTCCGCGTCCCCGCCCTCCTCATCTCGCCGAGGGCGCGGCGCGGGCACGTCGACCACTTCGTGTACGACCACACCTCGCTGCTGCGCGCGATCGAGTGGCGGTGGGGGCTGGCGCCGCTCGCGGAGCGCGATCGTCACGCGACCAATCTGTTCCACGCGCTCGACCTGAGGGCTCCGGCCGTCCTCGCGGCGCCGCGCATCGACGTCCCTGCCTTCGTCGACACCGGCTGTGCCGAGCCGGTCGCCGCCCGACCGCCCCGTGGTGACTGGACCGGCCTGCGCGACCTCGCGCTCGCGACGGGGTGGCCCGTGCCGTCGCCGTGACACCCCGGCGACGCGCACGGAACGTCGCGGCGGCGCTGTGGCGACCGTTGCAGCGTGCTCGACGGGCACCCCGGGGGTCCGACCGCTAACCTGTGACGGCTGCACACAGGCACACGAGGGCGGAGGCTCCGGTTGGACCACAAGACGCTGGTCGACCTCATCAGCATCCCGCTCTTCACCGGCGTCATCGGCTACATCACCAACTGGACCGGCGTGCTGATGCTGTTCAAGCCGCTGAAGTTCTACGGCTTCCGCATCCCGGGTCTCAGACTGCTGTTCCCGTACCTGCCCCGCCGCGTGCAGATCCTGCCGCTGCTGCAGCACGACGGCCGCGTCGGGTGGCAGGGCATCGTGCCGTCACGCGCCGACAAGATGGCCAGCATCGCCGTCGACAAGGGGCTCGCCAAGCTCGGCAGCATCAGCGACTTCTACCGCGAGCTCGAACCGGACAAGCTGGCCGAGCACCTGGCCGCCATCGCCCAGGCCGAGATCCGCGACGTGGTCGAGACGATCATGCTCAAGGAGAACCCGCAGCTCTGGAACGACCTGCCGCCGGTGATCAAGGAGGCGGTGTTCGCGCGGGTGCGGTCACAGCTGCCGTCCATCGTCCGGCACATCACCGACGAGATCGGGCAGAACGTCGACCAGCTCATCGACGCCAAGCTGATGGTGATCGACTACTTCGTGCAGCACCCGCAACTGCTGAACGAGTTGTTCCTGATCATGGGCCGCAAGGAGCTGCGGTTCATGCAGAACTTCGGCTTCTACTTCGGCGTGCCGATGGGCTTCGTCCTGTTCGGCATCCTGCAGGTCGCGCCCTACTGGTGGATCCTGCCGATCGGCGGTGTGGTCATCGGCTGGGTCGTGAACTGGGTCGGCATCGAGATGATCTTCGAGCCGGTGCACCCGAAGAAGTGGGTGCCATGGCGGCAGGGGCTGCTCATCAAGCGGCAGTCGGAGGTCACCGAGATGTACTCGCAGATGGTCGCCGACAAGGTGATCACGCTGCAGAACATCGGCAACGAGCTCATGAACGGACGCCGTAGCGACCGCACCATGCAGCTGCTCGAGGACTCGCTGCGCCCGGCCGTCGACCGCGCCGTCGGTCCCGCACGTGCGGCCGTGCGGCTGGCGATCGGTTCGAAGGAGTACGACGCGATCCGCACGTCACTGGCGACCGAGGCCACCGGCTTCGCGCCGATCGCGTTCAACGACGCCGAGTTCAGCAAGCGTCAGTCGAGCAAGATCTACCGCTTCATCTCGACCCAGATGCGGGCGATGGGGCCGGACGACTTCGTCGAGATGCTGCGTTCGGCCATCAAGCAGGACGAGTGGCTGCTGTTCTTCCACGGCGGGGCGCTGGGCCTGTTCGCGGGCCTGCTGCACCTCGCTATCTTCGGAGTCTGACCCGCATGGCGTCAGGGAACGGGATCGGTATGAGCGAGCAGGACGGCACGGGTGCCGAGCGCGCCACCCCGTCGCCCGCCCTGCCGGTGCCCTTCACCCCACCCGTGCCGCCGGCGATCGGCGTGCTGAAGGCCGTGCCCGGGCTCGCCCGCGTCGCCACCGTCTCGGCCTGGAACGCGCTGAGCTGGTCGGTGCAGGCCACCCGGTCGAGCGCGAACTACATCGCCAAGCGCGCCGTCGAGGGCGAGCCGCCGGCGGCGATCGTGCAGGAGGCCGCCAACGACCTGCGCAACTACGCGGTGCGGGCGCTCGGCCTCGACGTCAGCAGCGCGCCGGCGCCGGCCGAGCGCGCCCGCACGGTCGAGTCGACCAACGAGCTGATGCGCCGCGGCGAGGAGCTGCTGCGCCGCTCGAACGACGTGCACGTCAGCGAGGACACCCATCCCGCCTTCGCGCGCATCCTGACCGAGATCACCCCGGACGAGGCGCGCATCCTGCGCGTCCTCTACCTCGACGGCCCGCAGCCGTCGCTCGACGTGCGCACGTTCCGCCCGCTGGGCATCGGCAGCGAGCTGGTCGCCGCCGGGCTGAACATGATCGCCGAGCACGCCGGGTGCCGGTACGTCGACCGCATCGACCCCTACCTGACCAACCTCGCCCGGCTGGGGCTCATCGACTTCAGCAAGGAGATGGTCGAGAACCCGCAGCGCTACCAGGTGATCGAGGCCCAGCCCAAGACGGCGGAGGCGATCAAGCGGGCCGGGCGATCGGCGAAGCTGGTGCAGCGCAGCGTGCGGCTGACCAGCTTCGGCGTCGAGTTCGTGCGCATCTGCCTGCCGGTGCAGACCCGGCACCTGCCCGAGCGGGTCGCGCGGGCGGCCGCCGAGATCGCCGCCGAGGCCGACCGCAAGCAGCAGTGACCGGGCCGCTGCGCGCCGTGCTGGTGCACGGCCTCTGGGGCGGTGCCTGGGTGTGGGACGCCGTGCGCGAACGGCTGTCGGCGGCCGGCGTCGCGTCCAGTGCGGTCGACCTGCCGCTCACCACCCTCGCCGACGACGTCGCCTCCGTGCGACGGCTGCTGGACGAGGTCACCGACGACGTGCTGCTCGTCGGCCACTCGTACGGCGGTGCGGTCGTCACGGCGGCCGGCGAGCACCCGAGGGTGCGACGCCTGCTCTACGTCGCCTCGTTCCCCCTGGACGCGGGGGAGAGCATCGCCCGCAACTGCGCCGGCCACGACCTCCCGGCGTCGCCGCTCGACCTGGCGATGCGCGGCATGGTGCGCGGCGACGCCGTGGTGCCCGACCCCGCGGTGGTGCGGCCGCTGCTGTTCGGCCCGGACGTGCCGGACGCGGTGGCCGACGCGGCGATCGCCCGGCTGCGTCCGTCGGCGACCGCGCTGTTCCGGGGCACGCCCGACGCCGTCGCCTGGCGCAGCCGACCGGCGAGCTACGTCGTGTGCACCGACGACCAGGTGGTGCACCCCGAGCGGCAGCGGGTGCTCGCGGCGCGCACGGGCGAGGTCGTCGAGTGGGCGTCCGACCACAGCCCCGAGACGAGCCGTCCCGACCGGCTCGCCACCCTGGTCGCCGACCTGGCGACCCTCAACGCGCGTTGAGCGTGGTCAGAAGATGTCGACGGGGCCGCGGCGGGTCTCGAAGGTGACCCGCATGAGCCCGGTCTCGTCCTCGGTCGCGGACCAGCCCAGCTGCACGCCCCCGACCGGCAGCCGGGTCGACACGCCGAGGTAGGTGTCGACGGTGGCCTCGTCGCCGGCGAACTCGAGCCGGCTCACCCGCACGGCCGACCCCGGCACCGACGGGTGGTCGGCCGGGTCGCTCGACCAGCTGATGAAGTACGGCAGCTGGGGGTCGTCGGTCGTGTCGTTGATGCCGATCTGCCACCACCGCAGGTCGACCCCGTCGGGTCGGCGGCGGTGTCCGGGCACGGCGGCGCGGTGCAGCCGACGCTCGATCGGGGCGAGGTCGTCGACCTGCAGCACCCACGCGAGCCAGCCGCCGCCCGCCGCGGTCTTGTCGCGCACCAGGCGGCCGAACGGCGCCCGGTCGACGGCCGGGTGGTCGAGCGCCTCGACGACCTCGAGGTAGCAGCCGTCGGCCAGCGGCAGGACGAAGTTGCGGGTGCCGAAGCTGGGGTGCACGCCGCCGTCGGTGAACGCGGCGCCGAGCTTCGCACCGATGCGCTGCACGCACGCGGCCAGCCCGTCCTGGCCGGCGGCGTAGGACAGGTGATCCAGGCGCATGGCGACCATGGTGACGGGCGTCGCGCTGCCGGGTTCGGGCGGGGTAGCCCCGAGGCACGGTCAGGCGTCGGTGCGGATGGTGACGCGGTGCCCGTCGACCTCGGCGACGTTGCCCGTCGTCGCTCGCCAGGCCCCGGCGACGTCGTCGGCGCCGCCGACCCGGCCGCCGTCGGCGACGTGGCACAGCAGCGCCGCTGCGAGCCGGCCCTTGGCGAACTTGCTGTTGTAGCTGACGACGCCGAGGCCGCCCGACGGCAGGCGCGAGACGGCCCGCACCGTCACGACCCGGTCGGCCCGCCCCGGCCGCCACATGGCCGCGTAGTCGGTCGACCGGAGGTCGACGAGCAGGTCGCCGCCGAGCAGGTCGCGCGCGAGCGGCGTGAGCACCCGACGCCAGAAGGTCGCCAGGCCGCCGACCCCGGCCAGCACGGCCGCAGCCGGGACGCGGTAGTCGGGCACCGGTTCGTCGCCCCGGACGACGCCGAACAGCCCGGAGAAGACGTGCACGCTGCGGCCCGCGAGCCGCTGCGCGGCCGCGGGCAACGCGTCGACGCCGAGCCCGTCGTAGACGACGCCGCGATAGCGCTGCAGCGCCGGACGCGTGGGTGCGGTGAGCACCGCCGCGTCGGCGGCCAGCGCCGCGTCGCGCACCGACGGCGGCAGCAGCAACGCCGCGGCCGCCTTCTCGGCGTCGCCCGAGACCAGCCCGGTCAGGGCGCCGACCACCTCGGCACGGGCGTCGCCGAGCAGGGGGTGGGCGGGCCGTGCGGCCAGCGGGCGGCCGCGCCCGCCGACGGCCTTGCCCTCGCTCGGCGGCAGCAGGATGCGCATCAGGCGGGCCGCCCGGTGCGCCGCGCCAGCCCGATGCGGTCGCGCAGGGCCGGCCAGCTCTGGGCGAAGGCTGGGTGCAGCGGCAACGCGTCGACGGCGTCGAGATCCCACCAGCGCACGTCGGCACCCTCACCGTTGTC
>NZ_JBQCEE010000418.1:0-4045 GCF_051960575.1 Jatrophihabitans sp.
CGGGCGTGGGGGCGCGGGGGGCGCCGCGGGGGGGGGCGGTGGGCGCGCCCCCGACGAGCCTTCCCCGGGACGACGACGGCTCAGTGCCGCCCGAGCGACATCCGGACGACCGCGCCGTTGCGCCCGGGAGCGGAGGAGCCGACCGTCACGTACAACGCGTCGTCCGGGCCCTGCGCGATGCTGCCCGGCAGGACGAGGGTGCCTGCGCCGTAGTGGGTCTGCTGATCCGGGTGCCGGAACGGGATACGCACGACGTCACCGGGTGTGGCTGCGTCCGCACCGCCGGCGAACATCTCGGTCGCCCAGAAGTTGCCCCTGTCGTCGAAGGTGCAGCCGGTGACCGTCGTCAGGCCCGAGGCCCAGACGCTCGGCACCGTCGGGAAGTTCGCGTCCGGGTTCACCCGGTAGACGTGCGACTGGCCGCCCGGCAGGCCGATGAACAGGTTCGAAACCAGGTCGAGTGTGCCGACGTACAACCAGCCGTCGGGCCCTTCTGCGATGCAGGTCGGCGTCGCATCCCGCATGGCACCGCCTGTCTCGTTCGGGATGTACGCGATCACGCGAGCGGAGCCGTCACGCCCGATCTCGCTGATGGTGTTCGCTCCCGCATCCGCGACGAAGGTGCGCACGGCGCCGTGCCGGCCCCGCGTCACGAGGACGCCGAACGGGTTCGAGTCGGGGAAGTCGCTCGGGAACAGGGCCTGGTTCGCCGTGGTGAAGGCGTAGGACTGCGAGCCGACGTCGGCGAGCTCGGTGGCGTGACCCGACCTGGGGTCCAGGCCGAACAGCCGGCCGGCCTGCGGGTCGTCGACGGCGCCGTGTGTCGCGGCGAGGATCCCCGGGGTCGACTCGCTCGTGATCAGTCGCACCCGGCAGGCGTCGTGTCGCATGCGGCAGCCGTGCGACAGCGCGCTGAGCCCTTCCGGCCCGAGGACGTCCGGCGGCGCACTCGGGTCCTCGGTGCTGTAGAGCGACGAGAAGCCCGTCGTCCAGGACGGGACGGTGTGACCCCAGCGGTACGCGCTGACCGCACCGGTGTCGGTGAGGCCGTTCTCACCGCTGCCGGCCACGCCCGATTCGGCGACGTACATCGTGCCGCGCGCGTCGAAGGTGATGCCGCGCGGCGCGGCCAGCCCGGAGACCACGACGCTGAACCGTGGTGTGCCACGGGCGTCCGCAGCCTGAGCGGCCCCGACCAGCAGGACACCTGCGGCCACGACCGCGAGCGGTCCACGAGTGCGGAATGTCGTCCTCATGCGTACCCCCTGCGACGCGTCGGGATGGGTCCACGAGCGCGTGCCGTCCTCGACCGCCCCCGCGGTGCGGCGGATGCTCGTCGCGACGAGGCAACGGTGTCAAGACGCAGGCGGTGATGCTGGCACGGATTCGCCGAGGCCGCGCCGCACCTCGGGATGCTCGACATCGTCGTGGTCGATGACAACATCGGCACGCTGCGCGGGCCGTTCCTCCTGCAGGTACAGGTCGCACGCGGCCATGTACCGCTCGTCGTAGGCGCGACGCGCCGGCTCGACGCCACCGAGTGCCGCCGCGTCCCGGGCGACGCCGCGTGCGACGGCGATGTCGCGGCGCACGTCGAGATAGATGACGTGGTCCCAGTGGTCGCGAAGGCTGCCCCGCTGCAGGAACGTGCAGTCGAAGATCGCGATCGTGTCGGGCGCGGCGGTGTCGACGAGGTCGGTCTCGACGCGGTCGGACGCGAGGTCGTGCACCTTCGTGGCGAAGTGACGCGAACCGCCCGGACCGAGCGGTACCAGCACCCGGTCGACGAGTGCGGCGAAGTCGTACGCGTCCTCGTAGTAGCCACGGGCCGAGTCGCGCCCCTGTCGGTACCGCACCGCACGCACGTGGTGGAAGCCGTCCGAGTCGAGGTGCACGACGGGGCGTCCGCGCCGACCCACGGCGTCGACCAACTCGCGGGCCAGCGTCGACTTGCCGGAGCCACACGGGCCGTCGATGCCGACCCGCAGTGGATGACCCGGATCGAGGGACGCGAGATGCGCGGCGAGGCCGTCGATCACCTGTGCTCGTGGGGTCATCGGGCCGGCACGTCGATGCTGACGACCCAGCGGTGCTTGCCGATCTGCCGCTCACGTCGGAAGCCTGCGCGCTCGAACGTCGACAGGACACCGTGGTAGAGGAAGCCGGCTGGCACGGATTCGGCCGGCTCGGGGTATCCCTCGACCCGGCCGCCGCCGGCCGTCGCGATCAGCTCGAGCGCGCCTCGCAGCGCGGCGCCCGCGACGCCCTGGCGGCGGTGTCCTTTGCCGACGTAGCAGCACGCGATCCGCCAGTCGGGCAGCTCGCCCGTGCGCGTCTTCTCGTACTCGCGCCGGTTCTTGATGAGCGGCACCTCGTCGGGGGCGCCGTACTGCGCCCAGCCGAGGCACTGGTCGCCCTCGAACACGAGTGCCGCGTGTGTCGTGCCCGCGCGCACGCGCGCGAGCTTCTGCACCCGGTGGTCGCCTGACCCGGGCGGCCCCTTGACGTGGAAGCCCATGCACCAGCAGCCGCCGAAGATGCCACCGTTGGCCTCGACGAGTTCGGCGAATGCGTCCCACGTGGTCTCGTCCAGCGGCCGGATCGTGTACTCGCCATCGCCCGCCGCCATGCGCACTGTCCTACCAGACGGAGTGCTGCCCGTCGATCATTTCCAAGATTCAGGCAACGAACGGTGAGCTTATTGGCACCACGCCAGGAGCAAATATCCGTTATTCGATCGAGGTTTTCGACCGACAGGACTTGCTTTTCGAACGCTTCTTCGAGTAGACTGACGGCATGGTGGCACCGGCGGTCGAGGCGTGGACGCTGCCCGCCGGGCACGCCGAACTCGACCGGCTGCTGGCGGCGTCGACGGCGCTCGCGTCCGAGGCCGAGTTGCTGGACGCGGTCCGGTCGGCCGAGGCGCTGCGGTGCCGGCTGGCGGCGTTGGACGCGGCGGTGATCGCCGAGGTCGAGCGGCGCGGGCTCGCCGGGAAGCACTCGCAGAAGACGACGAAGGCGCTGCTGCGCTCGGTGCTGCGGATCCACCCCGCCGACGCGGCGAACCGGGTCAAGGCAGCGCTCGCGGTCGGGCCGCGGCAGGCGATGACCGGCGAGCCGCTGCCGGCCCGGTTCCCGCAGGTCGCCGCCGCCCTCGCCTCCGGTGCCGTGAACCCCGAGCACGCCCGCACGATCACCGACTGCATCGACACCCTCCCCGACGGGGTGCGGGAACGGGCGCACGACGAGGTGGAGGCGCTGCTGCTGCGCGAGGCGGCCGAGTCCGACCCCGGCATGGTGCGGCAACTCGGCCAGCAGGTCCACACCCACCTCGACCCCGACGGCCGCCTCCCCGGCGACCGGACCGCGCAGCGTGACCGCGGCCTGGACCTGCGGGTCCGGGCGGACGGGTCGTCGGTGCTGCACGGCGACCTCACCCCTGAAGCGACCGAACGGCTCCGCACCCTGCTCGACGCCATCACCCACCCCCGCACCCTCGACCCCGACACCAGCACCACCGACACGGCTGCCGAGTCGGCCGCCGGCGTGGGCGAGACGGCCGCGGGCGCGCTGGATGACGAGGGCATCGTGACGCCGCCGCGGGCCAGCGGCCCGGTCCGGGACACCCGCTCGGCGACCCAGCGCCGCCACGACGGGTTCCTGCAACTGCTGCGGCTGCTGCAGGCCAACGCCGCGACACCCATGGGTGGCGGGGTGCACACGACCGTCGTGCTCACCCTGCCCGCCGAGGACTGGATCAACGGGACCGGCGTCGCCCGCACCGGCCACGGCGACCTCATCAGCACCGCCGACGCGATCCAGTGGGCCGGCGGCAACCCCAACGTCCTCGGCGTCGCCCTCGACAGCCTCCACGGCATCCTCGCCTACAGCGAACGGTCGCGCTGCTTCCACGAACAACAACGCCTCGCCATGCTCGCCCGCGACGGCGGCTGCACCTTCCCCGACTGCGACGCCCCCATCGCCTACCTCGAAGCCGACCACATCACCCCCTGGATCATCAGCCAGCGGACCTGCGTCGACGACG
>NZ_JBQCEE010000419.1:0-3437 GCF_051960575.1 Jatrophihabitans sp.
GGTGCTGCTTGGGCGCAAGCCCCGCCCGTCGACGCCGACGTCTCGGCCGGATCGGCGGGCTCGTCCTTCGGGGGGACCGCCGGCGCCCCGAGCGACCGTGCGGCGGGCTCGTCGGGCGGCGGCAGTCCGAGCGACTGTCCCGGGTACGCCGACGGCGGCAGCTCGTCGTGCTCGTCCTTGCCGCGGCGGCCGCGGAAGAGCTTCCCGAGGCGGCCCGTCCGGCCCTCGGCCGCGACGTCGTCGGTGCCCGCGGTGCCCGCGGTGCCCGCGGTGGCGGGCGCGGACGGGGTGACGGTCGCCGGAGCGGTCGCGAGCGCGGGCGGCAGCGGCTCCTGCTTCGGGCCCGGACGCGGGCCGGTGCGCACGGGCGCGCTCGCAGCTGCGGCGGCCCGCTCGGCGGCAGCCGCCCGCTCGGCGGCAGCCGCCTGCTCGGCGGCCACACGCTCGGCCTCGGCCTTGGCCGCCGCGAGTGCGGCGCGACGCTCGGCATCGGCCTTCGCCGCCTGCTCGGCCGCACGGCGCTCGGCCTCCGCCTTGGCGGCTCGTTCGGCGGTGACACGTTCGGCTTCGGCCTTGGCGGCACGTTCGGCGGCGACGCGCTCGGCTTCGGCCTTGGCGGCTCGCGCGGCGGCGACCCGCTCGGCCTCTACCTTGGCGGCCTGTTCGGCGGCGGCGCGCTCGGCCTCGGCCTTCGCCACACGTTCCGCGGCGACCCGCTCGGCTTCGGCCCTGGCGGCCTGTTCGGCGGCGACGCGCGCGGCCTCGGCCTCGGCGGCCTGTTCGGCGACGACCCGGGCGGCCTCGGCCTGTTCTGCCTCCTCGCGCGCCGCCGTCTCGTCCGGACGGTCGGCGGCGACGACGTCGACCGCGGGGGGCACGTCGGCCGCGACGGGCGTCGGCGACGACAGCTCAGCGGCCGGCAACTCCGGCACCTCCGGCGCGTCCGGCACCCCGGTGGCCGCGGCTGCGGGCGTCGGGCCGGCCGCCTCGTCCCGGTCGGACGCGCGGTTCAGCAGCCGGCGCAGACCGGTGCGCTTCGGCGCGGGGGCCGGGTGGGGCGCGTCCGCGTAGACCGACGGGTCCCAGGTGGCCGCGCCGCCCAGGTCGAGGACGGCGGGCGCGCTGACCTGCCAGGGGAACTGCGGCGCGTCAGCCGTCCCGGCAGTGTCCGCCGGCGTCGAGGCAGCGTCGGTGGGCGCGTCCGACTGCAACGTCTCCAGTTCCGCCCGGCGCGCCGCCTCCGCGGCGGCGGCGCGTTCCAGCTCGGCACGGCGCGCGGCCTCGGCCGCGGCCACCCGCTCGATCTCGGCGCGACGGGCCGCCTCCGCGGCGGCGAGCCGTTCGATCTCCTCGCGGCGTTGCGCCTCGACGGCCGCCTGCCGCTCGGCGTCGGCACGCCGCGCTGCTTCCGCCGCGGCCTGGTGCTCGATCTCCTCGCGACGCGCCGCCTCGGCGGCGGCGATCCGCTCGGCCTCCTGGCGGCGGGCCGTCTCCTCCGCCGACCGGCGCTCGAGCTCGGCGCGGCGGGCGGCCTCCTCGGCGGCGACCCGCTCGAGCTCGGCGCGGCGGGCCGACTCGGCGGCGGCGAGCGCCTCGCTCTCGGCCCGGCGGGCCGCCTCGGCCTGCACCTGCTGCTCGACCTCGGCGCGGCGCGCGGCCTCGGCCGCAGCGACCTGCTCCAGCTCGGCGGCACGGGCGGCCGCCGCTTCGGCCCGCTGCTGCAGCTCGGCCAGACGGACGGCTTCGGCGGCGCGCTCGGCCTGCACCTGCTGCTCGATCTCGGCGCGGCGAGCGGCCTCGGCGGCGGCGAGGGCCTCGAGCTCCGTGACGCGGGCGGCCTCCGCCTCGCGCTCGGCCTGCACACGCAGGTCCGCCTCGCGGCGACGCGCGGCCTCGTCGCCGGCCTGGCGCTCGAGCTCGGCCCGCTGCGCGGCCTGCTCGGCCGCCTCACGCTCGAGCTCAGCCCGCCGGGCCGTCCCCGCCGCGGCCAGCGCCTCGACCTCGGCCCTGCGCGCCGCCTCGACCTGCACCTGCTGCTCGACGGCTGCCCGTCGCTCCGACTCGGCGGCGGCCAACTGCTCGAGCTCGGCCCGCCGGGCCGACTCGGTGGCCGCGAGCTGCTCCAGTTCGGCGCGGCGCGCGGCCTCGGCCGCGGCGACCTGCTCGAGCTCGGCGGCACGAGCGGCGTCGGCCGCGGCCTGCTGCTGGAGTTCCGCGAGTCGGGCGGCCTCGGCCGCCCGCTCGGCCTCGGCGCGGCGCTCGAGCTCGGCCCGGCGCGCCGCCTCGGCCGCCGCGGCCTGCTCGAGTTCGGCGATGCGGCGCTGTGCCGCCTGCCGCTCGCGCTCGAGCTGCACCCGCAGCTCGCCGATGTCGTCGTTGTCGGTGCGGAACGCCGGCCGCGGCCCGCGCACGATCGCCGGGTTGGACGCGACCGGGGCCGCCTGCGTCGCGGTGCCGTTGCGCGCGAGCCACGGGCGCACCGGCTCGAGCGCCGTCCCCGGCTCCGGCAGGGCGAGGTCGGCGACCGGGGCGTCGGCGGTCTCGCGCAGCAACCACGGACGCAGCGGCGCGAGCGGACCGTCACCGGCGACCTGCTCGGGCGTGACGTCCGGCGTCTCGGCCGGCTGGCCGTTGCGCTCCCACGGGCGCACGGGCTGCAGCGGCCGGCCGAGGTCCGGTTCGGCGCTCATCGGGCCCGACGGGGAGTCGGGAGGGGTCGACGCAGCGCGCGTCGTCGCCTCACGATCCTCGTCACTCACATCAGTACGGTAGCGAAGTCGCCCACTTGAGCCTCGTAGCATCGCGATCGTGCGGAATCTGCCGAACTCAGCCCTCGCAGAGGGTCGATGACAGCCCCAGGGCGCCCCGCACCGTCCGGCCGGCCCGACGCCGCCCGCGATGGCATCATCCTCGGCACCTTCTTCGGCGTCCCCGTGCTCATCGCACCGTCGTGGCTCATCATCGCGGTGCTGTTCACCGTGCTCTACGGCCCCGCGCTCGAGGACGCCGTGCCCGGGCTGCGGCCCGCGGCGGCGTACGGCGCGGCGGCCGGCTTCTCGGTGCTGCTGGCCCTGTGCGTCCTGGCCCATGAGCTCGGGCACACCGCGGTCAGCCTCGCGCTCGGTCATCCCGTGCGGCGCGTGGTGATCTTCCTCATGGGCGGCGTGTCGGAGGTCGACACCCAGTTCGCCCGCCCGCGCGACGAACTGCTCGTCGCGGCCGCCGGGCCGCTCGTCTCGGCGGTCATCACCCTCGGCACCGGCCTGGGGCACGCCGCCACCGACGGCGCGACCGTCGTCGGCGCGATCCTGACGATGCTGTTCTGGAGCAACGCGGCCCTGACGGTGTTCAACCTGCTGCCCGGCCTGCCGCTGGATGGCGGACGCCTGCTGCGGGCCGCCCTGCAGGGCGTGGGCCTGTCCGGGCGCGGCAGCACT
>NZ_JBQCEE010000420.1:0-61977 GCF_051960575.1 Jatrophihabitans sp.
CTTCTTCCCCTGGGGGGGTCAACACACCGCGCTATCCCCCCGCTCCGTGTGGTGTGGGGGTGGCGGGGCGGGGTGGGGGGGCGCGCGCCCCACGGCGAGGTGGTGGAGGGCGGACTGAAGTCCGTCCTCGCCACCCTCGACCTGCTCGACTGCTTCATGGCCGCTGACGAGCTCGGCGTCAGCGACATCGCGCGCCGCCTCGGCGTCGCCAAGAGCAGTGCCCACCGCATGCTGACGACGCTCGCGGCGCGCGGCCTGGTGGAGAAGAACGCCGAGACCGGGCGGTACCGGCTCGGCCTGCACGTCTACGAGCTCGGTGCGTTGACGGCGACCCGCAACCGGCTGCGCAACATCGCGCTGCCGGTGATGGAGGATCTGCGCCGCCGCACCGGGCACACGATCCACCTCACCGTCGCCGACGGCGCGGACGTCATCCACCTCGAGCGGCTCCAGTCGATGCACGGCATCCAGGTGCTCGGTGAGATGAAGCGCCGGTTCCCCGCCCACTCGACCTCCGGTGGCAAGGCCATCGCCGCGTTCGACCCGGCCGTCGCCCAGGCGCGCCGCGAGGCCGACTTCCCTGTGCTCACCCGGAACACCGCGAAGTCGGTCAAGGAGTTCGACGCGATGCTGGCCGACGTCCGCCGGCTCGGGTACGCGATGAACCGGGACGAGGCCCTGCTGGGCTTCACCTCGATCGCCGCCCCCATCCTCGACCCGACCAACCGCGCGCGCGCCGCCATCTCGATGGCCGGCCCGACCGAGGACTTCGCCGCGTCCGTCGCGCAGGACGCCCGGCTGGTCATCAGCGCCGCCCGGTGCATCGCGAAAGCGCTGCCCTGGGTCCCTTGAGGGCGGGTCCCTCGACGACCTGCGTTCCGTGACGAGGAACGACGCCTGTGGCTGGTGTCACCGCAGCCCAAGCTTGCCGGCATGAGCGAAACCTTCACGGTCACCGTCGAACCGCTCGGGGTCGACGTCGAGTGCCGCGCCGACCAGAACATCCTCGACGCCTGTCTGCGCCAGGGCGTGAACCTGCCGCACGCGTGCACGCACGGCACGTGCGCCACCTGCAAGGTCGACGTCGTGGACGGGTCCGTCGATCTCGGCGACGCGTCGGCGTTCGCGCTGATGGAGTTCGAGCGCTCGGAGGGCAAGGCCCTGATCTGCACGGCCTGCCCTCGCAGCGACGTCACGATCGAGGCGGACGTCGACGAGGAGGAGGACGTCGTCTTCCACCCGGTGCGCGACTTCGTCGGCACGGTCCGCGAGATCGACGACTGCGCCCGCGACACCCGCCGGCTGATCGTCGACCTCGACGACGACATCGCGTTCAACCCGGGCCAGTACGTGCAGGTGTCGGTTCCGGGGCAGGGCTGCACGCGGAGCTGGTCGATCGCCAGCCCGCCGGCCCAGCCGCGCACGATCGAGCTGCACATCCGGCGCACCCCCGGCGGTCTGGCCACGGACGGATGGGTGTTCGGCCGGCTGGCCGTCGGGGACGGGATCCGGATCAGCGGCCCGTACGGGCGGTTCTTCCTGCGGGAGGCACGCGACGAGCCGGCGATCCTGATCGGCGGTGGCACCGGGCTGGCGCCCCTGAAGGCGATGGTGCGTCACGTGCTGGAGGGTGGTGTCGGGCCGCGGCTGTACCTCTACCACGGCGCGCGAACCATCGCCGACCTCTACGACGTCGACTACTTCCGCGCGCTCGAGGCCGAACACGGCGGGCGTTTCCACTACCGGCCGGTGCTGTCGGAGGACGCCGTCGACGGCGTGGCAGAGGGCTTCGTGACCGACGCCGTCGATGCCGACTACGACACCTGCGCCGGGCACACCGCCTACCTGTGCGGTCCGCCGGCGATGGTCGACGCGGCACTGAAACTGTTGATGCGGAAGCGGCTGTTCCCCCGCGACATCTACCGTGAGAACTTCTTCGACGCCTCCGACAAGTCGGGCGGCGCGAAGAGCCCGCTGCTGCGGATGTCGTCATGACGGCGTCCGGCGGCCGTCCCGCCTCACTCGCCGTCGACGAGCGGCCCGAGATCGGCCGCACGGTGGTCGCCGACGGCATCGCCACCAACTACCTCGAAGCCGGTGCCGGCGCGCCGCTGGTGTTCGTGCACGGCTCGGGCCCGGGCGTCACCGCCTACGCGAACTGGCGCGGCGTGCTGCCCGTGCTGGCGGAGCACTTCCACTGCTACGCGCCGGACATGGTGGGCTTCGGCTTCACCGAACGCCCCGACGGCATCGAGTACGGCGTCCAGACGTGGGCCGACCAGCTGCTCGGCTTCCTCGACGCCCTCGGCCTCGACCGCGTGCACCTCGTCGGGAACAGCTTCGGCGGCGCGATCGCGCTGCGGCTGGCGGCCCGGCACCCCGAGCGGGTCGACCGGCTCGCGCTGATGGGCAGCGTGGGGGTGCCGTTCCCGATCACCGAGGGGCTCGACGCGGTGTGGGGGTATCAGCCGTCGTTCGAGAACATGCGCCGAATCATGGACTACTTCGCCTACTCGCGCGAGCTGGTCACCGACGAACTGGCCGAGGTGCGCTACCGGGCGAGCGTCCAGCCCGGTTTTCAGGAGTCGTTCGGTGCGATGTTCCCCGCGCCGCGCCAGCAGTGGGTCGATGCCATGGCCACACCCGACGACGAACTGGCCGCTTTGCCGCACCGCACGCTCCTCGTGCACGGCCGTGACGATCAGGTAATCCCGCTGGCCACGTCACTGCGGCTGCTGGAGCTGATCGACGACAGCGAGCTGCACGTGTACAGCCGGTGCGGGCACTGGACCCAGATCGAGCGCGCGGAGAAGTTCAGCCGTCTGCTGGCCGAGTTTCTGGTTGACTGACGTCGTGGCCGTCATTCCGGTCGACGAGTTCGTCACCGACGAGTGGTATCCGGGGTTCACTCCGTCCTACGGCCAGGCCCCCTTCGTCGTCGAGCCGTTCGGCACGTTCAGCAAGGCCGATGAGCAACGGTTCTGGTTCCTCGACTTCCACTGGCCGCGCGGTCTCACCCCCCTCGGCACGATCGCGATGGAGGACGGCTACGCCTGGGGCACGCAGCTGGCCGCCGAGCAGCTGCCGCTGCCGCCGGGGCGTGGCGTCGCCCAGCGCATGGCCGGCACGCACGCCTACGCCGCGGCCATCCCGGTCGACCGCGCACACGAGCGTGCGGCCCGTGCGGCGCGGCTGCAGCGGAGCCTGCCCGCCGTGCTGTCGTCACTGCGCACGACCTGGGCGGACCGCGTGGACGAGCTCGACGCCGGCTGGCAGCACTTCCGGCAACGGGATCTCTCGCGCTGCTCGCTGCCCGAGCTGGCGGCGCTGCTCGACGACGCCCGCCGCTACCACCGGCGCGCGTGGGAGATCCACTTCGAGGTGATGTACCCGCTGCTCTTCAACCACCTGGCCTTCGCGCGGTTGTGTTCGCGGCTCGGTGTCGACCCTGACCGGATCGGCACGTTCCTCGCCGGCTGCGAGACGCGGATCATGGAGTCCGACCGCGCGCTCGGGGGGCTGACGGCCGCGGCCCGCAGTGCCGGACTCGCGCCCGTGTTCCACGCCCACGAGCCCGAGGACCTGGCGTCGGCACTCGCCGGGCACCCCTGGCTGGCGTTGCTCGACCGTTTCCTGGACGAGCACGGCGACCGCACCGAGGGCATCGACGATGTGGCCCTGCCCTCGTGGCGGGAGGATCCGACGCCCGTCCTCGGCACGGTCAAGACCCTGCTGCAGAAGGGGGTCGACCACGACTTCGACGCGGCGCTGACGCGCGTGCGCGCCGAGCGGGACGCCGCGCTGGACGAGGTGCGGTCGACGCTGACGGGCCAGGAGCAGCAGGTGTTCGACGCCGGCCTCGCGGCCGCCGAGCAGGCCAACTTCCCGCAGTGGCAGGACGACCACAACGTCGTCATCGACCTGCGGGTGTCGCTGCCGATGCGGCACGTCGCGCTGGAGATCGCGGCGCGGGTGGGGGCGACGCGTCCGGACGACACCGTCTTCCTCTTTTTCCCCGAACTCGCGGCGGTGGCGGCGGGGGAGCGGAGCTACACGCACTTCGCCGCGCTCGTCGAGGAGCGCCGGCAGTACTACGACCACTGGCGTGCGCGCCGGTCGCGGATGCCGAAGGTGCTGGGCACCTGCCCCGATGCGGTGAGGGATCCGATCCTGATCGAGGTCTTCGGCCTGAACCGGCAGTTCCTGCGCACGGTCGAGGCGGCCGCGGCGGGCACGGCGGTCACGACCTTCACCGGTATCGCCGCCGCCCGGGGGGTGGCCCGGGGGGCGGCCCGCGTGCTGGCCGACTCCGACGCGCTCCACCGGCTGCGGCCCGGCGAGGTGCTGGTCTGCGAGTCGACCTCACCGAACTGGACCCCCGCGTTCGCCAAGGCGGCCGCGTGCGTCTGCGACACCGGCGGCATGCTGTCGCACGCGGCGATCGTCGGACGCGAGTACGGCGTCCCGACGGTGACCGCGTGCGGCATCGCCACGGCGGTGATCAAGGACGGTGACGAGCTCGAGGTCGACGGTGACCGTGGCGTCGTGACGCTGGTGCGGGCCCATGCCTGAGGTGGTGTGGCTGGCCGACCGACCGGCGGAGACGGTCGCGGGCGGGAAGATGGCCCGGCTCGCGCAGCTGCTGGGTGTCGTGCGGGTGCCGCGGTCGTTCGTCGTCGCCGCCGGTGCGCGCGGATCCCCGACGGTCGACCGGGCGATCGCCGCCGCGTACGCCGAGCTCGGCGGGCGGGTCGCTGTCCGCTCGTCGGCGGTCGGCGAGGACGCGTCGGGTGCGAGCTTCGCGGGGATCTTCGAGTCCTACCTGGGTGTCTCCGGCGCGGCCGAGGTGGTCGCCGCCGTGCACCGGTGCTGGGACACGGTCGCGTTGCCGCGGGTCGTGGCCTACCTGCGCGAACACGGCATGGCGGAGCTGCCGATGGCGGTCGGCGTCTGCGAGCTCGTCGAGGCGGTCGCGTCCGGCGTGGCGTTCTCCGTCCACCCGTTGACCGGCAGCCCCGACCGGGTCGTGATCGAGGCGAACTGGGGCTTGGGCGAGACGGTCGCGCAGGGCACCGTCAGCCCCGATCGCATCGAGGTCGACAAGGCCGACGGTCGGGTGCTTGTCCACACCGTCACCGACAAGACCGTCGTGTCGCAGCTGTCGCCGTCCGGGCGGGTGGTGCAGGTGCCGGCCCCGCCCGAGCTGCGGTGCCGCCCGGTGCTGGACGCCGCCGGCATCGCCGCCGTGCTCGACGTGGTGCGCGCCGTCGAGCGGCACGACGGACACCCGGTCGACCTCGAATGGGTGATCGACGACGCGGGCGTCGTCGTGGTGCAGGCACGTCCGATCACGGTGGCGGTGGCGCCCGCCGTCTGGGACCCCGTGGCCCTGTTCCTGGAGAGCATGCCGTGATCCGCGCCGTCGTCTTCGACTTCGGCGGACCGGTGCTGCGCACGCCGTGGGAGCTCGGCGTCCCGGGGGGCCCGTTCGGCGACGACCCGGAGTGGCGCGCCGTCGTCGATGGGACGCTGTCCGAACGGCAGTACTGGCGCCGTCGCGCCGACGGGGACATCCCCGCGTTCATGCGCGCGGTCTACCAGGGCCAGGACGCCATCAGGCCGGAGGCCGAGCAGTGCCTTGCGGACGTCACGCGCGCCGGGCTGCGCACGGCGATCCTCACCAACGACCTCGCTGCCTTCCAGACGCCGGAATGGGTGCGCGGCAACACCTTCGTGCAGACCGTCGACGTGCTGGCCGACGCCTCCGTGACCGGTCTCGCCAAGCCTGACCCGCGCGCGTACCGGGAGGTGCTGGCGGCGCTGCGGGTCGAGGCGCGGGAGGCGGTGTTCCTGGACGACCTGCCGCGCAACGTCCGCGGCGCCCGCGCCGTCGGCATGACGGCGATCTGGTTCGACGTGGGCGACGTCGCGGGCAGTTACGCGCGGCTCGCCGACGCGGTCCACGTTCCGGTCTGAGGAACGGTCCCTCGTCTCGCTCGCCGCGCTCCCTAGTTTCGCGGCATGCGGACGATGTCCACCTCCCCCGATCGCAGGCTCGCCGACGTCGCGGATGCGTTGCTCGGCGCCTACCGCGCGCGGGCGCCCCTTCCGCCGCTGCAGCAGAAGTTCGGTGAGCTCACGATCGACGACGCCTACGCCGTGCAGTTGGCCCAGGTCGACGCCTGGCTCGCCGACGGGCGGCGATTGTCCGGCCGGAAGGTGGGCCTCACCAGCGCGGTCATGCAGCGGCAACTCGGCGTCGACCAGCCCGACTTCGGCCACCTGTTCGCGGACATGTGCTTCGCCGAGAACGCGCCCATCTTGGCCGACCGCTTCCTGCAGTCGCGCGTCGAGCCCGAGGTCGCGTTCGTCCTGAAGGGGGATCTCGCCGGTCCGGGCGTGACGGTGGCCCAGGCGATCGCCGCGGTCGACCACGTGCTGCCCGCGCTCGAAGTGATCGACTCGCGCATCGCCGACTGGCAGATCGGCATCGTCGACACGATCGCCGACAACGCCTCCAGCGGCGGGTACGTCCTCGGCAGCCGGCCGGTCGCACTCGCCGACGTCGACCTGCGCACGGGCGGCTGCGTGCTCGTCCGGAACGGTCAGGTGGCCGGCACCGGTGCCGGCGGCGCGGTGCTCGGCTCGCCGGTCAACTCCCTCGTGTGGTTGGCGAACCTGCTGGGTGAGCGGGGCGAGTCGCTGCACGCGGGCCAGGTCGTGCTGCCCGGCTCGATCACCGCGTCGGTGCCGTTCGGCCCCGGCGACGTCGTCACGGCGACCTTCGCCGGCGTCGGCACCGTCACGGCACGCATGGCCACGGAGTTCCCGGCAGGAATGGAGTTGACGTCAGCATGAGCGACACATGGACGGTCGACCGGGCAGCGGCGGCGCTGCTCGACGCCGAGGAGACCCGCACCGAGCGTGAGCCGCTCACCGACGAGTGGCCCGAGCTCGACAAGGCCACCGCGTACGACATCCAGGACGAGACGATGTACCGGCGCCTGCGCCGCGGCGAGAACGTGGTCGGCTTCAAGCTGGGTCTGACGTCGCGGGCCAAGCAGGAGCGGATGAACGTCCGTGCGCCGCTGGTCGCCTGGCTCACCGACGCGATGGCGCTGCCGGCCGGCGACCCGGTGCCGCAGGACGCGCTGATCCATCCCCGGGTCGAGCCCGAGATCGTGTTCGTGATGAAGCAGCAGCTCGCGGGGCCGGGTGTCACGGCGGCGCAGGCCCTCGCGGCGGTCGAGCGGGTCTACGCCGGCGCGGAGGTGATCGACAGCCGCTACCGCGACTTCCGCTTCACCCTGCCCGACGTCATCGCCGACAACGCCTCCTCGGGCGCGTTCGTCGTCGGCGCGGTCGGGCTGCGTCCGGAACAGCTCGACCTCGCGCTCGAGGCGGTGCTGGTCGAGGTCGACGGCGCGGTCGTCGACTCGGCCACCGGCGCCGCCGTGCAGGGCAACCCGGCCGAGGCGCTCGCCCTCGCGGCCAACGAGCTGGCCGAGCGCGGGCTGGCCATCGAGGCCGGCCAGGTGGTGCTCACCGGCGGCATGACCGATGCGGTACCGATCCCGTCGGGCGGGACGGTGTCGTTCCACTTCAGCACGCTCGGCTCGGTGCACCTCAGCGGCGGTGCGTGATGCCCTTCGTCCAGGTCTCCCTGCGCGAGGGACGCACGCCGCAGCAGCTGCGCGCCCTGATCAGCGCGCTCACCGACGCCGTCGTCGACTCCATCGGCGCCGCCAAGGACTCCGTCCGCGTCGTCATCACCGAAGTCCCGCCGACGCACTGGGCCGCCGGGGACGTCACGCTCGCGGAAAGGGCACAGTCATGACCACGCAGTTCGGACACGTCATCGATGGCGTCGAGGTCGGGTCGGTCGACGGCGCAGCGTTCGACACCGTCGACCCCTGGACCCGTCAGCCGTGGGCGCGCGTCGCGCTCGGCGGCCGCCTCGACGCCGACCGCGCCGTCGCCGCCGCCCGTCGCGCCTTCGACGAGGGGCCGTGGCCGCGCCTCGGCTTCGCCGAGCGGGGCCGCCTGCTGCACCGTCTGGCCGACCTGATGGAGGAGCGCCGCGACGAGCTCGCGCTGGCCGACTCGCGCGACATGGGCAAGCCGCTGGCGCAGGCCCGGCACGATGTCGGCCGCTCGGCACAGAACATCCGCTTTTTCGCCGACCACGCCCGGCTGGCGACGGCGGACACGCTGCCGATGGACAGCGGGCACCATGCCTACACCCGGTACGAGGCCGCGGGCGTGGTGGCCGCCATCGCCCCGTGGAACTTCCCGTTGATGCTCGAGACGTGGAAGATCGCGCCCGCGCTCGCGTGGGGCAACACGGTGGTGCTCAAGCCAGCCGAGGACACGCCGGCGTCCGCGACGATCCTGGGCCGTCTCGCTCTCGAGGCCGGCCTGCCACCCGGCGTCCTCAACATCGTGCACGGGTACGGTCCCGACTCGGCGGGTCAGGCGCTCACGGAGCACCCGGACGTCGACCGCATCACCTTCACCGGCGAGTCCGGCACCGGCAAGATCATCGCGCGGGCGGCCGCCGGCAACCTCACACCGGTCAGCCTCGAACTCGGCGGCAAGGGCGCCAACCTGGTCTTCGAGGACGCCGACCTCGCCAATGCGATCTCGTGGTCGGTCGAGGCGATCTTCCGCAACGCCGGACAGGTCTGCCTCGCCGGCAGCCGCCTCTACGTCCAGCGCAGCATCTACGAGGACTTCCTGGCCGGCTTCGTCGACGCCGCCGAGGCGCTGCGCGTCGGCGACCCGCGCGACGAGGCGACCCAGTTCGGCCCGCTCGCTTCCGAGGAGCACTACCGCAAGGTCGCCGGCTATCTCGACCTGATCGAGCAGGAGGGCGGCAAGCTGCGGACCGGTGGTCTCGGCGACGGCTGGGTGGTGCGACCCACCGTCGTCACGGATCTCGGCGCCGACTCGCGCCTCGTGCGGGAGGAGATCTTCGGGCCCATCGTGGTGGTCACGCCGTTCGACACGGAGGCCGAGGCTGTCGCCCTGGCCAACGACACGCCGTACGGCCTCAACGCGATGCTCTTCACCGACAACCTGCACCGCGCCCACCGCGTGTCTGCGGCGCTGGACGCCGGCACCGTCTGGGTCAACTGCTTCTTCATCCGCGACCTGCGCGCTCCGTTCGGAGGCGTGGGTGAGAGCGGCATCGGCCGCGAGGGCGGCAATTTCAGCCGAGAGTTCTTCACCGAGCCGAAGGCCGTGATCATGCAGGTGGACGCGTGATGCCCCGGCTCGCGTGCTGTCACGGCCGGTTCACGTCACCACAGGGGGAGCGTCGATGAGCAAGGTGAAGGTGGCCGTCATCGGATCGGGCAACATCGGCACCGACCTGATGATCAAGGTCTTGCGGCGCTCGGACGTGCTGGAGATGGGCGCCATGGTCGGCATCGACCCAGACTCCGACGGCCTGGCCCGCGCCCGGCGCCTCGGCGTGCCGACGACCGACCGGGGCGTCGACGGGCTGATCGCGCTGCCCGGGTTCGACGAGATCGCGATCGTGTTCGACGCGACGTCGGCCAGGGCCCACGTGGCCAACGCTGCCAAGCTGGCCCCGTACGGCAAGAAGCTGGTCGACCTGACGCCCGCCGCCATCGGCCCCTACGTGGTGCCGCTGGTCAATCTCGACCAGCACCTGGCCGACGATGTCGCCAACGTCAACATGGTGACCTGCGGCGGCCAGGCGACGATCCCGATGGTGCACGCGATCGCCCGGGTCACGCCGGTGCCCTACGCCGAGATCGTCGCCTCCATCGCGTCCCGCTCGGCCGGCCCGGGCACACGCGCGAACATCGACGAGTTCACCGAGACGACGGCCCACGCCATCGAGGCGGTCGGTGGCGCCGGCCGGGGCAAGGCGGTGATCGTCCTCAACCCGGCCGAGCCGCCGCTGATCATGCGCGACACCGTCCTCTGCCTGATCGGGGACGCCGACCACGACGCCATCCGGGCGTCCGTCGCCGAGATGGCCGCGTCGGTGGCCGAGTACGTGCCGGGTTACCGGCTCAAGCAGGAGGTGCAGTTCACGCCGGTGCCCGAGGGCGAGCCGGTGCACACGCTGCTGCCCGACGGGGCCGGCCCGGTGGTCACCAAGGTGACCGTGTTCCTCGAGGTCGAGGGCGCCGCCGACTACCTGCCGGCCTACGCCGGCAACCTCGACATCATGACCTCCGCCGCCGTGCGCGTTGCGGAGCGGATCGTGACCGACACCGTGCGAGCGCCCGCGGAGGTGGCCTCATGACCGAGCTCTACATCCAGGACGTCACCCTGCGCGACGGCATGCACGCCGTGCGCCACCGCATCACCCCGGCCGACGTCTCGACGATCGTCGCCGCCCTGGACGCGGCCGGCGTCGACGCCATCGAGGTGGCCCACGGCGACGGGTTGGCCGGGGGGAGCCTGACCTACGGTCCGGGCAGCAACACCGACTGGGAGTGGATCGAGGCCGCCGCGGAGCAGTGCCGACGGGCGACCCTAACCACCCTGCTGCTGCCGGGGATCGGCACGATCGCCGAGCTGAAGCACGCCTACGCGCTGGGCGTGCGCTCGGTGCGCGTGGCGACCCACTGCACCGAGGCCGACGTCGCGGCGCAGCACATCGCCACCGCGCGCGAGCTCGGCATGGACGTCTCCGGCTTCCTCATGCTCAGCCACATGGCCCCGGCGCCCGAACTGGCGCGGCAGGCCGCGCTGATGGAGTCCTACGGCGCGCAGTGCGTGTACGTCACCGACTCGGGCGGACGCCTGACCATGGACGGCGTGCGCGAGCGGGTGCGCGCCTACCGCGACGTCCTCGACCCCGGCACACAGATCGGCATCCACGCGCACCAGAACCTGTCGCTCGCGGTGGCCAACTCCGTCGTCGCCGTCGAAGAGGGCGTCACCCGGGTGGACGCATCGCTCGCGGGTCACGGCGCCGGCGCCGGCAACTGCCCGATCGAGCCGTTCGTCGCGGTGGCCGACCTGCAGGGCTGGCAGCACGGCTGCGACCTGTTCGCGCTGCAGGACGCGGCCGACGACCTCGTGCGTCCGCTGCAGGACCGGCCGGTGCAGGTCGACCGCGAGACGCTCACCCTCGGCTACGCCGGCGTCTACTCCAGCTTCCTCCGGCACGCCGAGAGCGCTGCGCGGCAGTACGGCCTCGATGTCCGCACCATCCTGCTCGAGGTCGGCCGACGTCGGCTGGTCGGCGGCCAGGAGGACATGATCGTCGACATCGCCCTCGACCTGGTCGCGGCCGGCAACGGCTCGGCGGGGAAGTCCGCGGCCGCCTGACGTGCCGGGCGGCCCGCTCGACGGTCAGGCCAGGGTGAGCAGCACCGCCGTCACCGCGTCGAGGGCCACGCGGCAGCCGAGCACGACGGGTTCGGCGGTCGCGGGACGACGCCGGCTGGTGACCGTCGCGGCGGCCGTCGCCACCAGCAACCCGAGCAGCACGACCACGGGCAGTGTCCAGCGTCCCGGGGACATCGCCATGCCGGCCATCGCGCCGGGAGGTCGTGCCGGCACGGACATCCCGAGCATGTACGCCATGGCGGTACATCCGATGGCTGCGTCCGCCCGCACCAGGACACGGCCGTCGGCGCCGTCGAGGACGTAGGTGCGCACGGCCGTCGCGGCCCACCAAACCGCCCCTACGCCGAACGCCACGCTGCCCCACCGCTGCGACGACGGTGGCATCAGTCCCAGCAGCATCGCGAGCATCGCCGCGGCCATCCCGGCGTGCAGGACGTCGCCCGGCAGCGGACGCCGCGCCCGCACCATCCGGCCGAGGTGGATCAGCGCGACCGACAGCGCGATCGCGCCGGCCGCGGCCCGCACCACGAGCGTCGCCGTCACCAGGCGGTCCCTTCGTCGGCGGCGAGCATGGAAGCGTCCGCGGTGCCTGTCAACGGCCACTTAAGGGAGTGCTTAGGTCGCCATTGACAACCGCATCAGCGAGGAGCCCACTGACCCGCACGCCGTCGGGATCCGAGCGCAGGGGTGGCACATGCAGGTTCCAGCACCGTTCGAGTACCAGCGGGCTCGACGATCGACCAGGCGGTCGGGCTGCTCGATCGGCTCGGGGACACCGCCCGGCTCGTCGCCGGCGGCCACAGCCTGCTGCCGATGATGAAACTGCGGTTGGCCAACCCCGAGTACCTGATCGACATCAACGACCTGCACGACGAGCTCGGCTACATCAGGGTCGGCAGTGACGAGATCCGCCTCGGTGCGATGACGCGACACCGTGAGCTGCTGGAGTCGGCCGAACTCGCCCGCGCGTTCCCGATCTTCGCCGATGCCGAGCGGGTCATCGCCGACCCGATCGTGCGGAATCGCGGCACGCTGGGCGGGTCGCTGTGCCAGGCGGATCCCTCGGAGGACCTCTCGGCGGTCTGCACGACGTTGGGGGCGACGTGCGTGATCCGCGGCAGGGACGGCGAGCGGACGGTGCCGATGGAGGAGTTCTACCGCGGGCCGTACGAGACCGCGGTCGGGGACGCGGAGATGCTCGTCGAGGTACGGATCCCGGTGCGTCCTCGCGGATCGAGCGCGTACGAAAAGGTCGAGCGCCGGGCGGGCGACTGGGCGGTCGCCTCGGCGGGTGCGGCGGTGTGGCTCGACGGCGACGTGATTGCCGACGCCCGCGTCGGCCTGGCGGCGGTCGGGCCGAACACGACGGGGCTGGCGGAGATCTCGGCCGCGTTGCGCGGCCGTCGCCCCGGCGAGGACGTCTACGCCGACGCCGGCGCGATTGCCGCCCGTAGCTGCAGGCCGGTCACCGACACTCGCGGAAGTGCCGACTACAAGCGGCACCTGGCCGACGAACTCACCCGCCGTGCGCTGCGTCGTGCGGTCGCCCGGATCGAGGGAGGCGCCTGACATGCAGGTCACGATGACGGTCAATGGCGAGGAGTACACGCGCGAGATCGAGGGGCGGCTGCTGCTTGTCCACTTCCTGCGCGACCACCTGGGGCTCACGGGAACGCACTGGGGGTGCGACACCAGCAACTGCGGGACGTGCGTGGTGTGGCTCGACGGCGAGCCGGTCAAGTCCTGCACGGTGCTGGCGGCGATGGCAGGTGGCCACGAGGTCCGCACCGTCGAGGGCCTGGAACGCAACGGAGAGCTCGACCCGATCCAACGCGGCTTCACCGAGTGTCACGGCCTGCAGTGCGGCTTCTGCACGCCGGGCATGCTCATGACCACCCGCGCGCTGCTCGACCGGAACCCGCACCCGACCGAAGCCGAGATCCGCGAGGCGATCAGCGGCCAGATCTGCCGGTGCACCGGCTACGTCGACAAATCTACAGTCAACCCATTACGACGCTGCCGGATGGTCAACCGAACCGCTCGCTCATCGGCGTTCGAGCGGTTCGGGGGTGCCGTCGCGGAGGTCGTCGCGGCGCCCTCATCCCGCAGCGCGGACAGGGGGCGACGGCATGACGCAGGCGACGACGCGACCGGCGCCAAGTCGCGAGCCAGCTGAGGTTGGTGACCACAGCGCGCAGGTCGACGGTCAGGGCGCCCAGCGGTTCCGGCGGGCAGTCGCGAACAGTGTTCACTTGGCGAGTCCTACGCTCCGCGCGCCAGTCGAAGAGGTGGCCGCTCGAGCCGTGTGACGCTCTCCGGCGAGGTGGTCGCCGGTCGGCTCGCAGGGTGGGGGAGTAGCCGCCGCAGCGGTGCATGTCGCTCGTGCATATTAAATGGCGGTGAACATAGCAACGTAGGACCAGACTCTTCACGTCAACCATACGCGCAGCGCGCTGGGGGCGGGTGGTCACCAGCCGTGCAGCAGCCGCCAATTGCATGTGCAGCCTCGCCTGCTACTGGGTCTCGCGAGTGCGCGAAGTTGAGTGCAAATGTCGTCGATGTCGGTGATCATCGAGGGGCGCACAGGACGCGCCGCTGCGCCTCGCCGGGGCCGATCCACGACGATGATCGATCGGAACACCTTCGTTGCGCTGATGGAGGACTCCTGGCAGCGGGAGGCGAAGGAGTACCTCAAGGCGCTAGAGACATCGCGCATTTCGTTCGCGAAGCTGGTCGCGCTCGGCCGCAGCGCGGAGATTCCGTACTCGATGTTCTTCGCACCCATCGACGTGGCGGAGGCTCAGCTCAAGCGGAAGCGAGACATCCTGCTCGGCGGGGTCAGCAAGGGAACGTTCTCGCTCAACTCCCGCGGCACGGTGCGGATCGCCGACATCGAGCTCATCGTGAAGGACATGCTGCGCAAGCGGGAGCTGCTGAAGCGGCTTGACCCGGCTCTACCGGACAACGCGTTCGTCGGCGCGTTGCGCAAGTCGCGGCGGACCGTGGGTGGTCACGCTGACTGGCTGGTCGGCCAACTAGGCATCAACCGTTCCTACCTGCTGAAGATCAAGACCAAGGAGCTCGCCTTCGACCACGTACTGGACCGCCTGGAAGAACACAACATCTTCGTGTCCCAGAGCATGCGGAACTACATGCCAAGGCAATCCCGCCGCGTGCCCGGTTCAGCGGCATCTGCATCCGGGACAAGAAGGTTCCTTTCTTGTTCATCAACAACGGCGATCACCGCGACAGCGTGGAGCCAGCGGGCCGCCGACTGCTCACACTGGCGCTGCTCACCGTGTGCCTCGCTCGGGGCCAGTTCAATCCCGTCGCCTACTCCGACCAGTCGGACGACCCCATCGCGAACCGCGAGTACGAGATCGCGGAGGAGATGCTCATGCCCGCGGCGTCCGTCGCTGAGTTGGCTCTCTCCTCGCTGGATGACATCAAGGCGCACGCGGCCACCTACTGCGTGACGCCGAGCGGCTTCCTGATGCGCACCCGACGGCTCAACATCGTCGACACCGCCACCGGCCGTGAGTACATGGCGACCCTCCGCGAGGAGTTCCGAAGCCGCCCGAAGCAGAGGGCCTCGCAGCCCCTCGCGGTGAACGCGCTGCGCAAGTACAACAGCGCCGAGTACTCGCGGTCGCTGCTGCGCCAGATGGACGTTGGCAGACTGGCGCGTTCGGAGATCAACCGAGTGCTGTTCCAGAACCGACGGGCCGTCTCCCTCGATGACTTCCGAGCGAGGCTGTGATGATCGACCGCTACCTCGTGGACACGGTCACGCTGTCGAGGATGACCGCGGCACAGCGTGCCTGCGCGTTTGTGCGCAGCCGGTGTCGAATCCCCGAGGAGATCCTCTTCGAGGCGCAGGGGCTGCCAGACATCGACGTCCTCAAGCAGCTCGCATATCCGATCACGACCGCCGTCCTCGAGAAGGTGAAGGTCGTGATGGCGACGATCATTCCCAAAGACAAGGTGGTCGACCTCTACCGCAACAAGGGCAACGGCGACGTCATGCTGCTTGCCACCGCGCTGACTGAGATGGATGTCAGTGCGGGCCAGCTCATCGGTGATCGCTGGATCATCGCGACTGGCGACGATGGGCTCACCAAGAAGGCCGCAGACATGGGCGTGCTGACCTGCACTCCAGGGGAGTTCATCGCGCTGACGAGTTCGGCGGCCTGATCATTACGCTAGGTTGCGGTCGGCCGGCGCGATGACGACTGGCTGCCAGCAGAAGGGGGAGCCAACCGTCGGGCTCGGTCACCACTCACCCTCGGTCCATTCGTACACGTTGGCCACGCCGATCCCGTCGCCGTGGTGGTACAGCTGATGGCGCTCAGCGAAGTTCCCCAGGTGTGCTCGTTGAAATGTCTCACCTGTGAGCAGTCCCCCGACCCGCGCCCCCTCATCGGTCGTGCACGGCAGTCGGATGGTCGAACGGGAGGCGCAGCAGCTCTGTGCCTGCTGTCAAGGCGGTCGCCGGGGGCTGTCCGGCCAGCACCTCTCTGTGTCAAGCCGCCGTGGCCAGAGAGGTGCCGTTAGTTGGACAGTCCCGCCAGCTCGGCTTGGTCGATCGGCGTTCCCCGGGCGAGGGTCTGCTTGCTGAATATGAAGTCGCGGGGGCGGTTGATGCAGTCGGCCGCGATCATCTCGTTGTCGCGGAAGTAGTAGCAGACGAAGTCGCGATCGCGGGTCGGGTCTCCGTTGAGGATGATGTCGTCATAGCCGGCGTTGAGTCCAGCGATCTGGAGTTTGAGGTCGTACTGGTCGGACCAAAACCATGGCAGCGCGGAGATCTCCTTTGTCTTGCCGCATAGGGTCGCTGCGGCGATCTTGGCCTGTTCGGTGGCGCTCGGGACGGACTCCAGGCGGATCTTGCGGCCGTAGCGGGGGATGTATTGGCGGGTGCAGTCGCCCGCGGCCACGATGGCGGGGTCGCTGGTGCGGCCCCGGGGGTCGATCAGCACTCCGTCGTCGACCTTTAGCCCGGCCGCGGCGGCGAGTTCGGTATTCGGTTCAATCCCGATACCGATGACGACCAGATCGGCGGGAATCGATTCGCCGCCGGTCAGCACTACTTCGCGCACCCGGGTGTCGCCGATGAGGCCAACGACCAGGGCGCCGGTGCGGATGTCGATGCCCTCATCGCGGTGGATTCTGGTGAAGAAGGCCGAGACCTCGGGTGCGGTGACGCGTTCCAGGACGCGCTCGGCCGCTTCGAGCAGGGTCACCTCCAGCCCGAGGTTGCGAAGTGACGCTGCGCACTCGAGCCCGACGTAACCGCCGCCGATGATCACGGCTTGACGGCCCGGTCCCGCGACCGCCCGGATGCCCTCGACGTCGGCAGCCGTGCGCAGGTAGGACACGTGCTGCAGCTCGGCGCCCGGGATGGGCAGCCGCCGCGGACGCGAGCCAGTGCACAGCGCGAGCGAGTCGAATCGCAGCGATTCTCCGGTGCCGAGCACGAGTTCGCTGCGGTCCCGGTCGATTGACTCGACCCGGGCGTCGAGCAGTTCGATGCGCTGCTTGGCGTAGAACTGGGCGTTGCGAATGGCCAGTTCGTCCAGGGTGTGCTGGCCGGCCAGGTAGGCCTTCGACAACGGCGGACGCTGGTAGGGCAACGCCGACTCGTCCCCGACGAGCACAACCTCGCCGGCCCAGCCCTCTTTTCGCAGGCTGGCGGCCAGCTGGGCACCGGCGTGACTTGCCCCGACGATGACCGCTCTCGGCTCGGTCATTCGCCAGGTTTGGGCGTTAGGCGGACCGGCAGCTTGCTGATGCCGCGGACGAAGTTGGACTGCACGTACTCGGGCTCGCCGACGACCTCGATCTTGTCGAAGCGGGGGAGCAGCTCTTCCCAAAGGATGCGCAGCTGCAGTTCGGCGAGCCGGTTACCCATGCACCGGTGCACCCCGAATCCGAACGCGACGTGGTTGCGGGCGTTGCTGCGGTCGATGATCAGTTCGTCGGCACGCTCGAATTGCGTTTCGTCACGGTTGCCTGAGGCGTACCACATGACGACCTTGTCGCCCTTGCGAATGAACTGACCGTTGAGAATGGTGTCCTTCTTCGCGACGCGACGCATATAGGCAAGCGGTGTCTGCCAGCGGATGATCTCCGAGACCATGTTGGGGATCAGGTCGGGGTTGGCCTTGAGCTTGTCGAACTGGTCAGGGAACCGGTTGAGCGCCAGCACCCCGCCACTCATGGAGTTTCGGGTGGTGTCGTTACCGCCGATGATCAGCAGGAGCAGGTTGCCGATGAACTCCATCGGCCGGTTGATCAGGTCCTTGGTGCTCTCGTCGGCCTGAAGCATGCTGATCAGGTCAAAGCCGGGCGCCTCGCCGGAAGCTCTGCGAGCGGCTTTGTCGTGCCAGTGCGCGCTCAGGCTGCGGGCAGCATCGAGCATCCCGCGGAAGACCTCGTCGTTGTCTGAGGGGCCGCCGTTGGCCTGCTCCATCGATGCGCCGAGATCCGACCACTGCACCAGCTTGTGCCGTTGCTCAAGTGGAAAGTCCAGCAAAGTGGCGAGCATGCGCGCGGTCAGGTCGACGGAGACCGTCCTGACCCAGTCGAATGGCTCGTTCACCGGAAGGCTGTCGAGCACCTCACGGACCCGTTCGCGGATGAGGCCCTCCATTTCGCGGAGGTTCTTCGGTGCGACGACACCCTGGACGGCTTGACGCTGCTGGTCGTGCTTGGGTGGGTCCATCGCGATGAACATCGCAACGTCCAGGAAGCGCGGGGGGGTGCCGATGATGATGAAGGGCTCGGCCGAGAACACGTCGTGGTTCTTGTCGACGGCGATGATGTCAGCGTGGCGGGTGACCGACCAGAACGGGCCGAACGGGCTGTTGGCCTGGTAGTGGACCGGGGCTTCCTTCCGCAGCCGCGCGAAGTAGGACTCCCACAGTCCCTGCCGATACAGGAAGGGGTTGCTTACATCGATGTCGAGCAGGTCGAGGTCCTCGACCGGTGGCAGCGGCTGCTCGACGAACATCTTCGTGCCGTTCGTGCCGGTCACCCAACGACGGACCTTGTCATAGGCGTGTGCGGCCTGAATGACACGGTCGATCGGGACGGCGGCTCGAATGCCGGTGTTGACTGCGTCCGGGATTCTGACTGCGTCCGGGATCCTCATCATGCTCACCTGGCTCTCTGCGTGGGTTGCTCGTCACATCTGGAATTCGGGCAGCTGGACGGTCAATCCATCCCAGTCAGCGCGGACTGCCATTTGGCAAGACAAGCGAGACGTCGACTGCCGTTCAGGGTTCATCGACAGCATCTCCTCCTCGACGTCACCGCTCGGGCCGACCAGCGCCGACCACTCCGGGTTGACGATGACGTGGCAGGTGCCGCAGGCGGCTTCGCCGCCGCAGTCGCCGTCGATGCCGGGGATCGCCTCGTTGACGGCGACCTGCATCAGCGAGTGACCCTCGACCAAGGGCGCTTCGTACTTCTCGCCATCGTGCGAGACAAAGGTGACGGTTGCCATGACAACTCCCGAGGTGTGTCTTGTCGGCTGCGTAGTCGCGTCGGTGTAGTCGCGTCGGTCCGTGGCGGGCGAGCGGCCTCCGGGCAGCCACCAGCTTGCGACGAAATGCTGCCGTGTGTCAAGTGCGCTGACAAATAGGCAGCTAATGTCAGTGATGCTGGATGCGGTGCCGGCCGCTGTCGACGCAGATCGCTCGGGTGACGGGACGAGTCGCCGCGCTGCAGTGTCGCTGCAGTGCGGCTGCGGCGTGGCGCCGCATCATCGACAGAGGGCCCCGAGGCAGAGGCAGAGGCAGAGACGGTGGCAGGGGCAGGGGCAGAGGTGGCCATTTCATGCGCGCACGGCCGAGACAGCCCGCGGTTGTTCTCGCCTTCTGTGCGCGAACGGCGTTCAAGCGGTGAGGTCGGTGGCGGCGTGGGCCAGACAATCGCGAAGGAATGTTTCGAGGGCGGGTAGGTGCTGTAGTTCGTCTGCTGCGATCGCGTGGCCTTCTGCGAGATCGGCCGCAGACCCCGCTGCGGCCGCCGCTGCGGTCGCCGCTGCGTTCGCCGCTGCGGTCCATGCTGCCGCGGCGTCTGACGCGGCCGCCGCTACCTGTGCGACAGCGCTGCTGTGCAGGTGCAGATTCGCGTCGTGGGCGCCTTGGGCGAGCAGCTTCCTGAACAGTCCGCCGCCGGTTCCCGCTTTCTCGACGAAGGCCGCGAAGGAGCGCAGCGTGAGGTCGAGGGCCGCGGGGTGGAAGATGTCAGGCCACCGCATGAAGTCCTCGACGAACAGCGCCACCCCGGCTAGCCCTGCTGCCGCGACGCTGGGATGCGCGGACCCGACGGTGGTGAACCCGGGCGGGGAGGGCGATCTCGTCGTCATGGCCTGCGCACTGCGGCGGAAGGCGTCGGCGAGGGCGACGCCGAGGTCCGGGAGGTTGTCGGGCCAGATGATGTCGTAGGTCGTGTGCCGTGTCGGCTCGGGAAAAGACGTGGAGGACCGCGCTCGGGCCAAGGCGTCGAAGGTCACCAGTTGGGTGTCTGCGCGGTCGTTGTCGACGACGTGAACGACCTGCTGCTCGTCGTCATAGCCGATGAGGACGATGTCGTGGCGGCTCATGCGCAGCCGCACCCTCAGGTAGGGAAGTTCGGCGATGTCGGCCCACGCGAGCACCGGGCGCCCTTGGTCGAGTTGGTCGCGCACGTGCTGCCAGCCCGCCCCGGGATCGTCGGTGGACCGCAGGGCGGCGTGGCCGCCGAGGCGGTGGATCAGGTCGAGTTCGAGATCGCTGCCGCGGCCGACGAGGTAGACGGGCGGGATGAGGGTGCTGGATCGCACGTAGTGGAAATCGAGAGATCCGCCGAGAGCGAACACGAGACCCTCGCTGGGTGGTCCGTCCCAGCCGAGGCGGTGCCACTGCATCAGGTCGCGCAGCGCCGCGGAGCCGCAGTGGCCGCCCATCAGGTGCGGGTAGTCGGTCAGTAGTGCGCGCGGCACGGGTGCCCCTTTGTCGGTGATCTGGGATCGCGAGTTGTGATCGGCGATCAGGCGGCGTGGACGGGTAGCGAGGTCAGACCGCGAAAGGACAGGCCGGCGCGCCAGGTCGGTTCGTCGCGTGCTGTCAGGTTTGGGAAGCGGGTCAGCAGGCGGGAAAGGGCTTCGGCGCCCTCCATGCGTGCCAGGGCGGCGCCCAGGCAGTAGTGGATGCCGCCGCCGAAGGACAGCGGCGAGGGGCTGGGCCGCCCGAGGTCGAGCTGGTCGGCGTTGGCGTAGCGGTCCGGGTCGCGGTTCGCGGAGCCGAGCAGCATCAACACGACCTGCCCGGGCTCGATGGCGGTGTCGCCGATCGTGGTGGTGGTCAGCGCGGTACGGCCGTTGGTCTGCACCGGTGCGTCCCAGCGCAGCAGCTCCTCGACCGCGTTGGCGGCGAGATCGGGTGCGGCGCGGAGCTTGGCGGCTTGGTCCGGGTGGGCGAGCAGTGCTGCTGTGCCGTTGCCGATGAGGTTCGTCGTGGTCTCGAAGCCGGCGGCGAAGAGCAGGATCGCGGTGCCGATGCACTCGTCGTGATCGAGGGTGTCGCGGCCGCGGGCGGTCGCGAGGCGGCTGAGCAGGTCGTCGCCGGGGCGGCGCCGTTTGCCGGCGAGGATGTCACCGAGGTAGTCGGCCAGGTGGTCTTCGGCGATGGCGGCGCGTTCGACGGCGGCGGCGTCGGCGGCCGGTTCGAGCGGTGCCATGAGGTCGCGTACCAAGGCTGCGGCGGCAGCGCGTCCGTCCGGGGGCAGGCCCAGCAGATCCCCGATGACCGACACGGGCAACGGCAGGGCGAGGTCGGTGACGAGGTCGGCTTCGCGCTTGTCGGCGATGTGGTCCAGCAACTGTTCGACGGTGTTAACCACGGCGCCGCGCATCTCGCGGATATGGCGGGCGGTGAACACGTCGGCGACCAGGGTGCGCAGCCGGTGGTGATCGGGTGGGTTGCGGAACAGCATGGTGCGCCGAAATCGGTGCATCGCGCGCTCGGCGAGCTCGGCTGGGACCGATGACAGCCGGAAACCTAGGGACTCGTCGGCCTTGCCCAGGGCGCGGTCGCGCAGGGCGGTGTCACAGTCACGGAATCGGCTCAGGACGACGACACCGCTGGCGCTGACGTGGATCGGTGCGATCTCGCGCAGGCGCCGGTAGGCAGCGTACGGGCCCGCCGGCCCGTGCTGGGACAGCAGGACCTCCAGGAGCAGATGGTCACCCGCGTCGCCGGTGGTCGACGCCTGCTCTGTGCGTTTCGTCATCCGCCCGCGGCCCTCGTGAAGTGGTGGGTGTCGACCACGACGAAGGTGGCCTCGGCCGTTGCGACGACGATGTCGTCGAGGTTGCGCAGCGCGGCCGAGACGGGCAGACGCCGACCGACACGTTCGCCGTGATCCGCGCGCAGCACATACCGGGCGCCGAGCCGGACCGGCGCCAAGTAGCTGACGCGCAAGTCGCGCGTCACGGCCAGCTCGCCGATCAGGTAGAGCAGGAACCCGAACAGGTCGTCGAAGGCCATGGCCACGGCACCGCCGTGAGCTACCCCCGGTGCACCGGTATGGCGGTCGTCGAAGGTGTGCTCGGCCTGAACGCCGCTGCCGCGGCGACGCACCGCCAGGTGCAGCCCGTGGGGGTTGTCGGGCCCGCATCCCACGCAGCCGGGCGAGTGGGGCGCGAACAGCTGGCCGTCCTCGACGGGCTGGAACGCCGCGGCCCAGCTGGCGATCACCGGATCGACAGTCTGCTCAACGCTCGCGACCGTCGTCTCGGCACCGGCTCGCGCGTCCCGGGCAGGGCGGTTGTGTGTACCGTCGGTCACCAGGACACCATTGACGATGACCCAAGAACTGTCAATGAGGCGACAGGATTGGAGCCGGTGTTCAGCTCGTGACACGGACGGGTGGCCGGCTACGGTGTCCTTGCGCTGACGACGGCCCAGGTTTGTCTAGCATTGCGGGGTGGGCAGCGGGTCGTTGCGCGAGTCGTTCCGGCAGCACATGCGCGAGCGGGTGCTGCTGACAGCGCACGCACTCACCGTGGAGAAGGGCTGGGATCGCGTCCGCCTCAGCGAGATCGCCGAGATCGTCGGTGTGTCGCGGCCCACCATCTACAAGGAGTTCGGCGACAAGGCGGGGCTCGGCGACGCGATGCTCGTCGCGGAAGCCGAACGGTTCCTCGCCGGCATCACGACCACCCTTGAGGAGCACGCCGAGGACGCTGCTGCAGCAATTCTTGCTGCCGTGGCGTACACCCTCGACGAAGCCGAACGGAGCCCGCTACTCAAAGCGGTCCTGACCTCAAACCGAGACAGTGCCGAGGCCTCAGGTGGCGGGGACGGGCGCAGCGACGCAAACCGCGGTGGTGGCACGGGGATGCTGCCACTACTCACGACCTCGCACTCGATGCTGCACACCGCCTCGGCCGCCCTGGTCACCTGGTTCGCCGACCATTTTCCGGACCTGGCCCCCGTGGACGTGGCCGACGGCGTGGACGCCCTGGTGCGCCTGACGGTCAGCCACCTGGTCCTGCCCGACGACACTCGCGAGGGCACCTCCCGCCGTATCACCCTCGTCGCGTTGCGGTACCTGCGCCTGGACGACATCGCCACCTCGCGGCTGTAGCCCAACACATCGGCCGGCAAGAGGCGGGCGAAAGTGTCGCCTGACAGGTCGCGGCGAACCCAGACGCAAGAGTTGACGATTCCGCACTTCTCGTCAATAGGTTGACAAGACTGGAATGAATGTAAGTATTGGCGGAGGCGTGGCAGTCCGCAGCCCACCCGGTGCGCCGGCTTGGCGTGCCGGTCGGGCTGAACCGACTCGGCGTTCGACTGCCGCGTTCGCCGCCAGCGATCCCGTTCGCGCGCTGGCCTACGTGGAAGGCAGGTGCCGCCGCCCGATGACCAGGACGATCGTCAACCCGGCCCGCGAGTTTCGGCAGCGACTGTCCTCGGTGCTTCTGGTGCCGCTGCCCGAGCGCGTCGAGTCCGGAATCCGATCTGTCAGCCGCTCCGGGCCCGTCCGCACGCTGGCTGACCCGCCGCCCGGCTCCGGCCCGCCGCCCGGCTCCGGCCCGCCGCCCGTGCCCGGCGACGCCGGTCTTGTGCTGCTCGGTCACACCTTGGACGACATCCGCTTCGGATGCCAGTTCACTCGCGACCGCTACCAGCGGTCCGGGCCGGTGTCGTGGATGGGCGCCCTCGGCACCCGCGTGGTCGTCATCTCCGGCGCCGAAGCCACCCAGCAGGCCCTGACCACCGACGCGAAAGCGTCCTCCCAATCCGGCTGGACCTGTCTGATCGATGCGTTCTTTCACCGCGGCCCGATGCTGATGAGCTTCGACGAGCACAAGATGCACCGCCGCATCACACACGAGGCGTTCACCCGGCCCCGCCTGACCAGCTACACGCGGAAGGTCAGCCCCGCCGTGCGCGCCCCGGTCGCCGACTGGCCAACCGACGCTGCGACCCGCGTCTATCCGCTGCTCAAGGCGCTGACCCTCGACATCGCCACCGACGTCTTCATGGGCAGGCGCGGCGGGCGCGAGGACACCGACGCGATCAACAACGCCTTCGTCGCGAGTGTCAGCGCCGCCAGCGCCATTATCCGAGCCCCACTGCCCGGCACCCGGTATCGGGCCGGCATCACCGGACGTCGCCTGCTCGAGGACCACTTCACCCGGCACCTGCCGTACGCCCGAACCAGCGACGGTGACGACCTGTTCGCCGGGCCGTGCAGCGCCCGCACCGAAGACGGCGAGCAGGTCAGCGACGCCGACATCGTCAGCCACATGATCTTCCTCATGATGGCGGCCCACGACACCTTCACCATCACTGCGCCGCCCCTGTACTACCTCGCCGAACACCCCGACTGGCAGCACCGAGCCCGAGCCGAATCCGATGCCCTAGGCGACCGCAACCCGGCCATCGACGACCTCGAATCGCTGACCTCGCTCGATCTTGTGGTCAAGGAGACGCTGCGTCTCGTCGCGCCGTGCCGATCATCCTGCGCAAGACCGTCCGCGACGTCGCCATCGCCGACCACCACATCCGCGCCGACACGCTCGTGGCCATCGCAGGCGCGGTCAACCACTTCGACCCTGACGTGTGGCGCGCACCGGATCAGTTCGACCCGGTGCGATTCGCCGACGTCCGCGCCGGGGACACGGACCACCGATTCGCCTGGGTCCCATTCGGCGGTGGCGCCCACAAGTGCATCGGCCTGCACGTCGCCACCCTCGAAGTCAAAGCGATCCTGCACGAACTGCCGCGCTCGCACACCTGGACCGTGCCTTCGGGCCACACCGTCCGCTGGGACAACACCTTTCTGCCCATCACGGTCGGCGGGCTTCCGCCTCACCCTCTCGCGCCGGCCAGCCCGTTGACCGGGCCGTTGGCCACGTTCCTGGCCCCGTCACGCTTCCTGGACCACGACCACCGCGCCGTGCAAGAGTTCGCCGGGCGTGCGACCGGACCCGTGACAGATCCGCGCGCGAAAGCCACAGCGATCTTCACCGCTGTTCGGGACCAGCTCTGGTACGACCCCTACACCCTGTCGCAGGACCCCGCGGACTACCGCGCCAGCAGCATCGCCCGACGCGGCCACGGCTGGTGCGTGCCCAAAGCTGTCCTGCTGACAGCCGCCTGCCGCGCCGCCGGGATCCCTGCCCGGCTCGGATTCGCCGACGTCCGCAACCATCTGCAGACCGACACCCTCCGCGCCCGCATGGGCGGCTCGGACCTGTTCGTCTACCACGGCTACAGCGAGCTGTATCTCGACGGCCGGTGGGTCAAAGCCACGCCGGCGTTCAACAAGGAACTCTGCGCCCGATTCGGGGTCCCGCCGATCGAGTTCGACGGCCTCCACGACGCACTCATGCACCCCTACTGCGCCGACGGCAGTCGCTACATGGACTACGTGACCGACCACGGCTGGTACCCCGACCTCCCGCTGGACGAGATCTTCGCCGCGCTGCGCGCCGAGTACGGCAACGCCCTGACCGACACCGACGGCGCAGCGACGCCCACAGGCGCCGACACCTTCACCCGCTGATCCGCACGCCAGGGAGAACAACCACCATGCCGACCGCGCCGTCCTGGTCCACCCCGGAGACCGAACAACTACGCGACCTCGCCGCGAAGTTCTGCGCGACCGAACTCGTCCCCCACCGCGACCGCTTCGCCGAACAACACCAGGTCGACCGCGACCTGTGGAACCGCGCCGGCGATCTCGGGTTGCTGTGCCTGTCGATCCCGGAACAGTACGGCGGCGGCGGCGGAAGTTTCGCCCACGAGGCCGTTCTGCTCGAGGAGCAAGCCAAGGTCGGCGACGCTGCCTGGGGCGCGGGCCTGCACAGCGGCATCGTCGCCCACTATCTGCTGGCCTACGCCGCCGAGGACCTCAAACAGCGTTGGCTGCCGAAGATGGCCACCGGTGAACTGGTCGGCGCCATCGCCATGACCGAGCCCGGCACAGGCTCCGACCTGCAAAGCGTCCGCACCACCGCCGTCGCCGACGGCGACGAATACGTGATCAACGGCAGCAAAACCTTCATTACCAACGGCCAGCAGGCCGACCTGATCATCGTCGTCGCCAAGACCGACACGACCCAGGGCGCATCCGGTACCTCGCTGATCGTTGTCGAGGCACACCGGGAAGGATTCCGCCGCGGCCGCGCGCTGCACAAGATCGGCCAGCAGGGCCAAGACACCTCTGAGCTGTTCTTCGACGCCGTGCGCGTGCCCAAAACGCACCTACTCGGCGAGGCCGAAGGACAGGGATTCGTGCAGCTGATGCGCCAGCTGCCGCAGGAGCGGCTCATCGTGGCCGTCGGTGCAGTCGCCGTCATGGAGGCCGCGCTGGAGCAGACCCTGCGCTACACCAAAGAGCGGCAGGCGTTCGGCCGCCCGATCTTCGAGTTCCAGAACACCCGGTTCACCCTCGCCGAAGCAGCCACCGAGACCCGCATCGCCCGGGTCTTCTTGGACCACTGCATCATCGAGCACCTCGCCGGTCGCCTCGACATCCCCACCGTCGCCATGGCCAAGTGGTGGACCACCGACAGGGCCATGGAAGTCCTCGATGACTGCCTGCAACTGCACGGCGGCTATGGCTATATGGCCGAGTACCCGATCTCGCGCATGTGGGTCGACCAGCGCGTGCAACGCATTTACGCCGGCACCAACGAAATCATGAAAGACATCATCTCCCGCACCCTATGACCACTCGAAGCACACCGCACACCCTCATCAACCCGAACCGGAGACACCCAGTGACGACCCTCGTCGCGCCCAACTCCTTGCCGGTGCGAAACCCCGCCGACAACCACTTGCTGGCAACGCTGGCCGTCGACGACGCGACGGAGGTCGCCGCCGCGGCCGCGCACCTGCGCCGCGCGCAGACCGAGTGGTCCGAATCCGGCCCGCGAGCCCGGGCGGACTGGCTGCGGCGCTGGCGCACCTGGATCCTCGACCATACTGACGAGCTGACAGACCTGCTTCGGGCCGAGACCGGCAAAGTGAGACCGGACGCGGTGGTGGAGACGATCGCCTCGTGCGAGTTCATCAGCCACTACGCCGACCACGCGGCCAAATACCTCGCTGCCGAGTCCGTGAAACCCGCGGGGCCGTTGAGCCTGCCGAAGCGGCTCTACACGCGATACAGCCCCTACCCGCTGGTCGGGATCATCACGCCGTGGAACTTCCCGATCACGCTGTTCTTGATGGACGCCGCTCCCGCGTTGGCGGCAGGGTGCGCCGTGCTCGCCAAGCCTTCGGAGGAGACGCCGCTGGCCTGCGGCCGGCTCATCGACGGCTGGAAGGAGATCGGCGCGCCGCCGGTGCTGACCCAGGTCGTCGGCCGCGGTGACACCGGTGCTGCCGTCGTCGAAGCCGCCGATTTCGTGCAGTTCACCGGGTCGACCGCGACCGGCCGCCGAATCGGGATGCGCTGCGCCGAATTGCTCAAGCCCTACAGCCTTGAGCTCGGCGGCAAAGACGCCGCCATCGTCCTGGACGACGCCGACCTCGACCGCGCCGTCAACGGCATCACCTGGGGCGGTCTGTTCAACTCCGGCCAGGTGTGCATCTCCGTGGAGCGGGTCTACGTCGCCGCACCCGTCTACGACGAGTTCGTGCACCGCCTCACCGCAAAGGTCCGCAGCCTGAGCCAGGGAACCGCGGACGGCGACGACGTCGGCGCGATGGTCACCGCGAACCAGGTCGACATCGCCGATCGCCACGTCACCGACGCGATCGCCTGCGGCGCGCGTGTCCTCGTCGGCGGGACCCGCAGCATCACCGGCAACTTCTTCGCTCCCACCGTGCTTGTCGACGTCGACCACACGATGGCCTGCATGACTGAGGAAACCTTCGGCCCGACGATCCCGGTCATGAAGGTCGCCGACGAAGACGAGGCGGTCAGCCTGGCCAACGACTGCGATTACGCGCTCTCAGCGACCGTCTGGACCCGCGACCACGCCCGCGGACAACGGGTCGCCGCCCGGCTGGAAGCGGGCGCGGTCAACGTCAACGACGTCTTCAGCAATCTGTTCGCGACCACGCTGCCGCACAACGGATGGAAGCAGTCCGGCGTCGGTGCGCGGCTCGGCGGCGCGTACGGGCTGCGCAAGTATTGCCGTGTCCAGGCCGTCACCGTGCCGCGAATCCCGACGCTGCGCAGCGAACTCACCTGGTATCCGTACTCGCCGCGCCGCACGGCCGTGACGCGATGGGTACTGCGTGCGGTCGCCAGTCGCGGCGTTGCGGCCCGCCTGGGGCTGCGAGGGACGGGGCCGCGATGAGCGCGACGATAACGTCCGAGCCACAGGTTCAGCGCGGAGCGGCGATCGACTTGACGTCGATGCCGGTCAACGCGGCCGTGCAGTTTCTCGACCGGGTCGCGCTCGGAGGCGACCACGAGGCGTTCCGTTACCCGCGCGGCGAACGGTGGGAGTCGATCAGCTGGCGGCAGGTCGGTGCGCAGGTTCGCGACCTGGCCGCAGGACTGCTCGCCCTCGGCCTGCAGCCCGAGCAGCGGGTCGGGATCGTCTCCGCCACCCGCTACGAGTGGATCGTGGCCGACCTCGCGGTCGTGTGCGCCGCCGGCGCGACCACCACCGTCTACCCGAACACCACCGCCGAAGACACCGGGTTCATTCTTGGCGACAGTGCGTGCCGGGTCGTCTTCGTCGAGGACGCGCATCAGCTCGCGAAGATCCGACAGCGCCGGCACCAGCTGCCGCAGCTGGCGACTGTCGTGGCCTTCGACCCGGTGATAGCCGATGGAGCGGATGTGCTCTCCCTCGATGAGCTGGCCGCTCTCGGCGCGGCATTCAGGGACGATCACCCCGACATCGTCGACCGGACGGCGAACGCGATCCGAGCCGACCAGCTGGCCACCCTGATCTACACCTCCGGTACGACGGGCCGGCCCAAGGGCGTCCGGACCCTGCATCGCGCCTGGGTGTTCGAAGGCGAAGCGGTCCGAGCGCAGGCGATGCTCGACGAGACCGATCTGCAGTACCTGTGGCTGCCGCTGTCGCACGCCTTCGGCAGGGCCCTGCTGTCGGCGCAGATGGCCTGCGGATTCGCGACCGCCGTGGACGGGCGGGTCGATAAGATCATGGACAACCTGGCGATCGTGCAGCCCACCTTCATGGGCGCGGCACCGCGCATCTTCGAAAAGGCCTACGCACGGGTGACGACCGGTACCGCCGCCGAGTCGCGAGCCAAGCAGGCTCTGCTCTCCGTCGCCTTCGGCGTCGGGGGGCGAGCCGCCCAGCGCAGACGCGACGCACGTCCCATCCCGCCGCACCTGGCGATCGCCCATCGGCTTTTCGACAGGCTCGTCTATCGCATAATCCGCGACCGCTTCGGCGGGCGCATCCGCTTCTTCATCTCCGGCGCGGCAGCGCTCAACGCCGATATCGCCACGTGGTTCGACGCGGCCGGCCTGGTCATTCTCGAGGGCTACGGGATGACCGAGGACGCCGCGGGCGCCACGATCAACCGGCTCGACGACTACCGCATCGGTACCGTCGGCAGGCCCTTGCCCGGCACCGAGGTCCGCGTCGCCGCCGACGGGGAGGTGCAGATCAAGGGCCCGCACGTGATGGACGGCTACCACAACCTGCCCGACGCCACCGCTGCGGCGATAACGGCAGACGGGTGGCTACGCACAGGCGACCAGGGTGAGTTCGTCGACGGCTACCTGAAGATCACCGGCCGTCTCAAGGAGCTGTTCAAGACCTCGGGCGGTAAATACGTCGCCGCGCCCGCGATCGAAGCCAAGTTCAAAGCGCTGTGCCCGTATGCCAGCCAATTCGTTGTCTTCGGCGCCGAGCGCAAGTTCGTCGTCGCGCTCATCACGCTCGACCCCGACGTGATCACCGACTGGGCCCGCACCACCGGCCTCACCGGGCGGACATACGCCGACATCGTGGCCGATCCCGCCACCCTGGAGATGGTCGGGCTGCACGTCGACCGACTCAACGCACAGCTCAACCGCTGGGAAACGATCAAGAAATGGCGACTTTTAGACCACGATCTGACGGTCGAGTCCGGGGAGCTCACCCCTTCGATGAAAGTGAAGCGGTCCGCGGTCGAAACCATGCACCGCGCGGCCATCGACGACCTCTACCAGTGACCCGCAATCGACCGGGATGGTGCCTGGCCGCGACTGCACGACCACCGCAACCAACAACGAACGTCTTCGACGGAGAGCACATGAAAACCGGCACCGCATCAACCGGAAGCAAGGTCGTCGCCATCACCGGCGCCGCCCGCGGCATCGGCTACCAGACAGCGAAAGAACTCCTCCGTCGCGGCCACCGCGTCGCCATCGGCGACATCGACGAACAGCAACTGAAGGTCGCCGCCCACGAACTCGGCATCACCTGCGCCTGCGCCCTCGACGTCACCCAACCAGACTCCATCAGCGCCTTCTTCGACCTCGTCGAAGCCGGCCTCGGCCCGCTCGATGTCGTCATCAACAACGCCGGCATCATGCCCACCGGTCACACCCACGAAGAGACCGACGCGATTACCCGGCGCCAGGTCGAGATCAACCTGCTCGGCGTCATCTTCGGCACCAAACTTGCTCTGCACCGCATGCTGCCTCGACGCACCGGCCACATCATCAACACTGCGTCTCTCGCCGGCGAACTGCCCGTCCCAGGCCTCGCGACCTACTGCGGAACCAAATTCGCCGTCATCGGATTCACCGAAGCGGCCAGGCGGGAGTACAGAAAATCCGGAATCCAACTGTCCTCCGTACGGCCCACGTTCACCAACACCGAGCTGGTTGCCGGCACCGCCGGCGCCAAAGGCATCCGCAACGCCGAACCCGAAGAGATCGCCGCCGCCATCGCAGAGCTCATCGAACGCCCCAAGCCCTTCGTACGCGTCACCCGAGTCGCCGGGGGCCTCGCCGCCGCCATGAAATTCGTTCCCACACGGCTCGCCGCCACTCTCGGATCAACCCTCGGCGCCGACACCGTCTTCCTCGACGACATCGACACGGCCGCCCGGAAGAATTACCTCGCCCGGATATCAACCCACTGACAACGACGCGCAGGACGAGGGACTGTGTGACCACCATCAGCGACCGCCACCACCAAGCGCCTACACGAGCGATGTGGCGGCCGTAGCGGGTCTATCTCGCTAACGGTGTTTCCGGCGGTGTTCATCAGTAGGTTTCGGCGGCCGGGAATCGGTCGGCGAAGGTGATCGCGAACGCGTTGAGCGCTGGCTTCCACCGCATGGTCCATCGTGCCCGGCCCTGCCCGGTCGGGTCCAGTGATCGGGTCACGAGGTAGAGACATTTCAACGCGGCCAGCTCGTTCGGGAAGTGGCCGCCGGCCTTGATCGCGCGCCGGTAGCGGGCGTTGAGCGACTCGATTGCGTTGGTGCTGCAGATGACGCGCCGGATCTCGACGTCGTAGTCGAGGAACGGGATGAACTCGGCCCAGGCGTTGTCCCAGAGCCTCACGACGGCTGGGTAGCGGGGACCCCACTTCTCGGCCAGGTCGTCGAACGCCGTCCTCGCCGCGGTGGCGTTGACGGCGGTGTAGATCGGCTTCAGATCACGCTTGATCTCGTCCCAGTACTTGCGGCTGGTGAGCCGGAAGGTGTTGCGGATCAGATGAATGATGCAGGTCTGCACGATCGCCTGCGGCCAGACGTTGGACACCACCTCGGGCAGCCCCTTGAGGCCGTCGCAGACGACGAAGAAGCTGTCCTTGACGCCGCGGTTCTTCAGATCCGTCAGCACCGCCATCCAGAACTTCGCACCCTCACCGCCAGTGCCGGCCCAGAGCCCGAGGATGTCGCGTTCGCCGGCCAGCGTGACCCCGATGGCCGCGTAGAACGGCCGGTTCGCGACCTGCCCGTCGCGGACCTTGACCACGATCGCGTCGATGAAGATCGCCGCGTAGATCTCGTCCAACGGGCGGGCGGCCCAGTCGGTCATCTCCTCGAGCACCTTGTCGGTGATCCGACTGATCGTCTCCTTGCTGACCGAGGCACCGTAGATCTCAGCGAAGTGCGCGCTGATCTCACCGGTGGTCAGGCCCTTGGCATAGAGCGAGAGCACGACCTCGTCGACCCCGTTCAGGCGCCGTTGCCGCTTCTTCACGATCTGTGGCTCGAACGTGCCGGCCCGGTCGCGCGGCACCTCGATCTCGACGTGGCCGCTCGCCTCTGTGAGCACGGTCTTGGCTCGGGTGCCGTTGCGGATGTTGCCCGTCCCGGCGCCGGCCGGGTCGTGCTTCTCATAGCCCAGGTGCTCGGTCATCTCCTCGTTCAACGAGGTCTCGAGCACCGTCTTCGTGAGCTGTTTGAGCAGTCCGTCCGGGCCGGTCAAGGACAGGCCCTGTTCCTTGGCCAGCCGGACGAGCTCGGCCGCAGCCTGCGCCTCGGCCGACGGTTCAGCCTTCTTCTTCGCCACATCGTTCAGTGTCGTCGTCATCAGACGCCAACCCTTCCCGCCGAGCTCCCGCTCGGCGCGTCAGGCCGGAAACACCGTTAGTCGGACAGTCCCGCCGTAGCGTTCGTGGCGGTCGGTAGGGGCTGGATCACTCGTGTATTTGGAATGGCGGTCAACATCCGCAAGTTCGCGGTGAACCTGCGCTCGCTCGACGACCTCGTGCGCGCGGGCTCGCTGACCGAGCAGGCGGCGCACTTCCTGGAAGCGGCCGTCGTGGCCGGGCTGAACGTCCTCGTGGCGGGCGGCACCCAGGCCGGCAAGACGACGCTGCTCAACGCGTTGTGCGGCGCCATCCCCGGACGCGAGCGGGTGATCACGGTCGAGGAGGTCTTCGAGCTCTCGCTGTCCTCGCCGGACGTCGTGGCGATGCAGACGCGTCAGGCGAACCTCGAGGGCACCGGCGAGATCGCGTTGCGGCGTCTGGTCAAGGAGGCGCTGCGCATGCGCCCGTCGCGCATCATCGTCGGCGAGGTGCGGCAGGAGGAGTGCCTCGACCTGCTCATCGCGTTGAACAGCGGCCTGCCCGGCATGTGCACGCTGCACGCCAACTCGGCGCGCGAGGCGCTGGTGAAGATGTGCACGCTGCCGCTGCTCGCCGGCGAGAACGTGTCGGCGGCCTTCGTCGTGCCGACGGTCGCGAGCAGCGTCGACGTCGTCGTGCATCTGGCCATGGACGCGAGCGGGCAGCGCCGGGTGCGCGAGATCGTCGGCGTCACCGGCCGGGTCGAGGGCGACGTGATCGAGACCAGCGAGTTGTTCGCCCTGCGCGGCGGCCGGCTCGAGCGCGGCGACGGCTTCCCGCCGCGGGCCGACCGGTTCGAGGCGGCCGGCATCGACGTGCGTCGCGCGCTCGGTCACCGTTCCGAGCGCTGGCTGCCCGAGGTGTCGTGATGGGGGTGCTGCTCGGTCTCATGCTCGGCGGCGGGGTGCTGCTGATCTGGCGCAGCGGCCCGCGGGCGCCGCAGCGCTCGTCGTCCGGGCCGTCGTGGGTGCAGCGCCGCAACGACGTGCTGCGGCAGGCGGGCATCGACGGTGTCGGTCCGGTGCAGGTGATCGGCGCGCAGGTTCTCTGCGCGCTGGTCGCCGCGGTACTGGTGCTGGGCCTGACGCGCACGGTGACCGTCGCGGCGGTCTTCGGTCTGTTCGGCGCGGCGCTGCCCGAGGTGATCGTCCGGCGGCTGCGCCGGCGGCGACAGACGGCGCTGCGAGAGCTGTGGCCCGAGGCCATCGACCATCTCGCGTCCGCGGTGCGCGCCGGGCTGTCGCTGCCGGAGGGGTTGTCCGCGCTCGCGGTACGTGGCCCGGCCGAACTCCGACCGCCGTTCGCGCGCTTCGGTGCGGCGTACCGCGCCAGCGGCCGCTTCGGCGAGTGCCTCGACGCGCTGAAGGACGACCTCGCCGACCCGGTCGGCGACCGGGTGTGCGAGACGATTCGTGTCGCGCGTGAGGTCGGCGGCAGCGACCTCGGCACCGTGCTGCGCACCCTGTCCGAGCTGCTGCGCGCCGACGCACGAACCCGCGCCGAGCTCGAGACCCGGCAGGGGTGGGTGGTGAACGCGGCCCGGCTCGCCGTCGCCGCACCGTGGGTCGTGTTGCTGTTGCTCGGCACGCAGTCGGCGACGCTGCACGCGTACGACAGTGCCGGCGGCACCGTCATGCTCGCCGTCGGCGCGGTCGTCTGCGCCGTCGCCTACCGCATCATGCTGCGCATCGGACGGCTGCCGGAGGACCGGCGGGTGCTGCGGTGATCATCGGTGCACTCCTCGGGCTGCTCGCCGCAACAGGTGTTGTGCTCATCGTGCGGGCCGCCCCGCCGATGCGGCCGATCCGGTTGAGCGAGCGGATGGCGCCGTACCTCGCCGACACCCCTGCGCCGTCGCGGCTCCTCAGTCGTCCCGACGCGACGTCGGCGCCGTTCACGGTGGCCCGGCGGCTCTTCGGTCCCGCGCTCGGCGAACTGGTCGGGCGGGTCGACCAGCTGCTCGGCGGCGCGGCGTCGGTACGCCGGCGGCTGGCCGGTCTCGGGACCGGGATGACGCTCGAGGAGTTCCGCATCGAGCAGGTGCTGTGGGGAGCCGGCGGCGCCCTCGCCTCGGCGTTGGCGGTGGTGCTGGGCGGGCTCGCGTCCGGCCGGGTGAACGTCGTGCTCGCCGTGCTGCTCGGGCTCGGTGGCCTCGTCGGTGGTCTGCTCGCCCGCGACTGGTACCTGAGCCGGCAGCTCGCGCAGCGCGAGGCGGCGATGCTCGCCGAGTTTCCCGTCGTCGCCGACCTGCTCGCCCTGTCGGTGCTCGCCGGCGAGTCGCCGCTCGACGCGCTGCAGCGGGTCTGCCGGCTGACCCGCGGGGAGCTGGCGCGAGACCTCGAGCGGGCGCTCGGCCGGGCGCGGTCGGGCGTGCCGATCGCCCGGGCGCTCACCGACCTGGCCGAGACGACGACGCTCGATCCGTTCGCCCGCTTCCTGCAGGGCGTCGTCGTCGCGCTCGAGCGCGGCACCCCGCTCGCCGAGGTGCTGCGCGCGCAGGCCGTCGACGTCCGCGAGATCGGCAAGCGCGCCCTGCTCGAAGCGGGCGGCCGCAAGGAGATCTCGATGATGGCGCCGGTCGTCTTCCTCGTGCTGCCCGTGACCGTGCTCTTCGCCCTCTACCCGGGTCTGCTGACCCTCACCTCGTTGTCCCGCTAGAAGGAGAACCCCATGCACCTGCTCTACGCCTGGCTGATGAGCCGGATCGACCAACGGTCACCCGACCGGGAACGCGGTGACGTTCCCGGCTGGGTCATGGTGACGGTCGTGACTGGTACCTCTTGCCCTACCAGGCCGGGACCAAAGTGATCGTGGCTTTCGGTCGGCCTGGCGTGACTTCGACCCGTGCGAGGAGCTTCCTCACGAAAGCGCGTTTCTCGGCGGTCGTCAACGCTTCGACGTCCCAGTCCTTGACGAGGACGGCCGCGATCGGGCCGGCGTCGACTCGCTGAACCGCGACGAGCGCCCGGTCGTGCTGGCCACGGAGTCGGCGCTGCTCGGCGAGGATCTGGTCGCGTGCGGCCTCGTAGACCGACTCCGGGACGATGCGGCGGGCAAGTTGCACCGACAGGGTCACGAGCTGCTGCTCGAGGTCGCTGATCTCGCGGGCGAGCGCGTCGGCGTCTCGCTTGATCGACGACGCGGGTGTGACCTGCCCTGTTGTCTCGTCGACCTCGTCGGCGACGTCTTGCAGCCACGCGCGGACGGCGTCTTCGACGACGCGCATGGTCACGTACCCGCCGGGGTGGCGCCGTTCGGCGTGGGCGGCGATGCACCGGAACTTCGCGACGTGGCCGTTGCCGAACTGGCCACCGCCCATGCTGGATCCGCAGGGCTGGCCGTCGACGTCGACCATGCACCGCACCATTCCGGAGAGGAGGTACTGGGACCGCTCTGAGCGGCGCAGTGTGCGTCGGGCTGCCCGCGCGACTTGGTAGGCGGCCCATGTCCTCTCGTCGATGACCGGCTCGTGCGCACCCGGGATGTGCTCGCCTGCGACAGTGAGCAGCCCGGCGCCGAATCCGGAGTCGAGGACGCGCCGCAACGTCCGTTGCGTCCACGCACCGGGGCCGCTGGTCGAGTAGCCGGGCGCGGTGCGGATCCCTTCGCGGTTGAGCCACTCGACGAGCGCGTAGGCCGACTCCCCGGCGATGTACCTGCGGTACAGCGCGGCGAGCACCGACCCGGTGTCCGGTGAGGGGCGGTGCTTGCCGTCGGTGTAGTCGTAGCCGAACCGTGGTTTCCCGTTTGCCGGCAGCCCTGCTCGTGTGCGGCGCGCGTGGACGTCTCGCCACACTGAGCCGATCTCCTCGGCCCGGTAGGCGGCCATCTCGCCGAGCATGCCGCGGGCGAACCGGCCGGATGCGGTCGTCGTGTCGATCGGTTCGGTCGCGGACTCGATCGCTCCGCCTGCGACATCGACCCGGTCGAGCGCGACGTTCCACCGCAGCCGGTTTCGGGCGGTGCGGTCGAACCGCCACACCACGATGACGTCGACGTCGCCGGCCTCGACTTGGCCGACTGCCTGGTCGAGCTTCGCCCACCACGGCGACCTGCGGCGGCTGCCGGATTCGTCGATCCCTTCGATGCGCCCGACGAGCTGGTAGCCGCGTCGGGTGCAGTGGTCGGTGATCGCTGTCCACTGGATCTCCGGGCTGACCATCTCGTCGCGCTCTTTCGAGACGCGGACGACGCCGAGCGCACGACGGGGCGATTCGGTGACAGGGCGAAGACGAGCGGGCATCGGTCAGCCCGCGGACCACGTGTGCAGAGGCGAACCCAGGGGGTCGTTAAGCGAGACCGAAGCGATCTTCTGGCCGCGGGGGACGTTGAACGCGATCAGGCCGCGGATCCGCCGGCCAGCGGTGAGCGTGGTGTCCGTAAGTTCGCCGTCGTAGTCGCCGAGCGCGGTCTGATAGGTGTCGCCGGCCGCGTTCTGGGCGCTGAAGAACGTTGGGTTGACGTCGAACTTGCCGGAGGCGCCGACGATCGTCACCTCGTAGCCGACCAGGTGTTCGTGAGGGGCGGCGAGAACGCTCGGCTTCACGACCGCGGGAAGCACAGTGACCTGCGCCGCGGTGTCCGAGCCATCGCTGCCGGTCGACTTCACCGTGACCGTCGAGCCCGTTCCGACAGAGGTGTCGTTCGGTGTCGAGGGGGCGGCCGCGTTCGATGACGGTTGAACATTCAGCTGCGGGACGCCGGATATGGTGGCCGCTCCGTTCGGTCCGACGGTTTCCGTGACGGTCTTGGTCACCGTCGTCGTCACCGTGCTGCCGGCCGTGCAACCTGCAACGGCCAAGACCGCTCCGCAAGCCGCGATGAGCAACTTCATGCTGCTTCCCTTCGTTGTTCGATGATCAGCCACTCCTGCTCGGTGAGGCTCTTGATGCGGTCCATGAGGAGCGGGAACGTCACCCATAGCTCGGTCGCCGCTCGGTGCATGTCGTAGACCGCGAGAGCGTCGGCAAGCCGGTGAATGTCGGGTAGCAGCCAGCGGGCGGTCGCGGTGATGACGCGCTGCTCGATGGATGCCTTCAACGTCTGGCAGGGCGCTCCTCGGTCGAGGTGCTCGCACTCGTGGGTGATGGCTACGCGCCGTTCGACCTGGGTTAGTCGGGAGTGGAGCAGAACGTCGATTGGCCGGCCGTCGCGCCAGCGGGTAAGCGCCCAGATGTCGCCGAGGTCGGCGAACTTGATGGGAATGTCGGGCCAGTCGCGGGCGAACCGCTTCCAGGGGTCGGGGTACACGCGGCGGATCATGCGGGTGAGGTCAGACAATTTCCGCTACGGCTGGTCGTCGGTGGTGGTGCCCGGGGGCTGATCGGGCCGGTACGCGGCGATGACCATGTCTGCATCTGCCTGTGCCTGCTCGACGGCTTCGTTGGCCTCGATGAACGCGTTGACCACGGCGAGGACTGCCTTGCGCTGGTCGCCCGTGAGTTCGGTTGCGCGTTCGGGGAGCTTGAACGGCGCGAGTGAGCGAATGCCGGCCAGCTCGTCGACGACCCGGCGAGGCACACCGGCGAGCTTTGCGAGCCGTTCCCGCTTCTCCTCGGTGAAGCGGTGGAGGTACTGGTTGCGGCGGAGGTTGTTGATGACGGTGTAGGAGAGTGCAAGGTCGAGTTCCTCGGATCGGCGGGCGAGCGCGCGACCGCTGTCGACCTGCTGTTTCTCCATGGCGAGGTCGACGACCTCCGCCAGGCTCTGCGGCCGGAGCGGTCTCACGTTGGCCATGCTCACCGCCCACCTTTCACTTGAGCCATGACGGCGCGCGGGAGCGCCGACAACCTGACCCGCTTGCAGCCTCCGAATGGTGGCACGCACACCGCTTGTCAAGTTGACAAGTACTGATGTACGGTGTGCACATCACTTGTCAAATCACATGGGGGAGAGCAAGATGGGACGCCGCAGGCCGAAGCCGTACGAGAGGGTCCGGTGGATGAAGGTCCGAGAGCACGGGGTAGCGGTGCAGCGGTGGCGCAAGCGGCGTGGTCTCACGCAGCGCGAACTCGCGTTCCTCGTCAAGAAGTCGCAGACCACCATCTACCTGATCGAGTCCGGTCAGCTGATCACGATCAGCGAGCCCCTCGCGTTGGAGATCGCCCGCCGGCTCGACGTGCCCTGGGAGGAACTGTTCGAACTCCGCGAGTCCTCTCGTGGCGCCGCCGTGACAAACGGTGGGCACATCGCCGCTCGGGCAACAGCATGAAGACGCTCGCGCCCACCAGTCGTGTCGACGCGATCCGTCACCTCGCGATGCTCGCCGACCTCGCGGCATCGCTGGTCGAGCCCGGCATGGACGCCGACGCCGACGCGATCCGCCGCCAGTTCCGCTGCGACCTCCACGCCCTCGGCGTCACCAGCGACGAACTCGACCGGGCGGGTGCGTGATGCCGTCCCGTGAGGAGTGCATCGCCGCCGCTGCCGAGGTGTACCGGGCGATCTTGTCCGACCCGGAGCGGGCCGCGCAGATCCGTGCCCGGCGGGCCGAGGCGGAAGCGGTCGAGCGGGCCAGCGAGCAGCAGGAGACGCCGGCGAAGTCGGCGTGACACAGACCGCCTGGGCGGCTCCGCGGGGGAGCGGCCCAGGCACCAGCAACACCCACAACACAAGGCAAGGGCAGCCGGGCTGGTTTGGCGACCAGTGGGCCCGACTGCCCTAGACGAAGGGAAGTGTAGTGATGACAGTGACGATCCCGCGCTGGTTGCGGGCGGATGACGTCGACGTCGACCGGGTCCTGATCGCGGCGTGGCTCCTCGACTCGGGCGAGCAGGAGGCCGCGGTCGGCATCGCCGCCTCGGCGGTCGCGATGCAGGGGCACCGCGTGGACCGGCAGGTCATCGAGGTGAAGCTCCGCGGCGTCGCCGAGCACCTCGCCGACTACGTCGAGTGCGAGGCCGACCCGCGGACGTGGGGGAAGGTCGTCTGCGAGATCGACGGCGACGGCGACTGGCGGGCGTGGGGCGAGGCGCACTGCGAGCAGATCCTCGCCGACGCGGTCGTGGACGCCGAGGCGATCCTGCTGCTCGGGCGCCGCCTGTCGGTGGTGGCTTGATGAGCATGGATGTCTCGTTCCGGCCGGACGCCGCCACGAGGTTTCACGCACGCGGCTACATCTACGAGTCCACCGGCGACTTGTACGCGACTGTGCGCACCGGCGAGATCGACATCGCAGTCACGTCCGAGAACTTCAAGCACCTGATCCGGCTCCGCGACGCCATCGACATCGCGCTCGCGCAGGCCCACCACGCGCAGCAGGATGCTGACCTCGCCGACCTGGCGCAGCAGCCCGTGCAGGCGGCGTCATGACCGCGCAGCAGCAGTGGGTCGTCACCGCGGTTTGGTCCGACTCGGCGCCGACGGTCTACGGCCCGTTCCCGACCTCCGACCAGGCCGAGGTGTGGGCGGCGGGCAGTGTCGCGCGGCTCGTCGCCTGCGTCGAGTACCGCGTCGAGACGCTGATCTCGCCGACCCGGAAGCCGGTGCAGCCGTGACCGCGGTCCGGGTGCGGTTCTGCGACGTCAACGGGCACGCCGGGTCTTACCCGACCGGTCAGTGCTGGTCGTGCGGCGCGATGCCGCTGATTCCGTTGCCGCCGCAGACGCCGGAGCAGATCGCCGCGGCCGCCGCTCAAGCGCTGCGCCGCGGCCGGATCCTCGCCGAGCGCGGCTACCGGCCGGCATCGAAGGACGAGGCCGCGGCCGACCGAGCCGCCGACCGCGCCGCATGGGGTGACGACTGATGCGCCCCTTCGACTGGTCTATCGCCGGCGTCCTGTTCGCGACCGTCGTCCTGTCGATCGCGTGGACCTGCGTCATCGAGAAGTGGGGCAAGCGGTGACCGGCCTCAACACCCGCGTCGAGCGGATCGAGGTGGCCGGCCGCGGCGGGCGGCTGGTGCGGCGGCACGTCGTGCACTGCCGCTGCGGCTGGACGTCGGAGCCGCGGACGTCGGCGAAGCTGGCCGAGCAGCGCTCGGCGACGCACGAGGCCGAGTTCTGCCCCACCCCGGGCCCGGTCCGTGTCGGCGTGTTCGAGCACGGATCGCCGGAGTGGCACGCCGCCCGCGCCTCGCGGCTCGGCGGCAGCGAGGTCGCCGCGGTCGTCGGCCTATCGCCATGGGAGTCGCGGTTCTCGCTGTGGCACCGCAAGTCGGGGCTGTTCGTCGAGGACCGCGACAACGACGAGATGCGCGCCGGCCGCGAGTTCGAGGCGATCATCGCGGCCCGGTTCGCCGCGAACCACCCGGACTGGACCGTGCAGACCGGTGTCGGGACGTGGGTGCACCGTGACCGGCCGTGGCAGCTGTCCAACCCGGACGGGCTGATCCGGAAGGCGGACGGACGGCTGGCGCTGCTCGAGGTGAAGTTCGCCCTGCAGGACTGGCAGTGGGGTGAGCCCGGGACGGCGGACGTGCCGGTCTACTACGACTGCCAGGCCCAGTGGTACGCCGACGTGTTCGGCGTCGACGAGGTGCACTTCGCGGTGTTCTTCGGCGGGTCGGCTCGTCACCGCGAGTACCTCGTCCCGGCGAAGGCCGACGACCAGGCGTTCCTGCGCGAGCAGGGCGCCGCGTTCCTCGCGGACGTCGCCGCAGGTGTCCGTCCGGACATCGACGGCCACGACTCCACCTACGAGATCGTCAAGGCTCTGTCGCCCGGAATCGACCCGATCAGCGTGCAGGTGCCGGAGCCGCTCGCGCGGGCGTACTGCGAAGCGAGGCACGACCTCGCCCGCGCCGAGCTGGTGGCGAAGGAGCAGACCGCCCGGCTCGCCGACCACATGGGCACCGCCCAGTACGCGCAGTACGGCGAGCGGCGGATCGCTCGACGCCAGTCCAAGGGCGGCGGCACGCCGTACCTCGTCGCCGAGCGGGCTCTCCCGTTCGACGCACCCGACATCGAAGTCCTTCAGGAGGCATCGTGACCAGCATCAGGGACGCCGCGCAGGCCCGCGGCACCACCACCAGCAGCAACGGTGGCGGCGCGCAGCAGCCGCCGTCGGCGGCCGGTGGCCAACAGCCGGGCACCGACGTGGCGAAGCGAGACAACTCCGCGCGCGGCCTGATCGAGCAGTACAGCAGCGACTTCGCGACCGTGCTCCCGTCGCACATCAAGCCCGCGACGTGGGTGCGGGTCGCTCAGGGCGCGCTGAAGAAAGGCAAGAAGGTCCGCGTCAAGGCGCCCTCCGGCGAGTGGGTCGAGCGGTTCGAGCTCGAAGTCGCGGCGCAGAACAACCCGGCCGCGTTCCTGTCGGCGCTGCTCGACGCCGCCCGGCAGGGCCTCGAACCGGGCACGGACCAGTACTACCTGACGCCGCGGAAGGTGAAGGGCGAACTCGAGATCCTCGGCGTCCGCGGATACCAGGGCGAGATCGAGATGATGTACCGCGCCGGCGCGGTCGCCTCGGTGATCGTCGAGGTCGTCCGCGAACGCGACACGTTCGTGTGGACGCCTGGCCGGGTCGACCCGCAGCGCCGGTGGGAAGGGCCGCAGGAGCGCCCGTTCCACGAGGTCGACTGGTTCGCCGACGACCGCGGCGGGCTGCGTGGTGTCTACGCGTACGCGGTGATGAAGTCGGGGTCGACGTCGAAGGTCGTCGTGCTGAACCGCAAGCAGGTCGAGGCTGCCCGCGACGTCTCGCCCGGCTCGCAGTCGGAGTACTCGCCGTGGGTGAAGTGGGAAGAGGCGATGTGGCTGAAGACCGCCGCCCACCACCTGCACAAGTGGGTGCCGACCAGCGCCGAGTACCTCGAGACGATGGCGCGCGCCGCAGGCACGGCGGCGGGTGCCGCGCAGGCTGAGCGGGCCCGGGCGCTCGGTGTCGCGTCGCCGCCGCTGCGCTCCGAGGTGGAGCTGGGTGCGAACCCGAACTACAACGGCGACCAGGTGTTCGACGCCGAGATCGTCGATGAGGCCGACGTCCCGCCGCCGGGCGTGGATCCGCAGTCGGGGGAGATGGTCGACCCGCGCGAGCCGGACGACCAGTTCTTCGCCGACCTCGAGGCTGGCCGGTGAAGACCCTCGCCGACGTCGCCGCAGCGTTCGAGGACCTGACCGCTGCTGGCAAGTCGGCGAATGAGGCGATGGCCGCGCTCGCGAAGACGATCCGCGAGTCGATCCCGGCGATCGGGGCGTGCCGCCGCTGCGGGTCGCCGTTCCTCCGCGCGCTGACCGCGCCGGGCGTCGTGCTGTGCCGCACCTGCAAGTACATCCACCTCGGCTTCCGCCCGGCTGACGACTGCCCCACCGACGGCCCGGTGCTGGTCGTGTCGCCGCCACAGGCGGACGGCAGCGTCGTGGTGCAGCGTGTGCTGCCGGATCGGGTGCTGTGCTCGTCCGTCGCGGCGCCACGCGAACGAGTGGTCGAGGTGCCGCGCAAGGTCATCAACGTACCGCCGACGATGCCGCGGACGTGGGTCTGATCATGCCCGGTGCGTTCCTGCGGTGCGTCTCCTGCGGTCGGGAGGTGTTCCACGGCGAGGACTACTTCGACGACCAGCCCATCGAGGACTGGTGGAAGTCGAAGGGGGAGCGGTGCACCCCGTGCCGGCAGCAGCGCCGGGCACGCGGCCAGCGGCGCCCGGCCCGGGCGGCGCGGTCGTCCCGGTCGCTGGTGCTGCCGCGGCCGGGATCGCGACGCCGGCAGGTGTTCGACGTGGCCCGGGTCGCCGAAGGCCGCGGGGTGACGGTCGAGGACCTGTGCGGGGCGCTCGGCCGCGCGTACGGCGAGGTGCAGCCCGACGTCGAAGCGCTCGAACGCAGCGGCCTGCTGGTCGCGGCAGGGCGGCGCCGAGGCCCGTCGGGTGTGGGGCAGGGCGTGTGGGTTGCGGCGATGTACGCCGACCAGATCGGAGTGGAGCGGTGACTGGTGTCGTGGCTGCGCCGTCGCAGTACTGCGCCGCCCAGATGGCGACGCTGGTCGGGCGGCTGTACGTGGAGGCGCTGGGTGAGCCGAAGCCGCAGGGGTCGAAGCGGCACGTCGGCGGCAGTCGGATGGTCGAGTCGTCGAAGGCGTTGAAGCCGTGGCGCACGCACGTGCAGTCGTGCTTCGAGGACGCGCTTGACCGCGCCGGGATCGTCGACGCGATCGACGGCCCGCTGGCGGTCGAGGTGACGTTCACGATGCGGAAGCCGGCGTCGGCGCCGAAGCGTCGGCGGACGTGGCCGATCGCCCGCCCGGACGTCGACAAGCTCGTCCGTGCCGTGCTCGACGCCGGTCAGGCTGCGGGCGCATACCGGGATGACGCACAGGTCGTGCGGCTCGTCGTCGACAAGGTCTTCCCCCGCGAGACGTTCGACGCGTCCGGCGCTCCGGGTGTGCGGGTGCGGCTGTACCAGGTCGTGGACGCGAAGGACGCGTGATGGCGGCGACCGAGATGGTGCGGTTCACCGCACGGTGCGCATGCGGGCACGACGCGCTGTGGGTCGGGCGGCCGCTCGGCGGTAACGCGTCCGGCACCCGGTACGAGATCGAGTGCGCGCGCTGTGACGGCTGGACGATGACCGCGCAAGTACAGCGGTGGGCCGCGCGCCCGATCCCGGTCGACGGTGTGCCGCCGCTGACCGAGGTCGCGGCCGACCAGTCGTCGCTGTTCGAGCGGGAGTGGGCGCGGAACCCGCTGTGGCAGCTGATCCGAGCTGGCGTCGACCGCCTCACCGGGGCGGCGTGACATGCCGGGCCTGGACTACAAGAACGCGGTCGGTGCCGGGACGCGGGTGTTCGCGTCGCGCCGGTTCTACGACGGCACGACCGGCCGGGAGCTCACATCGTGCCCGCGGTGCGGGGGCGACGCCGACGCGATGTTCGGCGACCACGGCGGGGACTGCCCGCCGCAACAGATGTCCGGGCGCGACCAGCGCGTGCCGGCCGAAGGAGAGAGGTAGTGGTGCCGGTGGCCGAGAGCCCACCCACGCAGGAGGACGAGGTGCAGACGCGCCCGTTCGCCGACGTGCTGCAGGCGTTGCAGCGCGGCAAGACCCACCGGGAGCTGTCGTCGTCGCTGCAGGCGTTGACGTCCGCGGTGGTCGACACGCACCGGAAGGGGACGCTGACGCTGAAGCTGACCCTGTCGATCAACAAGGCGGGCATGATCGAGGTCGACGACGCGGTCAGTCTGGTGCTGCCGAAGCAGGACCGGACGACGTCGCTGTTCTTCCCCGACAAGGACCGCAACCTCGTCCGTGACGACCCGAACCAGCTGGCCCTGCCGGTCGGCCCGGTCCGGCTCGCCGATGAACCCACGCCCGCCGCGGCCAAGGTGGTCGGTGCCGAATGAGCGAGTACCGCACCGACGGCGAAGTGATCGCCGACCTCGCCGACCGCGCCGCCGCCCGCGAGGTGATCGAGCTCGTCGAGGACCGCGTCATCGGGTTCGTGCTTGAGCACGGGCAGCACCTCGAGAAGGTCGACTTCGAGCAGTACGCCGACCAGCCGTCGATCAAGCGGGGGACCGTGCTGGTCACCGACGCGGGATCGCTGATCGAGTACACGAAGCGGCACCGGCACGCGAAAGGCACCACCCTGTGGGGCGACCTCGACAAGGGCCGCGTCATCGCCGTGCTCGACGACCACATGATCGGCGACGCGTCCGCCATGGGCGCAGGGTGGGCCGAGCACCGCGCGGTCCTCACGCTGACCGAGACGCCGGACTGGAAGCACTGGGCCGGCGCCGACGGGAAGCTGATGAGCCAGGCCTCGTTCGCCGAGTTCATCGAGGACGGCGCGACCGCGATCATCAAGCCGGCCGCGGCCGAGATGCTGGAGATCGCGCAGACGTTCCACGCGAAGACCGGTGTCGACTTCAAGTCCTCGACCCGCCTGTCGTCCGGTGAGACGCAGCTGCGGTACGAGGAGTCGACGAACGCGACGGCCGGGAAGGCCGGGACGATCGACATCCCGTCGGTCTTCACCCTCGGCCTCGAGCCGTTCGACGGGTCGCCGCGGTACGAGCTGGTGGCCCGGTTCCGGTACCGGATCGTCAACGGGCAGTTGGCGCTCGGCTACAAGCTGCAGCGCCCCGACCTGGTGCGCAAGCAGGCGTTCGCCGACATCACCGCCGAGATCTCCACCGCCACCGAGCTGCCGGTTCTCGCCGGCACGCCCCGGGCCGCAGGCCGCTGACACCTGCTCCGGGTCGCTGATCCACCCGCTCCTCACAGGACGGGGGCGGGTGGGTCGGCGTGCCGGACCAGAGACACGAGAAGGAGTGCCCGATGGGCATGGCTGAACTGCTCGACGCTGTCCGTGAGGTGCAGGCAGTCGACTGGGACTCGCTGACACCGTGCTGCGAGGTCATGCACGACCCCGCCCGCCGAGTCCGCTGCGACCGGCCGGCAGCGTGGATCCTGCGGACCCGCTGCCACTGCGGCATCTCCGAGATCACACTGCTGTGCGACCCGTGCATGGAGAAGGTCCGGCGCCGCCAGATGCGGTTCACCTGCGACGGGTGCGGGTGTGTCAACGCGCAGGTCCACAACGAAGCGCAGCCGCTCGTCCCGCTCGGTGTCTCATGAGCACGATCAACGTGAGGCTCGCGGACTGCCCGACCGACGTTCTCGTGTACCTGGTCGACCACGGACCAGCCACGTTCGACGCGGTCGTCGCGGCGGTCGCGCCGGCGGACGCGGTCGCGCCTCGCGGGAAGGTGTCGTCCGCGCTGTCGCTGCTCGTCGACATGGGTTGCGTCCGTCCGGACCGGCAGCGCGGCCGAGCGCAGGGGATGCCGAGGCTGTGGCGCGCCACCCCGGACGGCTGCTCGATGGTCGCGCTCGCCCGAGAAGGGCAGCCGTCATGACCGACGACATCGTGACGCGGGCACGAAGGTTCCAAGGGGGGATCGCTGCCGCTGATCACTTGATCGCCGACCTGGCCGACGAGGTCGAGCGGCGGATCGCGGATGTCGAGGACCTGCACCGGCTCGTCGACAAGCAGGCCAAGCTGCTCACGGGCGCGGTGAACGCCCTTCGCGGTACCCCGCCGCCGCTGACCCTGTGGTCGCACCACGACGTCGGCGAGCACGCGACCGCGATGCGGGCCCGCGCCGAACTGGCCGAGCAGCGTCTCGCCGCCGTCGCGCGGATCCTCGCGCACTCGCGGCTCGTGTCGCCGTCGGAGTCGATGACCGTCTACGTGACCGAGGTCCAGGCCGCGCTGGACGGTGCCCCGTGACCGGGATCTGGGTCGCGCACTTCGTCGGCCGCTGCGGCGACTGCGACGGCGTCGTGCACATCGGCGACGAATGCCGGTGGCTCGACCGGGCCGGGAACTACGCCCACGCCGTCTGCCCCGACGCACCCGACCAGGCCGCCGACGCCGCGGCGCTCAAGTCGCCGCGCTGCGCCGAGTGCGGCACCAACCACCCGAGGGAGTGCTGATGGCCCGCGACCTGCTGCGGAAAGCCGGCGTGTACCTCGGCCTCGTCGACCCCGAACCGTCGCCCCGGCTCCTGCCCTATGAAGACGACCGTCTCGCCGACACAGCCGAGCGCACCTTCCTCCGGTCGACCGTCGACGCCCTCGAAGCGCGCGCGAGCAAGGCCGAGGCGGCGATCGCCCGCGTTCTCGACGAGTGCGACGCCATCGACCGCCGTTGGCGGCAAGCCGGTATCGCGTCACCCGGCCTGATCGACACGTGGCGGATCCGTCGAGCAATCCAGGGCGACGCCTGATGGCCGTAATCGAAGGACGCCAGCACGCCGACGGCACCCTCGCCGTCGGGTTCAGCTCGGACGGCGCATGCGGGCACTGCAGCGCACGCGGCGTCGCCCTGGCCCCGTCCGCGTTCGGCGTGTTCTGCCTGGCCTGCTGCCGCTGGCCCGCCTGGTGGGGCCCTGCGCCTGTCGCGTCGGTCGAGCTGCTGCTCCAAGCGACCAGCGCCGCCCTCACCCACACACCCGACCCCGGAAGGAGCAGCACATGAGCGCGACCACCGCGCGAAGGAAGAAGCGCGGCGCCGCCGAGCACCGCCCGGCCGTCCGGAAGCGGCGGTTCAAGCACGACGACCTGATCGCCGGCGACCTGTTCTCCGGATTCGGCGGCCTCACCCGCGGCATCGAGCGCGCCGGGTTCACCACGATCGTCGCCGCCAACCACAACGAGTACAAGGTCCAGGTCCACGAGGCGAACCACCCGCACGCCGAGCACTGGATCGCCGACCTCGTCGACCCCGAGTCCGCCGACTACCACTCCGCCCGCGACCTCCCCCCGGTCGACCTGCTCGCCGCCGGCGTCTCCTGCGTCAACCACTCGCAGGCCAACACGCAGAAGGCGTACGAGCAGCGGGTATCGCTGTTCGACCTCGAGGACCCAGACTTCGAGGCCCGCGTCACCAGGTCAGAGCGGGACCGCGCAACCGCGAACTGCGTCCTGCACTACGCCGCCGAGCACCACCCCCGGCTGATCCTCGTCGAGTGCACGACCGAGCTCACCTCGTGGGGACCGGCGCTCGTCACGAACCCGAAGATCGGCGACGGCACCACCTACCGGTGGTGGATCGGCGAGTTCGGAAAGCTCGGCTACCGGCACCGCGTGCTCTACCTGAACTCGATGTTCTTCGGCGTGCCGCAGTCCCGCGACCGGCTCTACATCGCGTTCTGGGACCGCATGCTCCCCGCGCCGGATCTCGACCACCGGCCGCACTCGTGGTGCTCGCGCTGCTCGACCGTCGTCGAGGCGGTGTGGACGTGGAAGACCGGCGTCCCACCGTCGGGGTCGGTCCGCTACGGCAAGCAGTACTGCTACCGGTGCCCGTCGTGCAGGTCGGAGGTGATCCCGTCAGCGACGCCGTCGCTGCACGCCCTCGACCTGTCGAACCTCGGCACCCGCATCGGCGACAAGCCGCTGAAGCCGTTCTACGACAAGAAGACCAAGGCGTACCTCGGCGACTTCCCGATGGCGCCCGCGACGCTCGCCAGGGCCGAGCGCTGCCGTCAGCGGTTCGCCGACTTCCCCGCCGTTCTGATGCCGGCGAAGGCCGACCACGGGTCGGAGCGGCACCTGCTGCAGCCGATGGCCACGCAGACGTCGCAGCAGGAGGCCGCGCTCCTCACGACGGGCACGGTGCTGCCCGCGCACCGCCACAACGGCGACGGGCAGCACATCACCCGGCCGATGGACACGGTCACGTCGGTTCACGAGAAGGCCGTCCTGCTCGCGGTCGACAACTACCAGGGCGCACCGCGGTCGGCGGCCGAGGCGCTGCCGACGCAGGGCGGCTCGGAGACGCTCGGGCTGCTGACGGCGCGGGTGATCCCGAACCGCACGAACGGCACCAGTCGCAGCCTCGGCGAACCGATGGAGACGCTCGTCGGCAACGCCGGCTCCGGTGGCCTCGGCGTCCTGTCGACGGGTGTGGTGCCGTTCCGGCAGAACACCCTGCCGACCACGCACGGCGAAGCGATGCCGACCGTCACCTCCGACCAGATCCCCGGCCTGCTCACCGCCGCCGGAACACTTCGACTCAATGGGCCCCAAGGGTCGGAGACTGCGCCCCATCCAGTCTCGGACCCACTCGGCACAGTCGTCGGAGCGGGCGTGACGCAGAGCCTGCTGTTCTCCGGCTGGTACAAGCAGAACGGCTCGTCGCCCGACGACACCGCCCCCCACCCGGTCACCGATCCGCTCGGCGCGCTCACATCGCGGGACACCACCGCGCTGCTGACGGCCGAGTGGCGCGCCGCCCTCGCCGACCTGCCCCTCGAGGACTGCTACTTCCGGATGATGGCCGCCCACGAGGTCGGCCGCGGCTGCGGGTTCGACGTCGACTTCGGCGACCACAAGGGCGACTTCATCGTCTGGGGCTCCGCGCGAGACCAGGTCGATGGGTTCGGCAACGCCGTTTCGCCGCCCGTCGGGGAGTGGATCGGAGCCCGGCTCCGGGCGATTGTGCACGGCGAGGCCGTCGCGTGAGCCTCGTCCGGTTCCAGGCACAGAACCACCCGCAGCAGGTCAAGGGCCGGCCGCATCGGTCCGGCAACGACCGGCGGTGGGCGTCGACCGACGAGACCGACGACCGCGCCATCACCGACGAGGACTGGGCGCCGCTCCACGACCGGTGGCAGTTCACCGTCGACGCCGCCGCAGCCCCGCACAACGCGAAACTGCCCCGGTTCTGGACGCGCGAGGACGACGCACTGTCAAGGTCATGGGGGGGGAGACCGTCTGGTGCAACCCGCCGTACAGCGACATCGAACCTTGGGTCGCGAAGGCCTGGGACGAGCACCCCGCCACCGGCGGCATCGTCATGCTGCTGCCCGCCAACCGCACCGAGCAGGGCTGGTGGCAGCGCCTCGTCGAGCCGTTCCGCGACCAGCCCGGCTCGCCGCTCACCGTCACGTTCCTCCGCGGCCGTATGCGGTTCCTCCGCCCCGGTCAGTCGGCGATCGGCCCGAACGAGCGGCCGCCGTTCGGCTGCTGCTTGCTCGTCTGGCACCCGCCCATCCGCCCCACTCGGCAGCTCATGATCGGAGCAACCCCATGACCACCGTCCCGACCGACGCCGATCTCCTCGTCGCGCTGTCGATGTGGATCGACGACGGCAACGCGCACCGCGGCACGGAGGCCCGCACATGGGGCCGGCTCGCCAAGGTGGCCGAGGAGTGCGGCGAGGTCATCCAGGCCTACATCGGCGCGACCGGTCAGAACCCGCGCAAGGGCGTCACCAACGACACCAGCCTCGTCGTGAAGGAGCTGCTCGACGTCGCCCTGACCGCCCTCGCCGCGGTCGAACACCTCGACGGTCACCGCGGCAACGCCATGGACGCCCTCGCGAGCCACATCGATTGGGTAGCCGCGCGCGCCGGCCTCGTCGACGGCTGCCCGGGCGACGACGGGTGCCCGGGCGCGGAGTGCGAGCGCTGCAGCTCCGGCCGCTTCGTGCTCATGTGCGCGGACTGCCGCTCGTACGCAATGGAGGACGCCCGATGACGGCGCGCTACACCGTCCGGCCGATCAGCGACCGCACCTGGTTCCGGCCGCCGGAGCAGCGGATCTACTCGCCGTTCTCGGCGTCGTGGGGCGAGACACTCGGCGACCTGATCCGCGAGGTCTACGCGCTGCAGGAGCAGGGCATGCCTGATCCCGTCGTCGAGGTCGACGTCCGCGAGCGCGACATCCGTGTCGACGGCGAGCTGCGCGCCGACGCCAAGGCCTCGTCACCGGCCGTCGTGGTCGCCTTCGAGTCGATCCACGGCCCGCTCCTGTACCGCTGCGACCGGTACGTGCGCGGGCCGGTCGACCGGCACCGGCGCCTCGCCGACTGGCAGCACAACGTCCGCGCGATCGCGAAGACGCTCAAGGCGCTGCGCGCGGTCGACCGGTACGGCGCCACCCGCCGCGCCGAGCAGTACCAAGGGTTCCGCGCGCTCCCTGCTGGGTCCGGCGCCGCGCCGTCCGGCATGACGGACGAGATGGCCGCCGCCGTGCTGCTCAAGGAGGCAGGCGTCGAGGAGTTCGGCGAGAACGGCGGCATCGCCGGAGTCTTGCGCCGAGCGAAGGCGCACGCGCACCCCGACCGCAACAACGGCGACCGGTCCCGGTGGGACGCCGTCGAGCAGGCCGAACAGGTACTTCGCCGGGCGGGCCGACTGTGATCCCCGCAGAGGCGCCGGTGCGCGGCCCACCAGGACGGACGAGGGCCCGGACAGCCCCAATTGCCCTTACCCCGTAGCAGCACGGTTCAAACCCGACACCGCACCCAGGAAGGCGCCCCGGCCTTGACTCCGCCACCATCAACACCCGCCCCACGCTGGCGGCGTTGATGCCGAAGACCCCGGACTACTGGTACCGGTTCTGGACCGAGATGCCGTCCGACCCGAAGATCCGCAGCCTCACGCCGACGCAGCGGTGGATCTGGGCATGCGTCCTCGCCGCCGCCAGGAAGTCGCCGGAGCCAGGTGTCCTGCTGCTCTCACCAGGTGTCCCGATGACCGGCCGGCAGCTCGCCGACTTCGCCGGAGTGCCCACCCGCGAGGTCGCCGTCGCCCTCAGAAGGATGCGAGAAATGGGCCTAGTAAAGGTCGAGAAAGACACCGTGTTGGTCCCGAGATTCAGGGCCAGAAACCCCGCTTCAGATTCCTCCACGGAGCGGGTGCGTCGACACCGCAACGAGAAGCGAAACCTCGACAGACAGGGCGCTCTAGACGTCGATGCAACGTTACAAAACAGTTCCAACGATCAGACGATGCAACGTTCCAAGCCCGTTCCTGTAACGCCACAGAAGAAAGAAGTAGAAGAAAGAAGTGTTGTTAACCAGTTAGAACCGGGGGGGAGCGAAACGCTCCGCGCGAGCAACACCACCCCCACCCCCACAACCAAAGGCTGCCCTGAACACCCCAGCGGCACCGACCGCCCCTGCCACGGCTGCCGCCGCGTCCGCGAAGCCGAAGAAGCCGAAGCCACCGCAGCCACCGCACGCAAGAAAGCCGAACGCGCCGCACGAGCCGCCGCCATCCGAGCCTGCCCCGACTGCTCCGGCGACGGCTGGCTCACCGACCCCGACGGCAAACCCCTCGAACGCTGCACCCACCCACGAGCACTCCGCGCCATCGAAGGAGGCAACCCATGACCCCACCAACCCGCAGCCCACGACCTCTCGACCGCCCAACCGAGCCGCCGAAGACCCCCACGCAGCGCGCCGTCCTCGGCCTCGCCGCGGTCGCGTGCTGGCTGCAGGCCGTCGTCGGTGCGCTGCTGCTGCCCGGGATGCTCGGGTGGGGTTGGGCTCTCGGTGGGCTGCTGATCGGCGCTGCGCTGGTGCTGGAGGCGTCGGCGTGATGGGCGATGGGCAGACGACGGCGGTTGTCGCTGCGGTGCTGAACCTGGCGGTGGTCGTGCGGGACGAGGGCCCAGACGCGGTCCGGGACGCGGTCGGGACCGTGCTCGCCGCGGCCGGCGGCGACGCGGCGGCGGCGCTGGTCGCTGCGGCCGCGCTGGTGCGGGTCGACGTGCCGGTGGACCGGTGGTGGCAGCGTCCGCTGCCGCGGCTGAACGAGGCGCCGCTGCGGTCGGTCACGAAGCCGGTGTCGCTGGTGAAGAAGCCGCGCCGCCCGCCGCGGCCGTTGGCGGCGTGTGGGACACACGCGGCGTTCGTGCGGCACAAGGCGCGGCGGGAGCCGCTCGACGACGCGTGCATCGCGGCGGAGCGGGAGTACCAGCGCGCTCGGTACCAGGACGCGCACGGCCACCGGGCGAAGCCGTCTGGGCGGGCGAACCCACGGACGGTCGCTGCGCCGGCGCCGCCGGACGAGACGGCGATCGAGCGGGCGATGCGGGGCGAGTACGTGGTGCTGACGCAGATCGAGTTCGCGACGGCGGTGGCGACGTTGACGGCGCGGGGCCGGTCGGCGTTGGAGATCGCGGAGTTGCTGCACACGACGCCGCGGACGGTGCAGCGGCATCGCGCGAAGGAGGCGGCGTGACCGCCCCGGCCCGGGTTCAGCTGTCGCGCGCCGCCGGGTGGCGGAAGCCCGAGGGCGCGATCGTCGTCGCCCGCCCGAGCAAGTGGGGCAACCCGTTTCGCGTGGTCGAGTGCGCCCGGCGGGCGTGCGGCGTGACGCCCGGCTACTGCCTCGAGCTCGACCGGCACGGGTTCGACCACCAGCGCACGGGCCACAACCTCGCCGCCGCACGTGGGCGGGCTGTCGAGCGGTACCGGCTGTACCTGCCGGTCGACGTCAGCGAGGTCCTCACCGAACTGCACGGCCGGGATCTCTGCTGCTGGTGCCCGCTTGAGGACCCGTGCCACGCCGACGTCCTGCTGCAGATCGCGAACGGAGCCCTCCTGTGACCGAGATCGTGCACCGCGCCCCGCTCGGCGGCGATGTCGTGACGCCGTGCTGCCACCGGACGCCGTTCGAGCTTCCGCTCGATGACCGCATGACCGTCACCGACGCCGACGTGACCTGCGGCGTCGAGCAGGAGGCCGTCGCGCAGCCATGCTCGCACTGCACGTCGTTCCGCACCGTCGAGCCCGGCGCGGGCACGTGCGCCGCTGACGCGCCGATCGAGATGTGCCGCCGGTTCGAGGCGGGCATGTGCCCGGTCGCGCTGCCTGACCTTGGCGACGTCGTCGCGCCCGGCGCGTGGACCGCGCAGACCGACATGACCGGCCGAGACGTGCTCGCCGACCTCGAGGCCGCGCGCCGCCTGCTCGCGCCGCGGCAGCGTCTCGTCGTCGCCACCAGCGATGTCGCCGACCAGATCCGCGCCGCGATCGCCGACGACCCGCAGTACGCCCGCACCGACGTCGAGGTCTCGCCGTACGTGCCGCCCGGCAAGGTGTTCGTCGTCCCGCTCGAGGACGGTGCCTGATGGCGCCGCGGAGCGACGACCAGCACGCACCCCTCCGGCACGAGATCCGCATCGGCGACCCGTTCTCGATGTACCGCGAGGTGCGGCCGACCGAGCCGATGTTCGCGTGCGACGTCTGCGCGGCGGCGGTGCCGCTGCTGTCGCTGCAGACCCACCTGACGTGGCACGCGAGGACCGGCCGATGACCGGCGACGTCGTGGCGCAAACGCGCGCCCTCCACCTTGCCGAAGAGACCCACGAAGGACTCGACCGGTGCCAGCTCGACGGCTACCTGTGGCCGTGCCACGCCATCTTGCTGGCCGATGAGGCCGAGCGGCTGCGTCGCGGACTGGACGTTGAGACGCTGGCGAGTGCGAACGACCGCATCACGGCGGCTGAAGCGGTTGACGCCGCTGTGCAGCGCGCCGAGCAGGCCGAACGACGAGCCGAGCGATCGCACTACCTCGTCCAGCAGAACCGCGCGCGCGCCGAGCAGGCCGAGGCGCTGTACCGCGACACCTTCGCAACGCTCAACGGCGAGATCGAGCGCTACCGCTCGGCGTGGTGGAGCGCCGCCGCGGCTCGTGTCGCCGCCGAGGCTCGCATCGCCGCCGCGCTCGCGCTGCTCCGCAACCTGGCCGCGCCGCCCCTCGTCAGCGACGTCGCGCGCGCCCTGACCGGGCCGACCGAGGCGACGACATGAGCCGCGTCGCCGTCGGCCAGCTCGAACTCCCACGAGCCCACGACCTCCCACCCCGCTGGGACGGCCACCGCATCGAATGGCACGGCTGGCACGCCCAACCCGCGCAGGTGTTCATCTGCCCGCCCTCAGCCGCCAAGCCGCAGCCGTGCGTGCGCTGCGGATCCATGACCGAGCAGGTCATGAACCGCGGCACCGTCTGGGTCAACCTCGACGACCTCGCCATCCCGGCGGTCCGCCGCGGCCGACTCCACGCCGAACGGGTCGCCACGACGCTGATGGCGTTCCGCTGCGTCGACTGCCACCACGACCAGGTCCACGACATGACCCACGGCGACGTGTGGGACCTCGACCCGACCGACTACGCCGACGAAGGGTCGTGGCAGCAGTGAACCGGGATCAGCACTGGCGGGCCCTGCTCGGCGACATCGCGCTCACGTACCTGACCGTCGCGTTCTGCGTGCTCCTCACGCTGTTCGTCGGCGCCATCGCGGCGTGGGTGTACCGCGGCGTCCGGTGGCACAAGTGGTGACCGCCGCGGGCCGGTGCCGGGTCACCGTCGACTGGTACGACCTCGACATCACCGCCCGCTGCACCCTGCCCGCCGGCCACCTCGACTTCCACACCGACGGCGTCCGCTGGTTCACCACCACCGGCCTGCAGCGCCCCGCATGCCTCGGCGAGCCCGAGCACGTCGCCCGCGGCACCGCGGCCGGCGCGAAGCGACTCGACCCCGAACGGGCACGGCGCCGCGCCGAAGTCCTCCACCAGACCACCGGCAGCGGGCGCCAACGCCCAGCACGGCCACGGAACCACCCGACCCGGCACCCGAGCACCCCCAACACCGCAGAGAGGCACTGAGCCCGTCATGGTCAGCGAGACGTTCACCGGAGACACCGCCTTCAAGGGCGGCGCGTTCCTCCCACCCGCACGCTCAACACCCGAGGAGCGGGCGCTCGCGCGCAGGTACGTCGCCCGCACCGCCGCCCGCTTGTCCGACCAGCCCGCGCGCGACGCCCGGACCGTCCTCGAAGCACTCGGCCTCCTCGACGAACCAGCCACCGCGTGACCGGCATGCAGCGCGTCGATGCGCTCATCGTCCGCATCGACGCCGAACTCGCCGCCAACACCGCCGACCGCGACACCCACCTCGACCCCACCCCAGCCGACCTCGTCGCAGCTCGGAAGCTCCCACCCGAAGCCGCGACCTGGTACCAGACCCACCGGAAGGAAGCGACCGCGTGACCCCAGCGGCCACACCCTGCCCACGCTGCCAACGCCCCACCGCGGACGGCCTGATCTGCGACCAGTGCATGCGCGTCTTCCACCGCCTCGTCGGCCAGTCCACGCAAGGGATCCAGCTGTCGCTCCGTGACCTGCTGCCGGACCTCGCCGTCCTCGTCCGCAGGCAGGACCAGACGAACCGGGGCGACATCCACTACGCCCGCCGCGACGTTCTCGCCGAGGTCGGCGCCGTCGCGGACGCTGAACAGGCCGCCATCCCGGCTGCCCTGCGGACGAAGCACGGCCGGGTCGCGCTGCCGGCGCACCCGCTGCCGGTGAACATCGACGCCGCCGGGCTGCAACGCGCTGTCATCGCCACCATCGCCACCGCGGTCGCGTCGGTCCGGTCGTGGCGGAAGGCCCGCGTCCACGCCGGACCCGCGTGCGGCGACTGCGGCCACTGGTCGTGCATGGTCATCCGCGGCGACCACAGCGACGCACGCAACGATGCCCGCGCAGCTGCGCTTCGCCCGCTCGCGTACCTCGAGGCCGCCGCGCCGCTCGTCCGTCGCTGGGCCGGCGGCCCGCGGCTCATCAACGACCTCGTGCGGCACGCCGCCGCGATCGAGCAGGCCATCGACTCCCGCGCACCCGAGATCTACCTCGGCCCGTGCACCGCACCCGACGTGAAGACCGAGACCAACGCCGCTGGTGTGATCACCGTGCGGGCGGACGAGATCTGCGGCGTCGACCTGTACGCCAACCACCAGGACCAGGCCGTCGACTGCCCGGCCTGCGGCACCACCTACAGCGTCGCCGACCGCCGCGAATGGGTGCTCCCGAAGATGCGCGACGTCTGGGCCCGCCCCGCAGAGATCGCCGACTCGCTCTCGTCGCTGGACTTCCCGATCACCCGGAACAACCTCGACCTGTGGATCTCGCGGGACAAGCGCCGCTACCGGCCGGACCGGCCATGGCTGTTCCCGTTCCCGCCGATCCTCGCCGTCGGCATCGACGACGACGGCAAACCGCTGTACCGGTTCGGTGATGTGGCCGACCGGGTCGAGCACCTCCGCGCCGAGAAGGCCCGGACCGAACAGGAGGCAACCCGATGAACCAGAACCAGTGGTCCGAGCAGAAGCGACACGTGCACCTCGACATCGAGACCCCGCACGGTCAGCTCTTCGTCGACACGGAGATGAGCCAGACCAGCTACGACATGGACCGCACCAGCATCTCGCTGCAGGCGACGATCCAGGTCGCCAAGCGGGATGAGGACCGCGTCGTCAGATGGATGCAGAGCGCCCTGGTCGACGCGCTGTGCCCCAAGACCGAACCCGTCGTCGGTCAAACCGACTCGGAGGACCGCCAGGGCTACGGCACCGAGAGCGAGACCGACCAGGGTCCGGCGCCCGAGCGGCCGATCGCGATCAACATCTTCGTCAAGAAGGGCGACGGCGAGGGCGGTGCCTTGCTCGACGCCGACGGGCTCGCGCGCGCTGTCGCCCGTGGCATCCGTCGGGCCGGCGGCCGGTCGTGAGCGGCCTGCCACCCGAGGGCTGGGACGCCGACATCGACCCCGCCCTCATCGAAGGCGCCCGCGCGATGCGGCAGATGTTCCTCGCGCTGCAGGTCGCCGGGTTCACCTCGACCGAGGCCGCGCAGATCATCGGCGCGATGCTCGCCGCCCAGAACGCACAGAACACGCGGTCGTCGTGACGGCGCCCGTGGTGCAGCCGCAGCCGTCGCCGGTGCAGTGGAAGATCACGCCACTGCCGCAGGCGCCCGGCGGCGCGGTGGTCATCGAGGCGCAGCACGTCGCGGGGTCGTTCGTGGGGTTCGTCGATCCGGACACCGCGGAGCAGCTCGCGAATGGGCTGCTGCAGGCGGCGCGGCAGGCCCGGTCGGGTCTGGTCGTGGCGCCGGCGGGTGCGGTGCCTCGGTTCAGCGGCTGACCAGCACCGTTCTGTGTGGTTTTGGTTGGATTCCACAGGATGTGTTTGGGCGACACGCCATTCGGGTACACAGGCCAGCCGCCACGTGACAGGTAGATTCGCACTGGCAGACGTATGCCCCGACACCGATCCGGGCCGAGCCTGAGCCTCCGTCTCCACCCCCCCCAGAACGCAGCAGCCCGCGGTGCCTCGAACCCCGCGGGCTGCTCGCATTTCTCCCACCCCGACAGGAGCACCAGCATGTCGTTCAGCTTCGCCGTCCCCTCCGGCCCCGCATCCGAGTTCGCCGACCGCGCCGCCAAGGCCAAGGCCGACCTCGAAGCCGCCAGCGCCGCCAACGACTACGCGCTGACGCAGCTCGCGTCCGACACCGCCGACGCCGCGATCAAGGCCGCGACCGAGGCCGTCGCCGCGCTCGGCGACGGGATCGCCGCCGCGAGCATCGGCGGCCACCACTCCACCGACGGCGTCACCGGGTCCAGCATCAGCGTCAACGTCACCGTGACGCCGGCGCCGAAGCCCGCCCCGACCGCCTGACCACGACGCGCTGATGCCCGAGCCGACGCGCGAAGAACTCCGCCGCCAGCTCGGGCACGCGTCCGCCATGAAGGCGAAGGCGCAGAACGACCTCGTCGACGCGATCCTCGCGGTCGACGCCGCGGCCGAGCGGATCGACGTCCTCCTCGAGCGGCTCGCCTCCACACGGCCTCGGCCGTCGCACCTCTGAGTTTCCGAACCGGCCCGGGCTGATCGCACGGGCTCCCACTCACGCCCGGTGTTCTGCCGCAACGTACCCACGCCGCCCGCCAGGACGGGCGCCGGGGAGACGCGGCAGGCCCGCGCCTTGAGTCCGGTGGCCGACCGGCCCGGGCCAGTTCGGAGCAGCACCACCGCCGCCGCACTCGGCTTCGTCGGGGCCAGCGCGGCGGCACCCGCACCCCCCATTGGGTTGCCGTGGATCGCCCCGCACGGGCGGCTCGCAGTGCTCGGAACACGGCCGAGCGAGCCGCCCCACCCGACGACACCCCAGAAGGGCGGTCCAGCGATGCGCGGAGACATCGGCGTCACGCCCTCATCCGGCTGGGTCGCCGCCTGCATCCGCTGGATCACCCGCGCACCCGTCGCCCACGCGTTCCTGTCCGTCGACGACCGGTCGGACTGGATGATCGAAGGACGACCCGAAGGCGCCGGGTACGGCCACTCGAAGACGTACCGGCAAGTCGAGTGGCTCACCGCCCTCTCCGCAGGCCTCACCGGCGCGCAGCGCGACGAGATCGTCGCCTGGGCCACCGCCCACCGCGGCGCCCCGTACTCGTGGCTCGACGACGCCGCGATCGGCTGCGGCGACCTGTTCCACGGCTGGGTGCCCGGCTGGCTGAAGAAGCGGGCCCGCTCCGACGCGACGCTGATGTGCTCGCAGCTCGTCGTCGAGGCCTACCGGGCCGCCGGCGTCGATCTGTTCCCGCACATCGCCGGCGGCGTCGTGTCGCCCGGTGACCTGTGGCGGCTCAACCGCGACCGCACCCAGGCGACGGCATGAGCAAGAAGAAGCCGACCGGCCAGTACAACGACGACGGCAGCTACGGGTGCGAGCAGTGCGGGCAGACGCACCGCAACCCCCAAGGCCGCCGCGTCTGCTCCAAGCACAAGTCCCCGAACCGTGGCGGCGGCCCGTGCTCCGCCCCGGCGATGCGCGGCCTCGACTGCTGCCGCACCCACGGCGGCATGGCACGGCAGGCCCGCGCCGCCGGCGAGCACCGCGCCGACATCGAAGACACCCGCCGCAAGGCCGAACAGAAGCTCCGCGCGCTCGCGTTCCGCGCCTCCGGCGAACCGGTCCCCGCCGACGTCGACCCGTCCGACATCGTCGCCCAGCAGCTCGTCATCCGCCTCGCCCGCGTCCAGTGGTTCGCCGCCCAAGTCGGCGAAGTGATCGAGCGCGACCCCCGCGGCCTCGTCTGGGGCCGGACCAAGAAGAAGGTCGGCGGCGACGACCACGGCACCACCAGCGAGGCCAAGCCGAACGCCTGGTACGTGCTGTTCGCCGAAGCCGAACGCGACCTCGAGCGGCTCTCCCTCGAAGCGATGAAGGTCGGCCTCGAGGAGCGCCGCGTCCGCCTCGCCGAGAGCCACGCCGAGATGCTCGTCCGCGTCCTCGACGCCGTGCTCGTCGACCTCGGGCACGACCCGAACGATCCGGAGACCGCCGCCGTCGTCGAACGGCACCTCCGCATCGCCGTCTGACCCTGAGGGTGTGAGCGCATGACCGCGGCGGTCGCCCTCGCTGCTGCGGACCGGTACGCACGCCGCGCGCAACCGCTCGCCGGCCGACGGTGGGCCACCCCGGGCGACCTCGCTCGCGCGATCAACCCCGAGACCGTCCAGACCGAAGCGCTCGACGTCATCGACGCAGAGACCGTGCGGGCGTGGACGACCCCGGACGCGCGGCTGATCATCAGCATGCCGCCGCAGGAAGGGAAGTCCGAGCGGGTCACGAAGACGTCGACGCTGTGGGCGCTCACCGACAACCCCGACCGGCGCATCGCGATCGCCTCGTACGCGATGTCGCTGGCCGAAGGGTTCGGCGGCGACATCCGGAACTGGATCACCACCCACGACGGCACCGACGGCACCCTCGACCTCGGCCTGCGGATCGCCCGCGACAACGGCGCCAAACGCAGGTGGCGGATCGCCGGCCGCAAGGGCGGCATCATCAGCGTCGGCATCGGGTCCGGGTTCACCGGCCGCCCCGCCGACGCCCTCGTCATCGACGACCCGTTCTCCGGCCCCGAGCAGGCCGACGTCGAGTGGTACCGCGAGAAGGTGTGGGAGTGGTGGCAGGCCGTCTCTGGCCCCCGCCTCGCCCCGGGCGCACCGGTCATCGTGATCCTCACCAGGTGGCACGAAGACGACCTCGCCGGCCGGCTGATCGCCAAGCAGGCCGAGGACGCCAAGTCCGGCGCCGAGCACTACGACCGTTGGCGGGTCGTCAACATCCCCGCCCTCGCCGACCACGACCCAGAGAAGGGCCAGACCGACCCGCTCGGGCGGCAGCCCGGTGTGTGGCTCAACTCGGCCCGGAAGCGGACCGTCGCCCAGTGGGAAGCGATCCGCCTCGCCCGCGGGTCCCGCGTCTTCAACGCCCTTTACCAGGGGCGCCCGTCGCCGGACTCCGGCAACGTGTGGCGCCGCGGCTGGTGGGCCCGATACGAGACGCTGCCGATCAAGCTCGACGCGGCTGACGAGGTCATCCAGTCCTGGGACATGACGTTCAAGGACACCAAGGGCTCCGACTTCGTCGTCGGGCAGGTGTGGGCCCGCAAGGGCGCCGAGGTGTTCCTGCTCGACCAGGTGCGGCGGCGGATGTCGTTCACCGAGACCGTAGCCGCGGTGCAGGCGATGACGCTGAAGTGGCCGCAGGCGAAGGCGAAGCTCGTCGAGGACAAGGCGAACGGCCCGGCGGTCCTGGACTCGCTGCGCCGGAAGGTCCCCGGCCTCATCGCGGTCACCCCGACGGAGTCGAAGCTCGCGCGTGCGTACGCGGTGTCGCCGTTCGTTGAGGCCCGGAACGTGTATCTGCCGGACGCGTCGGTGGCGCTGTTCGACGTGCAGGGGCTGATCGACGAGGCGGCTGCGTTCCCGAACGGGACGCACGACGACCAGGTGGACGCGACGTCCCAGGCGTTGGCGAGGTTGCTCTTGGACGGCACCGGCGCGGCGGCGTGGACGGAGTGGCTCCGCAAGCGCGCCGCGCAGGCTGCGGTCGCCGCGGCGTCGGCGTCGGTCGAACCACAGCCGGCCGCGGGAGCGGCTGAACCGGCCACCACCGCTACGGGACCCGCGCAGACGAGCACACACATGGATGCGCGGGCTGCGGCCCGCCAGGCGGCCTTCAAAGCGGCCCGGGGAGGTGGACGGTAACGATGGCGGACGAGACCGTGACCCGACCCGGCACCGGCATGCAGGTCGTCCGCCTCGGCGACGGCACCCCGATCGACGTCGTCGCCGCTGAGCACGCCGCCGGGATGGACAACACCAACCCGTTCGCGCCCGGCACACCGATCCCGGCGCTGCAGGGCTACGAAGGCCGGCCGCGGCACCAGGACTTCATCACCGGGTACAACATCGCCGCCCGGCCGCGGTCGCAGGAGCGCGTCGCGTTCTCCACGCTGCGCGAACTGATCAAGGCCTACGACGTCGCGCAGATGTGCATCTGGCACCGCATCGATTCGGTGCGGTCGCTGAAGTGGGACCTGGTCGCGATGGACGGCTACGAGGGCCGCGACATCGACCAGGCGCGCGCGTGGGGCATCAAGGCGCTAAATGTCGTGACCCGAGAGGTTGTTGACGGCGTGCCTGCTTGAAATAGGGAGGACCTCCCGGCGGAGTGGATGTGTCTAGGCATGCACTCCAAGGAGGTCCTCTATGGCTCACGCTAATGCCCGTACCA
>NZ_JBQCEE010000421.1:0-2119 GCF_051960575.1 Jatrophihabitans sp.
ATGTCCGGGCCGTGTACGGGCTGCCGGCCGCGGTGCCACCCCTGCGCGATCCGTTCGCCGACGCCAGCGCCGACTGGCTGGTCGACACGCCCGGCCCGGTGCCCTGGGCGACCGTGCTGGCGCTGAACGCGCACGGTCTCGAGGCCATCTCGCGCGCGGTCTATCTGCACCCGACGCGCGCGTCACGTCGGGTGCCCGTCCAGCTCGGGACGCCGGCGGACTCGAACAACCTCGTGGTGGCGCTGACGCTGGTCGGCGGCATGGCCCTGCTCGAGGTCGTGCTGCTGGCCGGGCCGGCGTTCGCAGTGGGCGCCAAGCGCCGCCGCCGCGAACTCGCCGTCCTCGGCGCCGTCGGCGGCAGCCCTGCCGACCTTCGCCGCAGTGTGCTGGCCGGGGGCGTCGTGCTCGGCACCCTGGCCGGGCTCGCCGGGACGATCGGGGCCATCGCCGTCGCGGCGGCCGGCGAACCGCTGATGGAACACCTGATCAGCCGCCGTCCCGGCGCGTTCACCGTGCCCGTGGCACAACTCGTCGCGCTGTTCGGCGTCGCGGTGCTCGCCGCGGTGGCCGCAGCCGCACTGCCCGCCCGCGCAGCGGCACGCACCGATCTGGTCGCGTCGCTCGGCGGGCGGCGTGGCACCACCCGCACGAGGCGCCGGCTCACCGCGCTCGGCCTGGCTGTCGCGGCCGCCGGCGCGGCCGTCTCGCTCACCGCGACGGTCTCGTCGAGCAGCGCGCTGGTCATCCTCGGCGGCGCCGCGCTGCTCGAGGTCGGGCTGATCATGTGCACGCCCGCGCTGCTCGGGTTCGTGGCCCGCGGCGGGCGCCGCCTGCCCCTGCAGGCGCGGCTGGCGCTACGCGACACCGGACGCAACCGCTCGGCCGCGACCCCCGCGGTCGCCGCGGTCATGGCAGCGGCCATCGGTGCGGTCAGCATCGCCATCGCGCTGGCGTCCGTCGACGACCAGGACCGCCGCCAGTACGTGCCCGCCCTGCCCCCGAACACCGCCCGCGTCACCCTGCCGGCGGGGACGTCGGACGCGACGTCGGCCTCCGTCGCCCGAGCCCTCGCGCGGACGCTGCCGTCCGCGGCCGTCGCCGTGCTGCACGCGCCGCGGACCGCGTGCCCGGGCCCGGCCGACTCGTGCACCGTCACCACACTCGTCCATCTCGACGACGCGCAGCGGACCGGGCTGCTCGCGGACATCCTGGTCGCCGGCCCCGACGACGCGGCGGCGTTGTTCGGCCCGGGCTCGACGGCAGAGCGGGATGCCTTGCGGCACGGCATGGCGCTCGTCAGCGACCCCACGCTCGCGCGCGGCGGCCAGGTGCCACTTGCCCTCACCCCCATGACCGTCACCGCCGACGGTCTCGGGACGGACGGGTCGGGCACCGGGCAGCAGGTCGCCTTCACCCTGCCTGCGCAGGCCATGCACGGCGACGCCGCCCCGGCCACGATCGTCGTGCCGGCCGCCGCGCTGAGCGGCCGCGGCGCCGACCTCGCGCCGGTCGCGGTGCTGGTACGGACCCGACAGCTCCCGACGGACGCGCAGTTGCAGGCCGCGACCGCACGGGTGCGGCGCGTGGTCGCCGGCGGGGTGGTCGAGGTGGAGCGCGGCTATCACAACCGCTACGCCGCGGGCACGTTCGCCGTCGTCGGCGGGGCCGTCGCGATCGCCGTCCTGGCCGCGGTGATCGCCACCGGCCTGGCGAACGTCGACGCCGCGCCCGACCTGCGCACCCTCGGCGCCGTGGGCGCGACGCCGCGCACGCGGCGCACGCTGGCGAGCGCGCGGGCGGGCGTGATCGCGGCGCTGGGCGCGGTGCTCGGCGGAGGGGCCGGGTTCGTCGTGCCCGCCGCGTGGGAGCTGAACCAGCATCGGGCCGACCCGTCCAGCAGCCTGCGCTTCGTCGTCCCCTGGCCGACGGTGCTCGCGGTGGCGGTCGGGATCCCGGTCCTGGCCGCGGCGATCAGCGGCGCGACGACCCGCTCGCGGCTGCCGATCGAGACCTCCGCCGCCTAGTCCGACACTGCCGCTTGTCCCCAGGCCCACTCATTTGCCCGCCGTGGTAATGTCTGGGCCGGGGGCCAAGACGGCTTCTGGGCGGGCGCGGGGGC
>NZ_JBQCEE010000422.1:0-21227 GCF_051960575.1 Jatrophihabitans sp.
CTCGTAGGTGGCGGTGCCCTCGCGGATCGTCACCCGCACGCGCGTGTCGCGCCAGCGCACGTGGAACTCCAGCAGCTCCCACCCAGGGGCGAGTTGCGGCCGGAACGACAGCACACCGCCGACGTCGCGCAGGCCGCCGAAGCCGGCCACGACCGCGATCCACGTCCCCGCCAACGACGCGATGTGCAGGCCGTCGCGGGTGTTGTGCTCGAGGTCGTGCAGGTCCATCAGGGCCGCCTCGGCGAGGTAGTCGGCGGCCAGGTCGTGCTGGCCCACCTCCGCGGCGATGACGGCCTGCGTGCACGCCGACAGCGACGAGTCGCGCACCGTCAGCGGGTCGTAGTAGGCGAAGGCCTTCGCCTTCTCCTCGGGCGTGAACCGGTCGGAGGCCCAGTGCATCGCCAGCATCAGGTCGGCCTGCTTGACGACCTGCTTGCGGTAGATCTCGAAGTAGGGCGCGTTCAGCAGCAGCGGGTAGCCGTCGGTGCGCGCGCTGCGCTCGAAGTCCCACACCGCGTGGTGGGTGAAGCCCTCGTCCTGCTGATGCACGTCGAGGGAGTGGTCGAAGGGCACCGCGACGGTGTCGGCTGCCTGCTGCCACGCCTCGATCTCGGCCGCCGCGACGTCGAGTGCCTCCGCCTGCTGTGGCCAGCGCCGGGCAGCGGCGGCCGCACCACCGAGGTTGGCCGCGGCCATCAGGTTCGTGAAGGCGTTGTCGTCGACGATGGCGCTGTACTCGTCCGGCCCGGTGACACCGTCGATGTGGAAGCGGCCGTCCTCGCCCGTCGAGCCGACCGACGCCCACAAGCGCGCGGTCTGCACGAGCAGCGGCAGCGCGTGGTCGCGCTCGAAGTCGTCGTCGCCGGTCCAGCGCACGTAGCGCATCGCGGCGACGGCGATGTCGGCGTTGACGTGCAGCGCGGCGGTGCCGGCCGGCCAGTAGCCGGAGCACTCCTGGCCCCGGATGGTGCGCCACGGGAAGGCCGCGCCGTCGAAGCCGAGCGTGGCCGCCCGCTCGATCGCCAGGTCGAGGGTCGAGTGCCGCCAGCGCAGGGCGTCGGCCGCCGCGCTCGGCGCCGTCGCGGTGAGCACCGGAAGCACGAACGCCTCGGTGTCCCAGAACGCGTGCCCGTCGTAGCCGGTGCCGGTGTGGCCCTGGGCCGGCACCGCGCGCCGCTCGGCGCGCACGGCGGCCTGCAGCGAGTGGAACAGCCCGAACCGCACGGCCTGCTGGATGTCGTCGGCCCCAGTGATGTCGACGTCGGCGCCGTCCCAGAACTCGGCCCACGCGTCGGCCTGCTCCTGCTCGACGCCGTCCCAGCCCACGCGTCCGGCCGCGGTCAGGGCGGCGTCGACCTGGTCGCGCAGGTTCGGCACCGACCGCTCGCTCGACCAGCCGTAGGCGACGAACTTGGTCAGCCCGAACGGCTCACCGGGCTCGACCTCGGTGGCGACGGTGAAACGGGCACGGTCGTTGGTGGCGTAGTTCTGCACGGTCGGGTCGTCGTTCGTGGTGACGTAGTTGTCCATCGCAACGGCGAGGTTGAGCTTGCTGGCCGCAGTGCGGTGCACGAGCATCGCGCGGCGCTCGGCCGCCCCGTGCTCGACGGCGACGAGCGGCCGGTCGAGGGCCGCGGCGACGCGCGGGTCGTCGGTGCTCCTGGGCACGTCCTCGTTGGCCACGAGTTCGGACTGCACGACGATGCCGATGCGGCGGTCGAGCGGCTCGACGCTGTAGTTGATCGCGACGATCGAGCGGCGGGTGAGGGACACCAGCCGGGTCGACTTCACGCGCACGCGGATGCCCGACGGCGAGCACCACTCGACCGTGCGTCGTAGCACGCCGCGGCGCAGGTCGAGCACGCGCTCGTGCGAGAGCACCTCGCCGTAGCGCAGGTCGAACGGCTCGTCCTCGACGAGCAGCCGGATGAGCTTGCCGTCGGTGACGTTGACGACGCTCTGCCCCGACTCGGGGTAGCCGTAGCCGGCCTCGGCGTAGGGCAGCGGCCGCGACTCGTAGAACGAGTTGAGGTAGGTGCCGGGCAGCCCGTTCGGGTCGCCCTCGTCCAGGTTGCCGCGGATGCCGATGTGGCCGTTCGAGAGCGCGAACAGCGACTCGGTCTGGGCGAGGTCGGCGCGGTCGAACCCGACCTCGCGCAGGCACCACGGCTCGACTGGGAACCGTTGTTCGGTCGTCATGCCACCCATCCTGTCCCGATGGGCGCCGCGCTTCACGAACGATCCGGTCACAACAGCTGGGCGAGGTCCGTGACGACGATGTCCGCCCCGTGCTCCTTCAGCGCCTGACCGTGTGCGTCGTCGAGGCGGTTCACGCCGACGACGTAGCCGAAGCCACCGGCGCGACCTGCGGCGACGCCGGCGGTCGCGTCCTCGAAGACGACGGCCTGCTGCGGCGGGACGCCGACCAGCTCCGCCCCGGCGAGGAAGGTGTCCGGCGCGGGTTTGCCCTTGAGCCCGCGCTGCTTGGCGACGACGCCGTCGATGCGGTCCTCGACCCACCGGTCGAGACCGGTCGCCTTGAGCACGGCCGCGGTGTTCGCACTGGACGAGACCACCACCCGGTGCACGTCGGCCGTCGCGGCGGCGACGACATACCGCTCCGAGCCCGGGAAGACGCGCACACCCTGCGTGTCGATCAGGTGCAGCACGAACTCGTTCTTGCGGTCGCCGATCGCCTGCACCTCCTCGTCGCTCAGCTCGATGTGCCGGGACGCGAAGAAGTCGCGCACGCCGTCGGCGCGGGGCTTGCCGTCGACGAAGTCGTTGTAGTCGTCCTCGGTGAACTCCGGCTGACCGCGCTTCGCCAGCTCGGGGTCGAAGGTCTGCTTCCACGCCTGCCGGTGCACCGACGCGGTGTCGGTGAGCACCCCGTCGAGGTCGAACAGGCAGGTCGTGATGCCGTCCGGCAGGCCGAGCATCAGCGCCCCGCTGCGTCGCGCAGCTTCGGCAGCACCGTGCCGCCGTAGAAGTCGAAGAAGCCGCGGTAGTGCGTCGCCTGCTCGCGTCCGCCCATCTGGGAGATGTAGATGCGGTCGAAGCCGGCCTCGGCGAACGGCGTGAAGGCCTCGATGTGCCGGTCGACGTCGTTGCCGTAGGCGATCGAGTCCTTGATCATGTCGCGGGTGACGAGCTCACTGGCCTGCTCGAAGTGCTTGGGACTCGGCAGCACCTGCGACAGCTCGCCCGGCAGTTCGCTGTTCGGCCAGGTGCGGTACGCCGCGTCGATGGCGGCGTCGTCGTCCTCGCTCCACGTCACCTTGTAGCCCACCTCTGTCACCTTGCCCTCACCGCCCGCCTTGCGGAAGGCCGCGATGTCGTCGGCGCTCGGCGAGGTGCTCATGAACCCGTCGCCGATCCGGCCGGCCACCTCGATCGCCTTCGGGCCGAACCCGCTGACGTAGATCGGCGGCGGCTCGTCCGGCAGCGTGTAGAGCCGCGCTTTCTCGACCGTGTAGTGCTTGCCGTCGTGGTGCACGAACTCACCGGTCCAGAGCCGGCGGATGACGTCGACAGCCTCCTCGAGCATCTCGAGCCGCACGTCGGCGTCGGGCCAGCGCTGCCCGGTGATGTGCTCGTTGAGCGCCTCGCCGGTGCCGACGCCGAGCCGGAAGCGTCCGTTCGTCAGCACCGCGCTGGTCGCGGCGGCCTGCGCCACGATCGCCGGGTGCTGCCGCACCGTCGGGCAGGTGACGGCCGTCGAGATCGGCAGCGAGCAGACCTGGCTCACCGCGCCGATCATCGACCAGACCAGCGGGCTCTCGCCCTGGGTGTCCGTCCAGGGGTGGAAGTGGTCCGAGATCCAGAGCGCGTCGAAGCCCGCCTGCTCGGCCAGCTTCGCCTGCTCGATGAGGTCGTGCGGCCCGTACTCCTCGCAGGACAGGAAGTATCCGATCTCCATGGTGTCGTCGTGCCCCTCTTCGGAGGAGGCGAAACCGAGGAGGCCTGTCCTGGTTTGCACAGTGCAAGCGTTGGGCAGTGAAAGGATATGGCTGACACGGTTGCGGACGTCCTGCTGGCGCGGCTGAGGGAGTGGGGGGTCGAGCAGGTCTTCGGCTACCCGGGTGACGGCATCAACGGGCTGCTCGGTGCGTGGGGGCGCGCGGGCAACCAGCCCCGGTTCGTGCAGGCGAGGCATGAGGAGATGGCCGCCTTCGAGGCGGTCGGGTACGCGAAGTTCAAGGACACGAAGGACGCCTTCGCCGTCTGCACCGCGACGAGCGGGCCCGGGGCGATCCACCTGCTGAACGGTCTCTACGACGCGAAGCTCGACCACGTGCCGGTCGTGGCGATCGTCGGCCAGACCGAGCGCAGCGCCATGGGCGGCAGCTACCAGCAGGAGGTGAACCTCGAGCGGCTGTTCAGCGACGTCTGCTCGGCCTACTGCGAGACGTGCAACGTGCCGGAACAGCTGCCGAACCTCATCGACCGCGCGATCCGCATCGCGATCACCGAGCACGCGCCGACCTGCCTCATCTTCCCGAGCGACGTGCTCGAGCTGCCCTACGAGCCGCCGGGTCACGCCTTCAAGCAGGTCCCGTCCAGCCTCGGTCTCGAGCAGCCGGTGATCACGCCCTCGGACGAGGGGCTGCGGCGGGCCGCCGAGGTGCTCAACGCCGGGGGCAGGCCCGCGATCTTGGTCGGCCAGGGGGCGCGCGGCTGCGTCGACGAGCTCACCGAGATCGCCGACATCCTGGGCGCGGGTGCCGCGAAGGCGCTGCTCGGCAAGGACGTGCTGCCCGACACCCTGCCGTGGGTGACCGGCTCGATCGGCCTGCTCGGCACGACCGCGAGCTACCACATGATGATGGACTGCGACACGCTGCTGACCGTCGGCTCGAACTTCCCGTACACGCAGTTCCTGCCCAAGCTCGACCAGGCGCGGGCGGTGCAGATCGACCGCTCGGGCGCCTGGATCGGCATGCGCTACCCGTACGAGGTGAACCTCGTCGGTGACGCCAAGGCGACGCTGCGGGCGCTGATCCCGCTGCTCGAGCGCAAGGCCGACCGGTCGTGGCGCGACGAGATCGAGGCGAACGTCGTGCGGGCGAAGGAGGTCGAGCAGCGGCGCGCGCTCACCGACGCCGACCCGATCAACCCGATGCGGATCTTCCACGAGCTCTCGGTGCGCCTGCCCGAGGACGCGATCGTCGCCACCGACTCGGGCAGTGCCGCCAACTGGTACGCCCGGCATCTCGAGTTCCGCGGTTCGGTGCGCGGCTCGCTGTCGGGCACCCTCGCGACCATGGGGCCGGCGGTGCCCTACGCCATCGGCGCCAAGTGGGCCCACCCGGATCGTCCGGCCATCGCCTTCGAGGGCGACGGCGCGATGCAGATGAACGGCCTCGCCGAACTGATCACGATCGTGCACTACTGGCGGCAGTGGGCCGACCCGCGGCTGATCGTGGCAGTGCTGCACAACAACGACCTGAACCAGGTGACCTGGGAGATGCGGGCGATGGAGGGGTCGCCGAAGTTCGCCGAGTCGCAGAGCCTGCCGGACATCGACTACGCGGCCTTCGCCCGCAGCATCGGGCTGCACGCGATCAACGTCGAGCGCACCGAGGACATCGGGCCGGCGTGGGAGGCCGCGCTCGCCGCCGACCGCCCGACCGTGCTCGACGTGCGGTGCGACCCCGACGTGCCACCCATCCCGCCGCACGCGCAGTTCGCGCAGGCCAAGGCCGTCGTCTCGGCGGTGCTGCACGGCGACGAGGACGCGAGCGGCTTCGTCAAGCAGGGGATCAAGCAGAAGGTGCAGCAGTACCTGCCCGGCACGAAGGAGTCCTGATGGCGCTCGTCGACACCCTGCTGCACGACGTCCGCACCGGCCGGTTCGAGCGCACGCTGGCGGCGCTCACCGCCGGCGGCGCGGCGATCACCGCCGGCGAGAGCTTCATGGCCCACGACGGCGCGAGCTTCGGCAACAAGATGATGTGGTGGCCGATCGCGGTCGTGCCCACCGCCGTGCCGGCCGGGGTCGCGGCGGTCGTGTCGCAGCGGGCGGCGCACACGGTGCTGCCGTTCGTGTCGGCGGCGATCGTGGCGAACGGGCTGCAGGGCACGTACCTGCACTGGCGCGGCATCAGGCAGCGCCCGGGCGGCGTGACCCGCTACAACCTCGAGGCGGGGCCGCCGGTGTTCGCGCCGCTGCTCGCGTCCCTCGTCGGTGGCATGGGGCTGCTCGCCGCGGTGCTGCGGCGCGAGGGGTCATGACCACGCCGCAGGGCCGCGGGCGGTTCGAGGGCTTCGACGTCCTGGCGCAGGTGCACGTCTGGGACCAGGCCACGGCAGGTGTCGTCCTCGAACGGCTCTCGGTGCCGGGTGACCTCGCGTTCTTCCGCGGACGCGAGGTGGCCACCGCCCGAACCCTGCTCGACCTGCTGCTGGCGCAGGACTGCGAACCGAAGGTGCCGGTGCTCGAACTCGTCGACACCCGCCTCGCCCGGGGTGAGACCGACGGCTGGCACTACGCCGACATGCCCGAGGACGGCGAGGCCTGGCGCCGATCGCTGCACTGGTTGGACGAGGACTGCGAGATCGGGTTCGCCGAGTCGCCGGTCGAGCGGCAGCGGGCGTGCGTGCAGCAGGTACAGGACCTCGGCGACGCGGGGGAGCGATGGCACGACTGGTCGGCCGAGCACACGTGGTCGCTCTGGACGCGCTACGCCTGCACCGCCTTCTACTCGCACCCGTGGGCCTGGAACGAGATCGGCTTCCCCGGCCCGGCCTACCCCCGCGGCTACCTGAACCTCGGCGTGAACAAGCGCGACCACTGGGAAGCACCTGATGCCACGTCTCAGCGAAAGGGCGATCCGGCAGCGCAACGAATCGCCGTGGCTGATGCCGTCCGACGGCACCCGCACGAACCACCGGCTGCGCACCGACATGCGCCGCTACGACCACACCGACGAGGTCGACCTCGTGGTGGTCGGTGCGGGTGCGGGCGGGTCGGTGCTCACGCAGCGGCTGGCGCGGCGCGGATGGAAGATCGTCGTGCTCGATGCGGGCCCGTGGTGGGACCCCGACCGCGACTGGGTGAGTGACGAGCGTGGCGCGCACCGGTTGTACTGGACCGAGCCGCGGGTCATCGGCGGCAGCGATCCGGTGCCGATGGGCTCGAACAACTCGGGCCGCGGTGTCGGCGGGTCGATGGTGCACTTCGCCGGCTACGCACCGCGCTTCCACCCGTCCGACTTCCACACCTACAGCGCCGACGGGGTCGGCGCCGACTGGCCGATCTCCTACGACGACCTGAGGCCGTACTACGAGCTGATCGAGAACGAGCTGCCCGTGGCCGGCGAGCACTGGCCGTGGGGCGACCCGCACGGGTACCCGCACCACCCGCACCCGGTCAGCGGCAACGGCGAGATCTTCCTGCGCGGGGCGGACGCGCTCGGCATCCCGGCCAAGGTCGGGCCGGTCGCCATCCCCAACGGCCGCTTCGGCGCGCGCAACCACTGCATCTACCGGGGCTTCTGCCTGCAGGGCTGCAAGGTGAACGCGAAGGCCAGCCCGCTCATCACCCACATCCCGGACGCGCTGGCGCACGGTGCCGAGATCCGCCCCGACTGCATGGTGAGCCGGGTGCTGGTCGACGAGCACACCGACACGGTCACGGGCGTCGAGTACATCCGCGACGGCATCACCCATCGCCAGCGGGCGAAGGCCGTCGCCGTCGCCGGCTACTCGATCGAGACTCCACGCCTGTTGATGCTGTCGGCGAACTCGGCCCATCCGCACGGGCTGGGCAACGACCACGACCAGCTCGGCCGGTACCTGATGGTGCAGGGCGCGCCGCAGACGGCGGGGCGCTTCGACGACGAGATCCGCATGTACAAGGCACCGCCGCCCGAGGTGAGCACCGAGCACTTCTACGAGACCGACCCGAGCAAGCCGTACGCGCGTGGCTGGTCGATCCAGAACGTCAGCCCGCTGCCGATCACGTGGGCCGAGCACGTCACGGCGCAGGGGCACTGGGGCCCCGACCTGCGCGAGCGCATGCGCAGCTACGTGCACTGGGCGACGCTCGGCGCGCTGTGCGAGTTCCTGCCGCGTGCCGAGAACCGGGTGACCCTCGCCGACGAGCACGACCGGCACGGCCTGCCCGTCGCCCGGTTCGACTACAGCCAGGGCGAGAACGACAAGCAGCTCGTGCAGGCGGCGCAGTCGGTGATGGAGGACCTGTTGCACGCGGCAGGTGCGTCCGAGGTGATCACCATCAAGCGGAACGCGCACCTCGTCGGCGGGGCGCGCATGGCGGCGTCCGAGGACAAGGGGGTCGTCGACCGCGAGCACCGCGTCTTCGGGGTGAAGAACCTGTACGTCAGCGACGGCAGCGTGCTGCCGACACAGGGGTCGGCCAACCCTGCGCTGACGATCATGGCGCTGGCCGCGCGGCTGGCCGATCGCATCGTCGAGCACGCACGATGAGCCGGGCGGCGTCGTGAGGATCGAGCGGGTGTCGGCCGCGGCGTACAAGGTGCCGACCGCGACGCCCGAGGAGGACGGCACCTTCGACTGGGACGCGACGACCGCGGTGATCGTGCACGTCGAGGCCGGTGGCGAGGTCGGGGCGGGGTGGACGTACAGCGGCACCGCGGCCGTCACGGTGATCACCGACCTGCTGTGCGACGTGCTGATCGGCCGCGACCACCGCGAGATCACCGCGCTGTGGGAGGACATGCGACGCGCGTGCCGCAACGTCGGCATCGCCGGGCTGGTCATGCAGGCGATCAGCGCCGTCGACATCGCGTTATGGGACCTCGCAGGGCGGTGCCTCGGTGCGCCGGTGCACGAACTGCTCGGCGACGCGGGCCGGCCGGTCGACATCTACGGCTCGGGCGGCTTCACGAACCTGACGCCGGCCCAGCTCACCGAGCAGGTCGACGCCTGGAAGGCGGCCGGCTGTCGCGCCATGAAGATCAAGATCGGACGCGACGACGACCGCGACCTCGAGCGCATCAACCAGGTGCACCGGCGGGCGCCCGGGGCCGCGCTCATGGTCGACGCGAACGGCGCTTACACCCGCGGGCACGCACGGCGCATGGGGCACCTGCTCGACGAGCTGGGCGTGACCTGGTTCGAGGAGCCGGTGTCGAGCGACGACGTCAAGGGGCTGGCGCTGCTGCGGTCGGCGCTGCGCTGCGACGTCGCGGCGGGGGAGTACGTGTCCGACGCGTACGGCGCGGCCGCTCTGGTCGGCGCCGTCGACTGCCTGCAGCTCGACGGCACCCGCTGCGGCGGCTACACCGGCTTCCGCGCGGCCGCGGCCGTCGCCGGCGCGCACGGGCTCGACGTGTCCGCGCACTGCTCGCCGGCGCTGCACGCGTCGCTCGCCGCCGTCGGCAACCTGCGGAACATCGAGTGGTTCGTCGACCATGCGCGTCTGGAACCGATGCTGTGGGTAGGGGTTCCTGCAGCGGCCGACGGACGGGTCGCGCCGAACGCCGCCCCGGGACACGGGCTGCGGCTGCGGCCGGAAGCGGAGGAGTACAGGTTGTGAGCAAGGGTGTGCTGTTCGACGTCGACGGGACGCTGGTCGACACGACCTACCTGCACACCGTGTGCTGGGCCGAGGCCTTCCGGCAGGTCGGCAGGCCGCAGACCTTCGTGGAGGTGCACCGCACCATCGGCCGCGGTGGCGACGAGACGCTCGACCACCTGCTCGGCGAGGACCGTGACCGCAGCGACGACGAGGAACTGCAGGCCACCCACGTCGCGCTCTACAAGACCTACTGGGGACGCCTCACGCCCCTGCCCGGCGCCCAGGAGCTGCTGCGCCGCACCAAGGCGGCCGGCCTGACGGTGGTGCTGGCCAGTTCCGCGTCCGAGGACGAACTGCAGGCGCTGCTGTCGGCGCTCGACTGCGACGACGCGATCGACGTCGCCACCAGTTCGACCGACGCCGATGCCGGCAAGCCCGCCCCCGACCTGTTGCAGGCCGCGCTCGACAAGGCCGGCCTGCGTCCGGACGACGGTGTGTACGTCGGCGACGCGATCTGGGACGGCATCACGTGCGGCAAGGCCGGCCTGCCGTTCGTCGGCGTGCTGAGCGGCGGCATCTCCGAGGTCGAGCTGCGCAAGGCCGGTGCCGTCGAGGTGTATCCCGGCCCGCAGGAGCTGCTCGACGCCTTCGACCGCTCCGCCCTCGGCCGCCTGCTCGCCTGAGCCGACCCCGTCTCGGGCGGCCCGGGCGCCCGTGCCGGATCTTGATGCCGTGGCCGGGGCATGGCTTGTCCGTGACATCTCGGTCCGGGGGCAGGGCGTGGGACGGGCGCGACCGGGATGCCCCTCACCGGCCCAGGGCCCGGTGAGGGCATCAGGATCCGATTCGAGTCGCCGATGATGAGCGTCCAGTTGCACAGGTTCTTGGACGAGACGTGCACAGGTTAGGCGATCATGGCGGCCGGGTACCCGATGGGCATGAGCGAATCGACGAACGAGGTCCGGCCGAACGAGGAGCCGCGGTCGGGTGGCCACGAGGCGAACGGCCTGCCCGAGCACGAGGGGCCGATCGAGAAGATCAAAAAGGCCGTCGGGCACGCCATCGGCAGCGAGGGCCCGCGCCACGGCGCGCGCGACACCGACCCGGGCAGCTGACCCCGACCTCGCGCGTGAGCACGCAAACATGTAGGCAACCCGGACATCTCGGTCGGGTCGGCAGGGGCAGCTGACGAAACGTCACCGCACGGTCGTAGCCTTCCGTCGGACCCGATGGGAAGGAGCGCCACTGTGGAGGAGTCCGCACTGTCGCTGGCCACGATGTTCGCCGGCATCGCACACGAACTGGCGGCTGCCCCTGACCTGGACGCGACCCTCGAGCAGACCGTCTCGCTGGCCGTGACGGTGGTGCCGGGCGTCGACTTCGCCGGGGTCTCGTGGCTGCACCGCGACCGCACCATCGAGACGCCGGCGTCGTCCGACGCGGTCGTCGACGCGTGCGACCAGGCGCAGTACGACGCGGGCGAGGGGCCGTGCGTCGAGGCCGCCTGGGACGGCGACCTGATCGTGATCGACGACTTCACCACCGAGACCCGGTGGCCGAAGTTCGTCGCGCGCAGCGTCGAGCTCGGCATGGGCAGCCTGCTCGCGTGCCGGCTCGCGGCGCCACAGAACGTCATCGGCGCGCTGAACCTCTACTCGCGCACACCCAAGGCGTTCGACGACGAGTCGCGCGACTTCGCGCAGGTCTACGCAGCGCACGCGTCCATCGCGCTGGCGAACCGTCGGCTGCAGTCCGACCTGCGCCACGCGTACGAGAGCCGCGGCGTCATCGGCCAGGCGATGGGCATCCTGGTCGAGCGGCACCGCGTGTCGCCGGACGACGCCTTCCGCATGCTCGTGCGGGCGTCGCAGACCCGGCACGTCAAGCTGCGCGAGCTGGCCGGCTACGTGGTCGAGACGGGCATCGAGCCCACCGCCGTGCGCAGTGAACACGGCCGCATCGTCGGCGCCGAGGCCTGAGCCGGGCGCGCGCGGGCTCGCCCGACGGCGGCCGAAAGGTTGGCCGAACGTCCCTTCACTTCGCCTGCCTCCGGTCGATGGACCGACCATGGCAGGACATGACGACATGGCGATGCCCGCCGGCGGCTGGATCTGGCAGGTCGCGACCGGCGAGATCCAGTGGGACGGACCGGGCCGGGCGATCTGGAAGCGGCTCGGCACGACGCCGCCCTCCACTCCCGCCGCGCTGGTCGACCGCTGCGACAACGCTGCGCACGACGCGCTGGTCGCCGCCTTCGACCGCTCGACGCGCACCGGCGGCGCGCTGGCCGTGACCGCCACCGTCGGCGGCACCACCACGCTCGAGTTCGGTGCCGTGCACCTGCCGCCGACGCTGGCGGACTGGACCTTCGCCGGCGTCGTCCGCGACGTCACCGACGAGGCCGAGCAGCGCCGCCGGCTCGAGGCCGAGGCCACCCGCTCGGCCAGCGTGCTCGCGGCCATGCCCGACGCGATGCTCGTCGTCGACGAGCTCGGCCTCATCGTCCGCAGCAGCCAGCAGGCCGCACGACTGTTCGGCTACACCGATCTCGAGATGATCGGCCTCGAGGTCGAGCAGCTCGTGCCCGACACGGCGCGCACGAAGCACGCCGCGCTGCGCGACCAGTACGCCGACGCGCCCCGCACGCGCGCCTTCGGCAGCCACGCCGCGCTCGCCGCCCGACGCGCCGACGGCACCGAGTTCCTCGCCGACGTCTCGCTCAACCCGGTCGTCTCGGACGAGGGCCTGCTGGTCGTCGCCACCATCCGCGCGCTGTAGGCCCAGCCCGCCCGCATGCCGTCCCGGTGCGCCGGGAAGGCTGGGGGCGTGAGTGAGAGCGCCGTCGTCATCGGGGCGGGCCACAACGGTCTGGTCGCCGCCAACCTGCTCGCCGACGGGGGGTGGGACGTCCTCGTGCTCGTGGAGCTGGAGCGCAGCGGGGGCGCGTGATACAGCGACCGGTCGCTGCACCCCGACTACGTCACCGACTGGTACAGCGCGTTCTATCCGCTCGGCGCGGCATCGCCGGTGATCAATGCGCTGCACCTCGAACAGCACGGCCTGCGCTGGACGCACGCGCCGCACGTGCTCGCCCACCTATTGGCCGATGACCGGTGTGCCGTGCTGTCGCGCGATGTCGCCACCACGGCGGCGTCGGTCGACGAGTTCGCGCGCGGCGACGGCCAGGCGTGGCAGCAGCTCGTGGCCGAGTTCGAGCAGGTGCGCACGCCGTTGATCGACGCGCTGTTCACGCCGTTCCCGCCGGTGCGGTCGGGGCTCAGGCTCGCGCGCGCCTTCGGCGCGGCCGACCTGCTGCGCTTCGTCCGCTTCGCCGTCGAACCGGTGCGCCGGGCCGGCGAGGAGCTGTTCCGGGGTGAGGGCGCGCAACTGCTGCTCGCCGGCAACGCGTTGCACACCGACCTGCCGCCCGAGTCGGCCGGCAGTGCGCTCTACGGCTACCTGCTCGCGATGCTCGGCCAGACCGTCGGGTTCCCGGTGCCGGTCGGCGGCGCCGGCGAGCTGACGCAGGCGATGGCGACCCGGCTGCGGGCGGTCGGCGGCGAGATCCGGACGAACGCGCCGGTCGATCGCGTCGACGTCGCCGACCGGCGGGTGACCGGGGTGCGGCTGCGCGACGGGAGCCGCATCGCGGCGAACATCGTGCTCGCCGACGTCGGTGCGCCCGCGCTGTTCGGCGACATGATCGCGCCCGAGCACCTGCCGCCGCGCCTGCTCGACGACCTGCGCCGCTTCGAGTGGGACAGCGCCACCCTCAAGATCGACTGGGCGCTCACGGGTCGTATCCCGTGGACGGCCGAGGCCGCCCGCGGAGCCGGCACGGTGCACCTCGGCGTCGACATGAACGGCCTCACGCGGTACGCGGGCGCGCTCGCGCAGAAGCAGTTGCCCGAGCACCCGTTCCTGCTCTTCGGCCAGATGACCACCTCGGACGCGACCCGCTCGCCCGAGGGCACCGAGTCGGCGTGGGCCTACACGCACGTGCCGGGAGGGCTGACCCGTGAGCAGCTCGACGAGCAGGTGCGCCGCGTCGAGGCCGTCGTCGAGGAGCGTGCCCCAGGGTTCGCCGACCTCGTGCTCGCCCGCCGCGTCCAGGGGCCGATCGACCTCGAGGACACCGACAGCAACCTCGTCGGCGGCGCGGTGAACGGCGGCACCGCGAACATCCACCAGCAGCTGATCTTCCGGCCGGTGCCGGGCCTGGGGCGGCCGGAGACGCCGATCGACGGCCTCTACCTCGCTTCGGCGTCGGCCCACCCCGGTGGCGGCGTGCACGGTGGCCCCGGCGGCAACGCGGCCATCGCGGCCATCCGTCGCGCCCGCCTCACCGGACGCCTCAAGCGCCGCCTCATCGACCGCCTCTTCACCGCCATCTACGGCGACTGACCGCCGCGAAACCCCCTGCTCCGGCTCATTTTCGGCTCCGAGAACGGGCCAGAGCAGGGGGTTTCTGCTGCGTCGGGTGCGGAGGTCAGGACGCGCGGTGCTCGACGATCGAGGCGAGGCGCTGCAGGGTCTCGACGTTGCGGGCGCGCAGCAGCTTGCGCTGGAGCGGGTTGTCGATCCAGCGGCCGGGGCCGCGGTCGGGACGCTCGGCCATCGTCACGGTCGTGGCGGCGCCGAGCGGGCTGAGGTCGAACGCGATCCGGGCCTCGCCGGCGGGCCACGCCGCCGCCTGCAGCACGAGCCGCGTCGGGCGCACGCACTCGACCACCGTCGTCGAGTCGTTGATGCCGAACGGCCACGCGCCGACCTGGTGGTACATCTTCGCGCCCGGCGCGGGCCAGTGGCCGTCGACGTCACGCATGTGCGTCGCCCCGACGACCCACACCGGGATCAGCCACGCGTCGGTGAGCACGTCGAAGACGTGGTCGATGGGGGCGTCCATCCGTCGCTCGACGACGGTCATGCGATCGCTCATGACCTTGGCCTACCCCAACGGGCGACGCCGGCCCCGTCGGTTGCACGTGTGACTGCCGACAGACCACCTTCGGACGCCGAGGGATTCGATCCCGACCTACGCCTCGTGTATGGCTGTCGCGGGCGGAGAAGCGGATAAGGCCGGTGTGCGTTTCACCGTGAGGGACACCGGGTAGTCGAACGGCAACCAAGATCACTCGGTACCCGTCGGATCACAACAAGCCGACCCCTGCGGGCGCCACCGCGAACGACGCGGTCGTCTGAGGAGCAGGTGCATGCGGGTACTCGGCATCAACGCGATCTTCCATGATCCGGCGGCGGCGCTGGTCGTCGACGGCGTGCCGGTCGCGGCCACGGAGGAGGAGCGGTTCAGCCGCCGCAAGCATGGCAAGCGGCCGGTGCCGTTCTCGGCGTGGGAGCTGCCCGAGCTGTCCGCCGCGTGGTGCCTCAAGGCCGGCGGCCTGCGCGCCGAGGACCTCGACGCCGTCACGTATTCGTACGACCCGGCGTTGCACCGTCCCGCCGACGAGCTCGGCCTCTTCGACCCGTGGGACCACCTGCGCCTCACCTACGCCGAGCAGGTCGCGGGGTTCCTCGACACGGCGCTGCCCGGCTTCGACCCGGCGATGCTGCGGTACGTGCCGCACCACGTCGCGCATGCTGCCTCGGCCGCCTTGGCGGCGCCGTTCGCCGGTGACTGCGCCGTGCTCGTGCTCGACGGCCGGGGTGAGCAGCACAGCCACCTCGCCGGCGTCTACCGCGACGGACACCTCGAAACCCTTGCCGCGCAGGGCCTTCCGCACTCGCTCGGCCTGCTCTACGAGGACGCGACGGCTCACCTCGGCTTCCTGCGCAGCAGCGACGAGTTCAAGGTCATGGCCCTCGCCTCCTACGGGAAGCCGCGGTTCGCCGACCAGCTGCGCGAGCTCGTGCACGTCACCGGCGACGGCGGCTTCGTCACGACCGGCGTCGAGTGGGCGGCGATGGCCAAGCCCCGCGGCGCGGACGAGGCCTGGACCGACGACCACGCCGACATGGCCGCGAGCCTGCAACTGGTGTTGGAGGAGACGCTCGTCGAGCTGGCGTCGTGGCTGCGCGAGCGCACCGACAGCCCGAACCTCGCCCTCGCCGGCGGTGTCGCGCTGAACTGCGTCGCCAACAGCCGCATCGCCGAGCGCGCCGGCTTCGCGAACGTCTGGGTGCAGCCGGCCGCGGGCGACGCCGGCACCGCGCTCGGCGGTGCTCTCTCCGTCGCCGTCGACGGTGGCGACCCGACGTACCCGATGCCGACGGCCGCGCTCGGCCGCGGCTTCAGCGACGACGAGATCGAGGCCGCGTTGCAGACCGCGCGACTGCCCTACGAACGCCCGGCCGATGTGGCGGACGCGGTCGGCGAGGCGCTCGCGAACGACGGCGTCATCGCGTGGTTCCAGGGGCGCAGCGAGTATGGCCCGCGCGCACTCGGCCACCGGTCGCTGCGCGCGCATCCCGGCCGCGCCGAGAACCTCGTGCGGCTCAACGACGTCAAGGGCCGCGAGCAGTTCCGCCCGGTGGCGCCGATGGTGCTGCTCGAACGGGCGCCCGACATCTTCCGGCGTGGGCCGATCCCGTCACCGCACATGCTGTTCGTGCACGACGTCGCGCCCGAGTGGGCCGATCGCATCCCGGCCGTCGTGCATGTCGACGGCACCGCGCGCATCCAGACCGTCGACCGCACCACCGAGCCGACCGTCGCGCGCATGCTCGAGTCGTTCGAGCGTCGCACCGGCCTGCCGGTGGTGGTGAACACCAGCCTCAACACCGCCGGCCGCCCGATGGTCGACGACATCAAGGACGCGCTCGAGTGCTTCGGCGCGACCCCGGTGGACCTGCTGGCGATCGGCCCGTTCGTCGTGCGTCGCGACGCGCTCTGGGGGCGCTCGAGTGGCTGACGTGTCGGTCGTCGTCCCCACCGTCGGCCGCCCGTCGCTGACGGCATTGCTGGACGCGTTGGAGCGCTGCTCCGGGCCACGGCCGCGCGAGATCGTGCTGGTCGACGACCGGCCCGACGCGTCCACGCCGTTGCTCGCGGCGCGTCCGGACGGCTGGGTGACCGCGCTGGTGAGCGTGCGCCGCTCCGGCGGCCGCGGCCCCGCGGCGGCCCGCAACGCCGGTTGGCGCACCACGCACGGCGAGTGGGTCGCGTTCCTCGACGACGACGTGCTCGTGCCGCCGACGTGGCTCGACGACCTCGACCGCGACCTCGCCGTGCTGCCGCCGGACGTCGCGGGCAGCCAGGGACGCATCACCGTGCCGCTGCCCGCCGACCGTCGCCCGACCGACTGGGAGCGCGGCACCGCTGGTCTCGCGCCCGCGAAGTGGATCACCGCCGACATCGCGTACCGCCGCGAGGTGCTCGAGCAGGTGGGCGGCTTCGACGAACGCTTCCCGCGCGCCTTCCGCGAGGACGCCGACCTGGCGCTGCGGGTGCTCGGCCGCGGCCACCGCCTCGTCGTCGGCGAGCGGCTCACCACGCACCCGGTCCGGCCGGCGCCGTGGAACGCGAGCCTGTCCCAGCAGCGCGGCAACGCCGACGACGTCCTGATGACCCGGCTGCACGGACGCGACTGGTACCAGCGCGCCGAGGCGGCGAAGGGACGGCGCGCGCGGCATCTCGCGATCGTCGGCAGCGGTCTGCTCGCCGTCGGCGCCACCGCACTGCGGCAGCGCCGCCTCGCCGCCGTCGGTGCGCTCGGCTGGCTCGCCGGCACGGTCGAGTTCGCCTGCGCCCGCATCGCGCCCGGGCCCCGCACACCTCGGGAGGTCGCGGCGATGACCGCCACCAGCATCGCGATCCCGCCCGCGGCAGCGGCGCACCGGCTGCGCGGGCTGTGGCAGCACCGGCACGCGGCGGCCTGGCAGGCCACGCCCTCGACGGGTGTGAAGGCGGTGCTCTTCGACCGTGACGGCACGCTCGTGCACGACGTGCCGTACAACGGCGATCCGGCGCTGGTCCTGCCGATGCCCGGCGCCGCCGAGGTGCTCGCGCGCGTGCGGGCGTCCGGCCTGCGCACCGGCGTGGTGAGCAACCAGTCGGGCATCGCCCGTGGTCGCCTCACGACCGACCAGGTCGACGCCGTGAACACGCGGGTCGACGAGCTGCTCGGCCCGTTCGACACCTGGCAGTACTGCCCGCACGGCGAGTGGGACGGCTGCGACTGCCGCAAGCCGCAGCCCGGGTTGATCAAGGCGGCTGCCGCCGCCCTCGGCGTCGACCCGAGCGAGTGCGTGCTCATCGGTGACATCGGCAGCGACATCGCCGCCGGCGAGGCAGCGGGCGTCGCGGCCGCGGTGCTCGTCCCGACGCCGGCGACGCGCCCCGAGGAGATCGCCGCCGCCCGGCATGTCGCGCCGGATCTCGCCGCGGCCGTCGCCGCCGTGCTCGGGGGGGATGCGCGATGAGGCACGTCCTGGTGGTCCGTCCGGACAGCATGGGCGACGTCTTGATCTGCGGGCCCGCAGTGCGTGCGGTCGCTGCGCACGCCGACCGCGTCACGATGATGGTGAGTCAGCGTTCGGCGCGCACTGCGGCGCTGCTGCCCGGCGTCGACAACGTGCTCGTGTGGGACTGCCCCTGGATCACCTCTCCGCCACCGCGTGTGCTCGTGGGCGAGATCATGCGCGTCGTGCGCGGCGTGCGGCGCGCCCGGGTCGACGAGGCGCTCATCCTCACGTCGTTCCACCAGTCGTCGCTGCCGACGGCGCTGATGCTGCGTCTCGCCGGCGTCGAGCGCATCCACGGTGTCAGCACCGACTTCCCGGGCACGCTGCTCACCACCCGCCTGCCCGATCCACCCGACGCGCCCGACGCGCCCGAGCCTATACGGATGTTGAGCCTCGCGCAGGCCGCAGGCTTCGCGCCGAGGCTCGGCGACGACCAGCGGCTGCGGGTGCACGACACCGGTCAGCCGCCCGAGGGCACGCCGCGGGCGCCGTTCGTCGTCGTGCACCCCGGCACCGACGCGCCGGCACGTGCGTACCCCGAGGCGCTCTGGCGCGAGGTGATTGCCGGCCTCGGGCAGCGTGGACACACGGTGGTCGTCACCGGCAGCGCCGGCGAGGCCGACCTCTGCGCCCGCGTCGCGGGCGCCGCCACCGGCCCGGTGGTCGACCTCGCCGGACGCACGTCGGTCGCCGAGCTCGCCGCCGTGCTCCGGGCGGCCTCGGTCGTCGTCGTCGCGAACACCGGCCCCGCCCACCTCGCGGCGGCGGTCGGTGCCCCGATCGTGTCGCTGTTCGCGCCGGTCGTCCCGGCCGCGCGCTGGGCGCCCCACGGCGTGCCGACGGTCGTGCTCGGCGACCAGGACGCCGCCTGCCGGGCCACGCGCGTGCGTGACTGCCACATCACCGGCCACCCCTGCCTCACCTCGGTCGAGCCCGCCGCGGTCGTCGAGGCGGCCGAGGGACTCGCCCGTCAGCTGACCCGGGAGGAGGTGCCGGCATGAGGGTGTTGCTCTGGCACGTGCACGGCAGCTACACCACCTCGCTCGTGCACGGCAGGCACGACTACCTGCTGCCCGTGCTGCCCGACCGAGGGCCCGACGGCCGTGGGCGCGCGCAGACCTGGGATTGGCCCGCAACAGCCGTTGAGGTGACACCCGAGCAGTTGGCCGACGAGGCCGTCGACGTGGTGATCGTGCAGCGGCCGCACGAGCTCGACCTGGTGCGCGAGTGGACCGGACGCCGCCCGGGCCTCGACGTCCCGACCGTCTACCTCGAGCACAACGCGCCCGAGCCGCATCCGGTGACCAGCCGGCACCCGCTGGCCGACCACTGCCCGGTCGACGGCATCCCGCTGGTGCACGTCACCCACTTCAACCGGCTGTTCTGGGACAACGGTGGCCTGCGCACGCACGTGATCGAGCACAGCGTGGTCGACCCCGGCGACCGGTACACCGGCGAGCTGCCGCACGCCGCGGTCGTCGTCAACGAGCCGGTGCGCCGCGACCGCATGGTCGGCACCGACCTGCTCGGCGAACTCGCCAAGGCCGCGCCCATCGACCTGTTCGGCATGGGTGACGGCCCGATCCCGGGCACGAACCAGCTCGGCGACGTGCCGCAGGACCGCATGCACACCGAACTGGCGCGTCGGCGCGCATATCTGCACCCGGTGCGGTGGACCTCGCTCGGCCTGTCGCTGATCGAGGCGATGCATCTCGCGATGCCCGTCGTCGCCGTCGCCTCGACCGAGGTGCCGCGGGCTGTGCCGCCGGAGGCCGGCGTCGTCTCGGCCGACCCGGACGAACTCGCCGCTGCGCTGCGCACCTTCGTCGCCGACCCGGACGCGGCCCGCGCGGCCGGGCAGGCGGCGCGGGCGCACGCGCTGCAGCACTACGGCCTCGACCGATTCCTGGCCGACTGGGACCGCGTCATCGAGGAGGTGGCCCGATGAGGATCGCCATGGTGTCCGAGCACGCCAGCCCGCTGGCCGTGCTGGGCGGCGTCGACGCCGGCGGCCAGAACGTGCACGTCGCCGAACTGGCCACCGCCGTGGCGGCCCGCGGGCACGACGTCACCGTCTTCACCCGCCGCGACGATCCCGCGCTGCCCGAGCGGGTGCCGCTCGCCCCCGGCGTCGTCGTCGAGCACCTCGACGCCGGCCCGCCGACCGTGCTGCCGAAGGACGACCTGGTGCAGTACGTGCCGCAGATGTGCGCGGAACTCGTCGACCGGTTGAGCTACGACCCGCCGGCGGTGCTGCACGCCCACTTCTGGATGAGCGGCCTGGCCTCGCTCGCCGCGGCGCGCGAACTCGGCGTCCCGATGGTGCAGACGTTCCACGCCCTCGGCGCGGTGAAGCGGCGCCACCAGGGTGCGGCCGACACCAGCCCGGCCTCCCGCATCGGCGGCGAGCGCGACCTCGCCCGTCACGCCACGCGCGTGCTCGCGTCGTGCACGGACGAGCGCGCCGAGGTGATGCGGCTCGGTGCGCGTCCGGCCCGGATCGACGTCGTGCCCTCGGGCGTCGACCTCGACCTGTTCACGCCCGACGGCGACGTCGCGCCTCGCGGCGGACGGCACCGGCTGCTCTGCGTCGGCCGGCTGGTGCCCCGCAAGGGCGTCGACGACGCGATCCGGCTCGTCGCCAAGCTGCCGCAGGCCGAGCTGGTGATCGCCGGTGGGCCGTCGGCCGACCGGCTCGACGCCGACGAGGAGGTGCGCCGGCTGCGTGTGCTGGCCGACCAGGTCGGCGCCGGCGACCGCGTGCAGCTCGTCGGCAGCGTCGGCCGTGACCGGTTGCCGGCGCTGATCCGCTCTGCCGACGCCGTGCTCTGCCTGCCCTGGTACGAGCCGTTCGGCATCGTGCCGCTCGAGGCGATGGCCTGCGGCGTGCCGGTGGTCGCGAGCGCGGTGGGCGGCCTGCTCGACACGGTGGTGCACGGCGTCACCGGCGTCCACGTGCGCCCGCGCGACCCCGCCGCGGCGGTGAACGCCGTCCGCGCCCTGCTCGCCGACAGCGCGATGCGCGACCGGCTCGGCCGGGCCGGACGCGAGCGGGCCCGTCGCTACACCTGGGCCGAGGTCGCCGCGGCCGTCGAGTCGTCGTACCACCGGGCCGGCCTCACCATCGCCGCCCGCACCCCTGAGGAGGTCGCCGGATGATCGAGCATGTCCGCAAGCTGCAGGACGCCGTCGCGGCGTCCGGCCCGGCGATGGAGGTCGCGCAGCACTGGGGCCGGTTGCTGGCCGACGTGCTGCCGGCCGGCGGCAGGCCATCGCCTCGAGCGGCACGATGCCGAACGGC
>NZ_JBQCEE010000423.1:0-2276 GCF_051960575.1 Jatrophihabitans sp.
CCTACAACCTCGGTGGGGGCAACAAGCGGGGGGGGGGGCATTTGGCTTTTGGCGTTCTCCCCTCTCGCCGGTCGGGGGGTGGTGCCGCCGGGCCGGGCGGGGGTGGTGACCAGCGACATCAGCGCTCCGTGCGTGGGCCGTCGTTCGGGTGCTTGGCGCTGCTGCGGTTGCCCGTGGCCGGGCGGACACCGCCGACACCGGCGAGCTCGCTGCCGTCGATCGGCGGCAGGCTGTAGAGGTTGCCCGAGATGTAGACCTCGGACGGGTAGACGTCCGGCACGCGGGCCTCGTCGACCTCGGTGGCGGTGTCCTCGGCGGTGCGCAGCTTGGCCACCTTGTGGATCAGCGCGCCGAAGCCGGCCTTGGCGGCGATGTCGGCAGCGGTGAAGCTGATCTGGATGGTGACGGCCCAGCCGGCCGAGTGATCACCCGCCCACCACGGGATCAGGTAGACGATCGGGTAGACGCCCCAGACCGACAGCAGCAGGGTCGCCGCGTTGCGCAGGCTGGTGCCCGCCTCTGCGCTGATCTCCTTGCGGGTGCGCATGACCGGCACGAGCAGCAGCGGGTAGAGCGCGACGAAGAAGACCGTCGAGATGAGCCCCCAGACGACGAGTTCGGCGACGTTGGCGTCGTGCTGGCCGACCGCGACGACACCCAGGAAGCCGGTGACGATCATCAGGAACGCGGACGCCATGCAGGCGAAGCGCCAGCCGATGATCTTCCCGCGCGCCATGTTGCACACGGCGAGCAGTTCCACCGTCAGCAACGGCACGGTGACCGTCCAGTCGGCGTAGCGCAGGCCGGTGAGGGCCGTGCCCGGCTGCGGGATGTACCGCGTGCCGTCGGCGTTCGAGTGCCAGTGGGTCAGGAAGACGCCGATGAGCAGCACGTACGCGAGCGCCGCGACGAACGAGATGAGGGCGCCGGCCAGCGACGCCGGCCGGTACTTCTTCGAGACCTCCCCCTTGGTCGACAGGGAGAAGACGCCGGACGCGAACAGGGCGAAGAACCCGACGACGAGGGCGAACAGGATCAACTCCCACTGCCAGCGGTCCAGCGACGAGGTGCCGGTCAGCTCCGTCGTCGGACCCTGCACCCCCGCTGCGACGAGACGTGCACCTATCACCGCAACCTCCTGCATCAGCTCACACTTGCACCATGCAAGCGTTGCTTGACGCATACCCGACCTGTGCAGGATCCATGCGTCCGTGCGCAGGATCACTGGGAGCGTGGAGCAGCGCGCTCAGAGGTGGCGCAGGTAGCTGTCCGGGTCGTCGAGGAACGCACGCCAGTGCTGGACGAGCTCAAGTTCCTGCCACGACGTCTCGCGCAGACCCCAGGGACCGACCTCGACGATGCGCGCACCGGGCGTGGCTGCGATCAGCGGCGAGTGGGTGGCGACGAGCGCCTGCGAGTGCCGGCTCTCGGCGATCTCGCGCAGCCGCGACACCAGCGAGAGGCAGGCCGTGAAGGACAGCGCCGACTCGGGCTCGTCCAGCACGTAGAAGCCGGCGTCGGCGAAGCGGGACGCGAGCACCTCGAGGAACGACTCGCCGTGCGACAGCTCGTGGAAACGGATGTCGTGCGGCACCGGGTTCGCCTCGAGGTAGCTGTAGAAGCCGTGCATCGTCTCGGCGCGCAGGAAGAAGCCCCAGCGCGGGCTGTTGATGCCGCGGCGCAACCACAGCCACCGGTGCAGGCCCGACTCGGTCGGCCGCGTCGAGTGCCGCGCGCCGGTCGACCCGCCCTCGGGCGAGAAGCCGAACCGCATCGCGATCGCCTCGACGAGCGTCGACTTGCCCGAGCCGTTCTCGCCGACCAGCACGGTCAGCGGTGCGAGCTCGAGCCCGTCGTCCAACAGCTGTTGCACCGCTGGGATCGTGCAGGGCCAGCGCTCGGGGCGCGGCGGGTCGTCCGGATCGACCTCCCGCGCCGCCTCGACCCGCAGCACGGGCCGTTCGAGGATCACGCGCCGCCCGTCGCGCTCGTCACCAGGACGCGGCCACGTAGGTGGTCTCGAGGTACTCGTCGATCCCCTCGTGGCCGCCCTCGCGCCCGAGCCCGGACTGCTTGACGCCCCCGAACGGCGCCGCGGGGTCACTGACGACACCTCGGTTGAGGCCGACCATGCCGACCTCGAGCCGCTCGCACAGGCGGAGTCCGCGGGCAAGGTCGCGGGTGTAGACGTATCCGGTGAGCCCCATATCGGTGGCGTTGGCCACGGCGATGGCGTCGTGGTCGTCGCGCACCGTGATGATCGGTGCGACCGGCCC
>NZ_JBQCEE010000424.1:0-26877 GCF_051960575.1 Jatrophihabitans sp.
GGCGACGGTCCGGGCGGCGACGGTCCGGGCGGCGGTGGCGCGAGTGGCGGCAGCGGTGGCACCGGCACCCCGCAGCCCGCGCCGACCGGGTCGGGCGGCCCGCAGCCGAGCCCGTCGAGCAAGCCGGGGCCGGCCGAGGATCCGGCCGTCGTCGCGAAGCACCTGACCGCCCCGACGGCGCTGGCGATCCTGCCCGACGGCACTGCGCTCGTCGGCGAGCGGACGACCGGCCGCATCGTGCGCGTGCAGCCGCGGCCGGGGCAGCCGACGCCGGTGGTGAAGACGCTGACCGGCCTCGACGCCTCGGGCGACGGCGGCCTGCTCGACCTCGCGATCTCGCCGAACTACGCCGAGGACGACCTGATCTACGCCTACATCACCACCCGCACCGACAACCGGGTGGTGACCTTCACGCTGAACGGCCCCGTCACGCCGGTCGTCACCGGCATCCCGAAGGGACGCACCGGCAACCGCGGGCGGCTCGTCTTCCTGCCGGCGGGCGACCTGCTCGTCGGCACCGGTGACGCCGGCCGGCCCGCGCTCGCCGACGACCCGGACAGCCTGGCCGGCAAGACCCTGCGCGTCACCGACATCGGTCGCGCGGCGCCGGAGAACCCGACGTCGTCGCCGATCTTCAGCCGTGGCCACTCCGAGATCGCCGGCCTCTGCGTCGTCCCGACCACCGGCACGCCGCTCGACGTCGAGCCGACCTCCAGCGGCAGCGGCGAGATCAACGTGCTCGTCGCGGGCGGCGACTACGGCTACCCCTCACCCACCCCGGACAGCACGTCGCCCGCCGCGTCGCTGCCGACGAACGCCACGTCGCCGGGTGGCTGTGCCGTCCGGGACACGACGATCTTCGTGACCTCGCTGGACGCGAAGGAGCTGCTCGCCGCCCCGCTCGCGGGCAAGGGCTCCGGGCTCGCGCCGCAGAAGTTCCGCGTGGTGCTCAAGAACAAGTACGGCCGGCTGCGCACCGTGGTCGCCGCGCCCGACGGCGCCATCTGGTTGACGACCTCGAACAAGGACGGCCGCGGCACGCCGGTCGCCGACGACGAGCGGGTCATCCGGATCACCGGCGGCCAGGTCTCGAGCAACCCCACCTGAGCCCACCGGCCGGCCACCCGGCCGATGATCACGCACGCAGGCACACCAGGGTGTGCCTGCGTGCGTGATCATCGCGGAGATCGCCGGTGGCGGCGCCGCAGCAGGAGTCCGAGCCGGGCGGCCAGCCCGACACCGGTGACGGCGGCGATCGGCCAGGCCCAGGTGGGCGGCCGGTGACCGCCGCGCACGTGCTGCGGCGGCGTGGAGACGCCGGCCGACGGCCCTCGGTCCGACGGCGGGGGTGATGGTGTGGGTGAAGGACTGCCGGCCGGCGTCGTGGCGAAGCCGGCGGGCAGCGGCACGGCGAGCACGGCCGAGCCGGCGCCCTCCGAGTCGAGCAGCAGCCGGTCGGTGTCGACGGCGATCCCCTCGCCCTGCAGCTGTCCCGGCAGCACGACGCGCACGGGCGGCGTGCGCAGCGCCGCCGCGAGGTCGCCGTCGTGCACGTGCCACAGGTACGCGTCGGCGTAGGTGCGCAGGGCGAACACCCGTCCGTCGGCCGAGAACGACGCACCGGTGACGCTGAGTGCCACGGCACCGGCGCCGACCGGACGGAACGGGGCGACCGGGCGCAGCACCTGCACCGCCCCGGCGTCCGGACGCGGTGGTACCGCGTAGACCTCCGACCGCCCGATGGGCGACTTGGTCACGACGTACGCCGCGCCGCCGGGCGCGACGGCCAGCGCCTCCGCGTCCACGGGCCCGGTCGGGTAGCGCAGCCGCCAGACATCCGGACGGGACGTCGGCCCGCTGCGCAGCTCCGCCGGCTCGTCGACGCGGTAGATCCGCACCTCGGCCCGCACACCGTCGTTGTCGCCGATGTCGGCGAGGTAGATCCGCGACCGCCTGCCGACCTCGGCGACGGCGAGGTCCTCCCAGTCGACGTTCGTCGCGCCGGGCACCGTCAGCACCGCGCGGGTGCGTCCGGTCGCGGCGTCGACGGCGAAGCACCGCGCACTGTCCCCACTGTCGTTCTGCACGTAGAGGACGCCGGGGTGCAGCCGGCCGATGCCGAGCCCGCTCGCCTCGGTGATGCGCGGGTCGGCCAGGGTGCAGACCACCCCGGACGCCGGCGCGGCGACGAGCAGGCCGGCCAGCACCGCCGCGATCATGCGCACACCGCCATGCTCGCAGCGCGAGTCGGCGGGCGTGTCGTCGGTGCACCGTGCGAGAGTGGTCGCCATGGGCTCCACCGATCGGCCGGTCGTGCTGGCCATCGACGGGAACTCGCTGGTGCACCGCAGCTTCCACGCGATGGCCGACTCGGGGCAGCCGGCGTGGGCCGTGCGCGGGCTGCTCACCCAGCTCGTCGCCGCGGTCGACCGCATCCGTCCGGTCGCGGTCGTCATCGGCTTCGACGACCCCGAGCGGTCGCTGCGCCGTGAGCGGTGGCCGCAGTACAAGGCGCACCGCGGCGAGAAGCTCGACACGCTGGTCGAGCAGCTCGACCTCGCGGTCATGGCGATGCGTGAGCTCGGTCTGTGCGTGGTGATGCCGCCCGGGCTCGAGGCCGACGACGTGCTGGCCTCGACAGCCTCGTGGGCACGGGCCCAGGGCGCCGAGACGGTCATCGTGACGTCCGACCGCGACGCCTTCGCCCTCATCGACGACTCGACCCGCGTGCTGCGGATCATCAACGGCGGCGTCGACGCCTCACCGCTGATGACGCCCGACCGACTGCACCTGTTGTGCGGCGTGCGTCCGGAGCAGTACCGCGACTACGCCGCGCTGCGCGGCGATCCGTCGGACAACCTGCCCGGCGTGCACGGCATCGGCCCCCGCACCGGCGCGAAGCTGCTCGCCGAGTTCGGCACGGCCGCCGCCGCGTTCGCCGACCTGGACGCCGTCCGCGAGCGGCTCGGCGCAGGCCTGGCCAAGCGGCTGGCCGACCCCGAGGCGCGCCCGCGGTGGGAGCTCAACTGCCGGGTGATGACGCCGCACGCGGACCTCGACCTCGGGCTGTCGCTCGACGGCGGGTGCGGCGTGCTGCCGTTCGCCGCGTCCGCCGTCGCCGCGGTCTTCCGCGGTCAGCGCCTGGTCTGGTCGATCGCGTCCGCGCTGCGGGTGCTCGCCGACGTCGAGCCGGACGAGGAGCGCCCGCCCCGCGAGCTGCACGTCTGGAGCACGGGCGCCGCCCCCGCGTCCGGACGCCGCCTGCCGAAACTGCCGATCAAGCCGAAGGTCGACCAGCTCGCCCTCTTCTGAGCGTCAGCGCACGGCGGCGGCCGCGAGGCCGAGCGCGGCGGCGTCCTCGAGCAGCGCGCCCGGGACGTCGCTGCCGAACCGCTTCGCCAACGCCGCCCGGTAGCCCGGACCGGCAGCGGTGGTGACGGCCGAGGCCGCCGCCCCGACGAGTGCACCCGCGACCAGCGGCGCAGCGCCACGGCGTGCCACGACCGCACCACTCACCGCACCGAGCGTCAGACGGAACACGAACGACGGCAGCTGCGTGCGCGGCGGCGCGATCGGCAGCTTGTCAGCGGCCAGCTCCCCCACCGCACCGGCGCCGAGCAGCACCTTCGCCCCGCGCAGCCGTGCGTCCAGCGCGCCGCCGACCGCGGGCTCCCCCGCCGTCCAGGCCACGGCCGCGACCGGCGTCATCGAACGGGCACCGGTGGCGAGCCCGGCGAGGGCGGCGCGGAGGAGCGGCTGCATGCCGTCGAACCTACCGAGCCGCGCACCGACCGCGATGATCACGCACCCAGGCACACCAGGGTGTGCACCGGTGCGTGATCATCGCCGGCTACTCGCTGACGCCCAGCTTCTCGAGCAGGATCGTGCGCACGGCGGCCGCGTCGGCCTGCCCGCGCGTCGCCTTCATCACGGCGCCCACGAGCGCGCCGACGGCGGGCAGCTTGCCGCCGCGCACCTTCTCGGCGACGTCCGGGTTGGCCGCGATCGCCTCGTCCGCCGCCGCCTCGAGCGCGCCGGTGTCCGACACCCGCTTGAGGCCGCGCTCGGCGATCACCGCGTCGACGTCCGACCCGGTCTCGAGCACGCCGTCGACGGCCTGGCGCGCGAGCGCGACCGAGAGCGTGCCGTCGGCGACGAGCTGCACGAGCCGCGCCACCTGTCCCGGCGTGATGCCGAGCTCGGACGCCTCGACCTCGCGCTGGTTGGCCTGCTGCGCCAGGTACCCCAACCACCAGTTGCGGGCCTCGGCGACGGGGGCGCCGGCCTCGACGGTCGCGCCGACGAGCTCGACGACGCCGGCGTTCGCCATCTGCACCATGTCCTCGGCGCTGACGCCGAGCGACTCCTGCAGCCGCGCCCGGCGTGCCGCCGGCAGCTCGGGCAGCTCCTTGCGCAGCTGCTCCACCCACTCGGGGTCGGGCGCCATCGGCACCAGGTCGGGCTCGGGGAAGTACCGGTAGTCGGTCGCCTCCTCCTTGCTCCGGCCCGAGCGGGTGTCCCCGGTGGTCTCCTGGAAGTGCCGGGTCTCCTGCAGGATCCGCTCGCCGCGGTCGAGCAGCGCGGCCTGCCGCAGCATCTCCGACCGCACGGCCCGCTCGACCGAGCGCAGCGAGTTCACGTTCTTGGTCTCGGTGCGTGTGCCCCACGGCTCGCCCGGCTTGTTCAGCGAGGTGTTGACGTCGCAGCGCAGCGAGCCCTGCTCCATGCGGACGTCCGACACCCCGAGCGTGCGCAGGATGTCGCGCAGCTGCGTCACGTACTCACGCGCCACCTCGGGCGCGAGCTCCCCCGCCCCGGCCACCGGCTTGGTGACGATCTCGACGAGCGGGATGCCGGCGCGGTTGTAGTCGACCAGCGAGTAGTCGGCGCCGTGGATGCGCCCGGACGTGCCGACGTGGGTGTTCTTGCCGGTGTCCTCCTCGAGGTGCACCCGCTCGATGCCCACCCGCACCGTGCGTCCGCCGACCTCGACATCGAGATAGCCGTCGACGCAGAGCGGCTCGTCGTACTGCGAGGTCTGGAAGTTCTTCGGCATGTCCGGGTAGAAGTAGTTCTTCCGCGCGAAGCGGCACCACGACGCGATCGAGCAGTTCAGCGCGAGGCCGATGCGGATCGTCGACTCGATCGCCTTCTCGTTCGCCACCGGCAGCGCGCCCGGCAGGCCGAGACAGACCGGGCAGGTGTGCGTGTTCGGCGGCGCGCCGAACTCGGTCGAGCAGCCGCAGAACATCTTGGACGCGGTGCCGAGCTCGACGTGCGTCTCGAGCCCGATCACCGGTTCGTAGCGGGCGATGACGTCCTCGTAGTTCATCGGGTCACCAACTCCGGGATGCGCGCGAGCACCGGCTCGACGGCCGCCTCGAGGGCGGCGCCCACGCGGTAGCAGCGTTCGTCGGCCTGGGCAGGGGCCATGACCTGCAGGCCCACCGGCAGCCCCTCGGACAGCCCGCAGGGCACCGAGATGGCCGGCGTGCCCGCGAGCGAGGCGGGCAGCGTGCAGAGGTCGTTGACGTACATCGCCATCGGGTCGGCCACCCGCTCGCCGATGCCGAACGCGACGAACGGCGAGGTCGGCGACACCAGCACGTCGGCCTTCTCGAACGCCGCGCCGAAGTCGCGCGCGATGAGGGTGCGCACCTTCTGCGCCTGGCCGTAGTAGGCGTCGTAGTAGCCGGACGAGAGGGCGTACGTGCCGATCATGATGCGGCGCTTCACCTCGGGGCCGAAGCCGGCCTCGCGGGTCAGCGACATGACGTCCTCGAGCGAGCGCTCACCGTCGTCGCCGACCCGCAGGCCGTAGCGCACGGCGTCGAAGCGGGCGCGGTTCGACGAGCACTCGCTCGGCGCGATGAGGTCGTACGCGGCGAGCGCGTACTCGAAGTGCGGGCAGCTCACCTCGACGACCGTGGCGCCGAGGCCGCGCAGCGTCTCGACGGCCGCCTCGAACGAGGCCAGCACGCCCGGCTGGTAGCCCTCGCCGCCGAGCTCCTTGACCACGCCGATGCGCACGCCGGTGAGGTCGCCACGCGCGCCCTCGCGGGCCGCCGCGACGACCGGGCGCACCGGCTGCCGGATCGACGTCGAGTCGCACGGGTCGTGCCCCGCGATCACCTCGTGCAGCAGCGCGGTGTCGAGCACGGTGCGGGCGAAGGGTCCCGCCTGGTCGAGCGAGGACGAGAACGCGATCAGCCCGTAGCGCGACACCGCGCCGTACGTGGGCTTGTGCCCGACGATGCCGGTGACCGCGGCCGGCTGGCGGATCGACCCGCCCGTGTCGGTGCCGATCGACAGCGGCGCCTCGAAGGCCGCCACGGCCGCCGACGAGCCGCCCGACGACCCGCCCGGGATGCGCGAGAGGTCCCACGGGTTGTGGGTGGGCCCGTAGGCGGAGTTCTCGGTCGACGAGCCCATCGCGAACTCGTCCATGTTCGTCTTGCCGAGCATGACGATCCCGGCCTGCTTGATCCGCGTCGTGATCGTCGCGTCGTACGGCGGACGCCAGCCCTCGAGGATCTTCGAACCCGACGTCGTCGGCAGCCCCTGGGTGACGACGACGTCCTTCATCGCCAGCGGGACGCCCGCGAGCGGGCCGAGTTCGTCGCCCGCGGCCCGCCGCTCGTCGACCGCGCGGGCCGCGGCGAGCGCGCCCTCGGTGTCGACGTGCAGGAAGGCGTGGACGGCGCCGTCGACGGCCTCGATGCGGTCGAGGTGGGCCTGCGCGACCTCGACGGCAGAGGCCTCGCCGGACGCGACGAGCGCCGCCAGGTCGGCGGCGGTGCGGTCGGTGAGCCCGGTCATTCCTCTTCCCCCAAGATGCGTGGCACGCGGAACTTGTCGTCCTCGACGGCGGGCGCACCGGCCAGCACCGCCTCGACGGGCAGCGACGGCCGTACCTCGTCGGCGCGGTAGACGTTCGTCATCGGCACGGCGTGCGACGTCGGCGGGATGTCGGCCGCGGCGACCTCGCTCACCCGGGCGACGGCGCCGAGGATCTGCCCGAGCTGCCCGGCGAAGAGGTCGAGTTCGTCGTCGGTGACGGCGAGCCGGGCCAGGCGGGCGAGGTGGGCGACGTCCGCGCGGCCGATCGGCGCGGCGGTCGGATCGGGTTCGTCAGACACGGGACGTCAGTCTACGGACGCGACCGGTGCCACTTCCCCGCCCGCCGCGGCGCGGCGGTCATGCGGCTGAAACGAGCCATCAGGGATCCTGGTCGGCATGTCGCACCTGTTGCGGGTCGCCTTGCCCGACCGCCCCGGCGCCCTCGGCGCGGTCGCGACCGCGCTCGGCAGCGTGGGCGCCGACATCCTCAGCATCGACGTCATCGAGCGCTCGCCGGGACACGCCGTCGACGACATCGTCGTCGAGCTGCCGCCCGGGCGCCTGGCCGACTCGCTCATCACCGCCGCCGCCACCGTCGAGGGCGTGCGGGTCGAGTCGATCCGGCCCTACGCCGGCACGATCGACCCGCACCGTGAACTCGAGCTGCTCGAGCACCTCGCCGACGACCCCGGCAACTCGCTGGCGCTGCTGGCCGACGGGGTCGCCCGCATCTTCCGCGCCGGCTGGGCCCTGGTGCTCGACACCCCGGTGAGCGGGCGCGCCTCGGTGCTCGCCCGTGGCGGCGCGGCACCCGAGGACGACGCGGTGAGCGCACCGTGGTGGCCGCCGGAGCCGGCCCGCATGCTCGAGGCCGGCGACGACTGGGCCGACCCCGCCTGGGCGCGGCTCGGCACCGAACTCGCCGTCGCCCCCCTGGGCAAGCTGGGCCTGCTCGTCGGTCGCCCGGCACTGCGCTGGCTGCCGTCCGAGCTCATCCGGTTGCAGCACCTGGCCGCCATCGCTGCGACGGTCACCGCACCCGACCGGTCCTGAGCCGCGCGCGCAGCGACGCGCCATTACCCTTCCGGCATGCCGACGACGCACGCGTCCCGCTGGACGGCCGCCGACATCCCCGACCAGTCCGGCCGGACGATCATCGTCACCGGGGCCAACAGCGGCCTCGGTGAGGTGACCGCCCGCGAACTCGCACGCGCCGGCGCCTCGGTGATCCTGGCCTGCCGCAACGTCGACAAGGGGGCCGCCGCTGCCGCGGGCATGCGCGGTGAGGTCGAGGTGCGGGCGCTCGACCTGGCCGACCTCGCCTCGGTGCGCCGCTTCGCCGAGACCGTCGAGCACGCCGACGTGCTGGTGAACAACGCGGGCGTGATGGCCCTGCCGCTCAAGCGCACCGCCGACGGCTTCGAGATGCAGTTCGGCACCAACCACCTCGGCCACTTCGCCCTCACCGGCCTGCTGCTGCCGGTGCTCACCGACCGCGTCGTCACCGTCTCGAGCGGTGCCCACCGCGTCGGCCGCATCGACCTCGAGGACCTTAACTGGCAGCAGCGCCGCTACTCGCGCTGGGGCGCCTACGGGCAGTCGAAGCTCGCGAACCTGCTGTTCGCCTTCGAGCTGCAGCGCCGGCTCGACCTCGTCCACTCGCCGGTGCGGTCGCTCGCCGCGCATCCCGGCTACGCGGCGACCGAGCTGCAGACCCGCACCGAGAGCTGGCAGGACCGCATCATGGCGTTCGGCAACCGCTACCTCGCCCAGAGCGCCGAGATGGGGGCGCTCGGCTCGCTGTACGCCGCGACCGCACCGGACGCCGAGGGCGGCGGGTACTACGGCCCGGCCGGCCTGTTCGAGATGCGCGGCGCCCCGCACCGCGTCGGCACGACGAAGGCCGCCCGTGACGTCGGCGTGGCCCGCGCGCTCTGGTCGGCGAGCGAGCGGCTCACCGGGGTCACCTTCCCGGTCTGACCGGACCGTCCGGGCCGGTCAGGACGCGAGTTCCTCCGGCAGCGCCGGCTCCATGCGCCCCGTCGTCCGCGGAGGCGCCGCCACGGCATCGTCGTCGTAACGCGCCCGCCACCGCGACCATCGCCGCAGCCACCAGCGCTCGACCGGCGGCACCGTCCAGTGCAGCGACGCGAGCACCAGCCCGCCGGCCAGCGCGCCACCGAACACGTCGGTGACCCAGTGGGTGTTGATGATGATCGTGCCGGCGCTGACCGTGACGGTGATGAATGCCGAGACGATCGTCAGCAGCCGCCGGTACTGCGGCGCCGCCAGCATGGTGATGAGCCCGTAGAGCACCACGCAGTTCGAGATGTGCCCGGACGGGTAGATGTTGCCGCCCTGGAACATCGCGAAGGCGGACGCGTCGGGCTGGCGCGGGTCGACCCGCCCGGTGCCGTACTTGACGACGGCCACGCTGACGTTGAGCACGGCGAGCGCGACGCCCAGCATGACCAGCGGACGCACCGAGCGACGACGGTGCGCGATCCAGAGGAACCACGGCAGCGCCGCCAGGGTCGTCGGGCCGCGCTGGCCGAGGATGACGTAGGTGTGCACCCACGGGTACCACCCGGGGTGCTTGCCCTTGAGCCGCAGGTGCCGCACCCAGCTGTCGACGTCGAGCACGGGTGTCTTCAACAGCACGGCGGCGGTGAGCAGCACGTAGCCGATCAGCAGCCCGGCGAACCACCGCGTCGAGCGGGGCGCGCGGGCCCACGCCTCCCTCGGGTCGCGCCACCAGAGCGCGCCGGGCGTCGCGATGCCGGTGCCGGTGCCGTCCACGACAACCTTTCTGCCACGCCGAGCTGGGCGTCAGCCAATCGGTCTCAGGGCTGCCCACATGGCCGTTCCGGGCAAACGTAGCGCTCCGCACCGGACCGCGGCATGACCGGCTCGCAGCGTCAGGGTGACGCGTCGGTGAAGGCTGCGGCCCCCTCGGCGAGCAGGGTGACGAACCCCGCCTCGTCCAGCACCCGCACGCCGAGCTGCTCGGCCGTGACGGCCTTGCTGCCCGCGTTCTCGCCCACGACGACGACATCGGTCTTCTTCGAGACCGACGACGCCGCCTTCCCGCCGCGCGCGAGGATGGCCTCCTTCGCCTGGTCACGCGAGAACTCGGTGAGCGAGCCGGTGACCACGACGGTGAGCCCGGCGAGGGTCCTCGGCACGCTGTCGTCGACCTCGTCGGCCATCCGCACGCCGCGCGCGGCCCACTTGTCGACGATCGCCGCGTGCCAGTCGACGGCGAACCATTCGGTGACCGCCTCGGCGATGACGCCGCCGACCCCCTCGACGGCCGCCAGTTCCTCGACCGACGCGGCACGGATCGCGTCGATCGTCGTGAAGTGCTGCGCCAGCGCGCGGGCCGCCGTCGGGCCGACGTGCCGGATCGAGAGCGCCACCAGCACGCGCCACAACGGCGAGGTGCGTGCCTGCGCGAGGTTCACCAGCAGCTTCTCGCCGTTGGCCGACAGCACGCGCCCGTCGGTCACCCGCTCGGGCGGGTCGCTCTTCCTCGCCGCCCGGGTGAAGAACGGGACGCGACCGAGCAGCGCCCGCGCGCCGGTCTCGTCGCCGTCGAGGTCGGGCGCCAGCTCGAACAGGTCGCCCTCGTCGCCGAGCACGCCGGCGTCCAGCAGCGCGTTGACGCCCTCGTACCCCAGCGCCTCGATGTCGAGTGCACCTCTGGACGCGACGCCCGCCAGCCGTTCCCGCAACTGGGCCGGGCAGCTGCGCGAGTTCGGGCAGCGGATGTCCTTGTCGCCCTCGCGCTCGGGCTTGAGCGGCGTGCCGCACGACGGGCACTCGGTCGGCATGACGAAGGCGCGCTCGGACCCGTCGCGCAGCGCCACCACCGGCCCCACGATCTCGGGGATCACGTCGCCGGCCTTGCGCAGCACGACGGTGTCGCCGATGAGCACGCCTTTGCGCTCGACCTCGAAGGCGTTGTGCAGCGTGGCCCGCTCGACCGTCGACCCGGCCACCCGCACCGGCTGCATGACGCCGAAGGGCACCACGCGACCGGTGCGGCCGACATTGACCGCGATGTCGAGCAGCTTCGTGTTCACCTCCTCCGGCGGGTACTTGAAGGCGATCGCCCAGCGCGGGGCGCGGGCGGTCGAGCCCAGCTGCCGCTGCAGGGCCAGCTCGTCGACCTTGACCACCACGCCGTCGATCTCGTGCTCGACGTCGTGGCGGTGCTCGCCGTAGTACTCGATGAACTCCTGCACCGCCGCGAGGTCGGGCACGACCTTCGCCCGCGCCGCGGTCGGCAACCCCCAGGCCGCCAGGTGCGTGTACCAGTCCGACTGCGCCGTCACCCTCGGCCCGCCCTCTACCCTGCCGACGCCGTGCACCACCATCTGCAACCCGCGCGACGCGGTCACGCGGGGATCCTTCTGGCGCAGCGACCCGGCCGCGGTGTTCCGCGGGTTCGCGTACGGCGGCTTGCCCTGCTCGACCAACGCCGCGTTCAGCGCCTCGAACCGCTCGACCGGGAAGTACACCTCGCCGCGCACCTCCAGCACCGTCGGCACACCGTCACCGGTGAGCCGGTCGGGGATGCCCTCGATGGTGCGGATGTTCGGCGTGTCGTCCTCACCGGTGCGCCCGTCACCGCGCGTGGCGCCACGGACCAACCGGCCGTCCTCGTAGACCAACGCGATGGCCAGCCCGTCGACCTTGAGCTCGCACAGGTAGGCGGGCACCCGGCCGGTGTCGCGCTCGGCGCGCTGCGCCCAGGCGGCCACCTCGTCGAGGCTGAAGGCGTTGTCGAGGCTGAGCATGCGCTCGAGATGGTCGACCGGCGTGAACTGTGTCGAGTAGGTGCCGCCCACCCGTTGCGTCGGCGACTGCGGGGTACGCAGCTCGGGGTACTGCTCCTCGAGTTCCTCCAGCCGCCGCAGGTCGCGGTCGTAGTCGGCGTCGCTGCGGGCGGGCTGGTCGAGCACGTAGTAGCGGTACTGGTCCTCGTCGATCAGCTGGGCCAGGCGCTCGTGCTCGTCGCGCGCGTCGGTGGTCGGTTCGCTCACGTGCTCGAACCTACTGAGGGGGTCTGACAGGAACCGTCAGACGGCGGCGTCGACCAGCCGCTTGCCGACGTCGCGCAGCACCCGCAGCGCCCGGCGGGCGTACGCCGGCGACGCCCCGGCGAGCCCGCAGGTCGGTGTCGCGACGACACCGGCCAGTCCCGCCGGGGCGAAGCCGAGCTCCGACCAGATCCGGGTGACCGTCGTGGCGGCCCGGGTGTCGTCGATCGTCGCGTCGGTCGACGGCACGACGCCGGGCCAGAGCGCCAGACCGGCGTCGACGGCCTCGCCGAGGGCGTCGTAGTGCGCCGGCGTGATCAGCGAGGCGTCGAGCGACAGCGCGTCCGCGCCCGCAGCACGCAGCAGCGCGATCGGCACGTCCGGCGCGCAGCAGTGCACGACGCGGCACCCGTCGGGCACCACCGCGAGCACGTCGCGCAGGCCCTGCTCGGCCACCGTCGCCTCGACGGCGCGCACCGTGCCGTAGCCCGACGGCGTGGGCACCCGGCCGCCGATCACCGCGGGCAGCGACGGTTCGTCCAGCTGCAGCAGCACCGTCGCCCCCGGTACCCGGCGCTGCACGTCCGCGACGTGCAGCCGCACGCCCTCGGTGAGCGAGGCGATCAGGTCGCGGACGGCGCCGTGGTCGCGCACGATGCGGTGGCCGTTCGCGAGCTCGACCGACGCCGCCAGCGTCCACGGCCCGGCCAACTGGATCTTCAGCGGACCCGTCCAGCCGTCGCACGCCGACTCGAGCGCGTCGAGGTCCCAGGCCCAGAAGTCGAGTGCCCGTCGCAGTTCGTGCCCCGGGTGCGCGGTGATGCGCCACGACCGCACCGCGATCTCGACGGGCAGGTCGACGAGCAGGGCGGCGCTGCGTCCGATCATGTCGGCGCCCGGCCCCCGGTCGGGCAGCTCGGCGAGGTGCGGCAGGTCGGGCAGCTCCCCCACCACGAGGCGGGCGGCGTCGTCCGGATCGCGGCCGGGCAGCGATCCGACGCCGGTGACGGCGCCCGGCGTCCAGCGCGGTGCGGTCATGCCGCGGCGGTGATGGTCGCCGAGCCGAGCACGAGGTCGCCGTCGTAGAACACGATCGCCTGGCCGGGCGCGACGCCCCGCTGCGGCGCGTGCAGGCGCGCGACGACCTCGTCGCCCGCGACGTCGACCGACGCCGGGCTGGTCATGCCGTGCGCGCGCAGTTGGACGCAACAGTCGAACGTGTCGGCCGGCGCCGTGCCCGTCCACACCGGACGCATGCCGCTGACCTCGGTGACGTCGAGCCGCTCGCCCGGCCCGACCACGACGGTGTTGGACGCGGGCCGGATCGACAGCACGTACCGCGGCGCACCGCCCGGCGCCGGGACGGTGAGCTGCAGGCCGCGGCGCTGGCCGACGGTGAAGCCGTGCGCGCCCGTGTGGCTGCCGAGCACCGCGCCGGTGTCGGCGTCGACGATCGGGCCCGGCTCGCTGCCGAGGCGGCGGGCCAGGAAGCCGCGGGTGTCGCCGTCGGCGATGAAGCAGCTGTCGTGCGAGTCGGGCTTGTCGGCGACGGCCAGCCCGCGCGCCGCGGCCTCGGCCCGCACCTGGGTCTTGGTGGAGTCGCCGAGCGGGAAGATCGCGTGCCGCAACTGGTCGGACGTCAGCACCGCCAGCACGTACGACTGGTCCTTCGCGAGGTCGACCGACCGCGCGAGGCGGCCGTCGACCAGCCGGGCGTGGTGGCCGGTGACGACCGCGTCGAACCCGAGCGCGAGCGCCCGGTCGAGCACGGCCGAGAACTTGATCTTCTCGTTGCAGCGCAGGCACGGGTTCGGCGTGCGGCCGGCCGCGTACTCGCTGACGAAGTCGTCGATGACGTCGGCCTTGAACCGCTCGGCGAGGTCCCAGACGTAGAACGGGATGCCGAGCACGTCCGCGGCCCGGCGCGCGTCGTTGGCGTCCTCGACGCTGCAGCAGCCCCGCGCGCCGGTGCGCAGGGTCGCGGGCGCGGTCGACAGGGCGAGGTGCACGCCGGTGACGTCGTGCCCGGCCTCGACCGCGCGGGCCGCGGCGACGGCGGAGTCGACGCCACCGCTCATGGCTGCCAGGACCTTCACGACGGCACCCTCACGCCGTGCCCGCGAGCATCCCGGCACGGCGCGCGCGCTCGACGGCCGGGCCGATCGCCGCGACGGCCGCGGCCACGTCGTCGGCGGTCGAGCTGTGGCCGAGCGAGAAGCGCAGCGAGCCACGTGCCTCCGCCGCCGACACGCCCATCGCCAGCAGCACGTGCGACGGCTGCGCGACGCCGGCCGAGCAGGCCGAGCCGGTCGAGCACTCGACGCCGCGGGCGTCGAGCAGCATGAGCAGCGCGTCGCCCTCGCAGCCCGGGAAGGCGAGATGCGCCAGGCCGGGCAGACGGTCGGTCGGGTGCCCGTTCACGACGCAGTCGGGCACCGCGGCCCGCACGCCGGCGACGAGCTGGTCGCGCAGCGCGGCGAGCCGGGCCGTGGTCTGCGGGCGGCGCGCGACGGTCAGCTCGGTCGCGGCGGCCAGGCCGATGATGCCCGGCACGTTGAGGGTTCCCGAGCGCACCTCGCGTTCCTGCCCGCCGCCGTGCAGCAGCGGGGCGCAGGGCACGGTGCGCCCGAGCAGCAGCGCGCCCGCGCCGGCCGGGCCGCCGAGCTTGTGGCCGGTCATGGTCAGCGCGTCGACACCCGAGGCGGCGAAGTCGACCGGCAGCGCCGCGACGGCCTGCACGGCGTCGGTGTTGAACGGCACGCCGAACTCGTGCGCCACCGCGGCCAGTTCGGCGATCGGCTGCACGGTGCCGACCTCGTTGTTCGCCCACATCACGCTGACGAGCGCGGTCGTCCCGGGCTCGGCGGCAAGCACCGACCGCAGCGCCGCGGGCTCGACGCGCCCGTGCCGGTCGACCGGCAGCAGCACGGCCTCAGCACCGTCATGGGTCACCAGCCACTCGACCGCGTCGATCACGGCGTGGTGCTCGATCGCGCTGACGACCACCTTGCGGCGACGCGGATCGGCCGCCCGGGCCGCCCAGTACAGCCCCTTGATGGCCAGGTTGTCGGCCTCGGTACCGCCGCCGGTGAAGATCACCTCGGACGGCCGCGCGCCGAGCGCCGCCGCGAGCGACTCGCGGCTCTCCTCGACACGCCGGCGTGCCGCGCGGCCGGAGCCGTGCAGCGACGAGGGGTTGCCGAGTTCACCCATCGCCGTGCTCACGGCCGAGAGCACCTCGGGCAGCAACGGGGTCGTCGCGGCGTGGTCCAGGTAGGTCATCGCGGCCGAGTCTACGGCGGGGCCGCGGTCAGCCGGCGGCGCGCGAGGCGGCGGCCACGCCCACCACCGCGATGGCCGCCATCACCGCGTCGCTGACGGCGAACGCGGCGCCGTACGAGACGCTGCCGGCGGCGGCCGCGGCGATGAGCACCCCGGCGAACCCGGTCGAGAGCGCACCGGTCGTGGTGTCGGCGAGCTGCAGCGACGCCGAGTGCGCACCGCGGTCGGCGTCGGTCGTGTGGCGCAGCAGCAGCACGCTGGCGGCCGGCATCACCATGCCCGCGCCCGCTCCGGCGACGGCCCACGTCACGTACACCGGCCACGGGTCGATCGCCCGCTGCGAGACCACGGCGATCACGACGCCGGCGACACCGATGCAGACGAAGCCGAGCTGCGCGAGGTGCGACCGGCGCGCGTCCGCATCACCCGGGATCCGGCCGTGCCACCACGACCCGAGCGCCCAGGTGAGACCCGCCATCGTCAGGGGCACGCCGGCGAGCAGCGGGCCGTACCCGTGCTGCACCTGCAGCATGAGCGGCACGGTCGCCTCGACGCCGAAGAAGGCCCCGGCCGCCAACCCGCGCATGGTCACCGCCGCGGCGACGCCCTGCGCGGCCCGGAACGTGCCGGGCGGCACGAGGGCGACCACACCCCACGCCAGCAGCGCCAGGCCCGGCACCACGAGCACCAGCACCGGGCTCCAGCCGTGCTGGCCCGCGGCCTCGACCGCGCTCACGCCGACAGCGACGGCCGTGGCGCGCACCAGCCGGCGCCCATCGCGGGCGCTCGCGACCGGTGGCCGGTGCATCGCTTCCAGCACCGGCCACAGCAACGCGGTGCCGACGAGCACGAACGGCACGAGGCCGAGGAAGACCCAACGCCAGCCGACGTGCTCGGTGAGCAGTCCCGAGGCGACCGGGCCGAGCAGCGACGGCAGCACCCAGGCCGACGAGGTGGCGGCGAAGACCCGCGGCCGCAGCTCGTCGTCGTAGCGCTCGCCGATCACCACGTAGGCCGCGGTGATGGTGAGCCCGACGCCGACGCCCTGCACGGCCCGCGCGAGCACCAGCTGCGTCATCGTGCCAGCGGTGCCGGCGACGAGCAGGCCGGCGAGGAAGGCGACGATGCCGAACAGCAACGGCTGCCGCGGGCCGCGGGCGTCGCTGAGCCGGCCGCTCACCACCATGCCGACGACCGAGGTCGCGAGCGGCGTCGTGAACAGCAGCCCGTAGCCGCCGAGCGCGTGCAGGTCGCGCACCGCACTCGGCAGGGCCGGGCCGACCGCCATCGCCTCGAAGGCCAGCATCGCGATGACCGTCAGCAGACCGGCGGTCGTGGCCCGGTGCTGCGGCCCGAAGATCGACGGCGGTGCGGTGGCTTCGTCCCGCACCCGCTCGATCGTCACCGCTCCATCCTGCCCGTCCCCTGCAAACACCAGTCCCCTGCAAACGCACCGGCCGCCGTCCCCGAGGGACGGCGGCCGGTGGGGTGGTGGTGCGGCGAGATGCGGCGGGGTCAGCTCTTGCGCTTGCTGATCTCGTCGGTGAGCTGCGGGGCGACGGTGAACAGGTCACCGACGACGCCGAAGTCGGCGAGCTCGAAGATCGGCGCCTCGGGGTCCTTGTTGACCGCGACGATCGTCTTGGACGTCTGCATGCCGGCGCGGTGCTGGATGGCGCCGGAGATGCCGACGGCCACGTACAGCTGCGGCGACACGGTGACGCCGGTCTGGCCGACCTGCATCGTGTGGGGCACCCAGCCGGCGTCGACGACGGCGCGCGAGGCGCCGACGGCGGCACCGAGCGAGTCGGCGAGCTTCTCGATGATCTCGAAGTTCTCGGCCTTGCCGATGCCACGGCCGCCCGAGACGACCACGGAGGCGTCGGCGAGCGCGGGGCGCGAGCCCTGCTCCTCGACCTCGCTGGCGGTGATCTTCGAGGCCTTCGCGGCGTCCGAGATGCTCACCGACACCGGCACCTCCTCGGCCGCGCCGGTCGACGGCTCGGGCGCGAAGGAGTTCGGGCGCACGGTGATGATCGGGGTGCCCTTGCTGACCTTCGAGACGGTGGTGATCGCGCCACCGAAGATCTGCTGCGAGACATTGCCGTCGCCGTCGAAGCCGACCGCGTCGTAGATCAGGCCCGACTCGAGCTTGATGGAGAGCCGCGCGGCGACTTCCTTGTTCTCGTTGGTCGACGGCAGCAGGATCGCCGCGGGCGAGGCCTGCTGGGCGACGGCCGCGAGGGCCTCCGCCTTCGGCGCGACCGAGTAGCCGGCGATGTCGTCGCTCTCGACGACGTAGACCTTCTGCGCGCCGAACTCGGCGAGCTGGTTCTTCAGCGCGCCGGCGGTGCCGGGCGCACCGAGGACGACCGCGCTCGGCTCGCCGAGCTGACGGGCGGCGGTGAGCAGCTCGAGCGTGGGCTTCTTGACGGTGCCGTCGACCGAGTCGACGAGGACCAGAACCTCAGCCATGTGTAGTCAGTCCTCTCAGATGAGCTTCTTGGACGCGAGGAAGTCGGCGATCTTCACGCCACCGTCGCCCTCGTCCTTGACGGTCTGGCCGGCCGCGCGCGGCGGGGCATTCTCGAATGACGCCACCTGCGTCCACGAGTTGGCGAGGCCCACCTCGGCGGCGTCGAGGGCCAGGTCGGCCAGCGCCTGCACGGTGATCGGCTTGCTCTTCGCGGCCATGATGCCCTTGAACGACGGGTACCGCGGGTCGTTGATCTTCTCGACGACGCTCACCACCGCCGGCAGCGAGGCCTCGACGCGCTCGAAGCCGCCGTCGACGATGCGCTCGATCTTGGCGGTGGTGCCGTCGATCTCGAGCTTGCGGGCCAGGGTCAGCTGCGGCAGGCCGAGCAGCTCGGCGAGCATCGCCGGCACGACCGCGCCACGGGCGTCGGTGGCCTCGGAGCCCGCGATCACGATGTCGAACTCGAGCGTGCCGAGCGCCTTGGCGATCGCCTTCGCGGTCGCGACGGCGTCCGAGCCGTGCAGGGCCTCGTCCGACACGTGGACGGCCTTGTCCGCACCCATCGAAAGCGCCTTGCGGATCGACTCGGTCGCCCGCTCGGGACCGACGGTGAGGATGGTGACCTCGCCACCGTGGGCCTCCTTCTGACGCAGGCCCTCCTCGATCGCGAACTCGTCGATGTAGTTGATGACGGGGTCGACCGCGGCGCGGTCGACGGTGTTGTCGCTGGGGTCGAGCTTCCGGTCGCCCTCGGTGTCAGGGACCTGCTTGACCAGCACCACGATGTTCATGCGTTCGCTGACCTCTTTCGTCGACTCGTCGGACGCCCGGTCTCGGATGACGCCTCGGACGGTGCGTGTGTGATCGGCCCGTAACAAACGGATACCTGTAACCATGCCTATGTTACTCGCGAGTAGCAACGTGAGGTCGCTCTCCCGAGCCAGCATGGCACGGGTCACGCGGCGCCCGTGCACGAGTCGGGTCGAAGCCGACGCCACGGCGGGATCGGGACTTCCGTCCCGCCTAACAAGGACTTCACACGAGCGAAGATCCTTGCTACGTTCTCCCTGCCGGGGGCGACATCCAGGTATGCGGGGAGACGGACGGAGTTTGTTTTCCATGACCATGGACGCCACCCTCGCCCCGGTGACCGCTCGTCCGCGCCGTCACCTGCACGCCGTCGCCGCCGACGGCGTCGCGCCGGTCGCCCCGCTCGTCGCGATCCCCACCGCCGCGCCGCGCACGACCCGCCGGCCGATCATGGAGCGCCTGCGCCCGCACCTGCCCTGCCGCTCGGACGCCGCCGAACTGCGGCACGCCCTCACGACCCTCGGCCCGTCCTGGCGGATCGTCCGCGGTCTGGCCGACAACGGCGTGCACTCGCTGCTGGTCGGCCCGGGCGGCGTCTTCGCCCTCACCGTCCAGTCGCTGGCGCACGCCCGCGTCGCGGTCGGCGGCACCACCGTCACGGTCGACGGTCGCCCGGTGCCGCTGGTGCCCGAGCGCCGCATGGTCGCCGACAACATGGCGCGCCGCATCTCCGCCGCGGCCGGCGTCGAGATCGTCGTCCGCGGCGTGGTCGCGGTCATCCACGCCCAGCCGCGCTGGTCGTTCCGCGAGCAGCCCGCCGACGGCCGGGTGGTCGTGCTGCCGGGTCGCGATGTCGCGGCGTTCCTCGCCGCCCAGGCCCCGATCCTCACGCCCTCGGACGTCGAGGCGATCGCGCACGCGGCCGCGAACCCGGCCAAGCCCGTTCGTCCCGCCCTCTACGCGGTCTGAAGTCCCCCGCTCGAAGCGCGTAACGGAAGTGTTGCTCCGCCGTTGGGTCATGTGACACTTCACTCGAGCTAAACGTCATTCGTCCGGAGATGCCGCCCATGTCCCGCTCGCTTACCGCGTTGTCGGTGGCGCGCGCCGCCGTCCTGGCGGTCGCGACGACCGTGGCGCTGGTCGCCGCCCTGCTCAGCGGACTGCTCGGCTCGACCGGCAGCGCCGGTGCCGCGCCGCACCCGTCGCCGAGCCCCTCGCCGATCGCGACCAACGCGGCGGCCGCCCAGGCGGCGGCCCGCGCGGCCGCGGCCCGGGTGGCCCACCTGCACGCGAAGCTGCAGGCCGAGGTGCAGGCGGTCGGTCGCGCCTCCGATGCGGCCGACGCCGCCGAGGCCGCCTACGCCCAGCAGCTCACCGTGCTGCGGCGCGCCCGCGGTGACGAGCGCCGGGCCGAGCAGACGCTCGCCCGGGCCCAGGCGCTCGCCGCGTCGACCGGGCACCAGCTCGCCCAGCTGATGGCCGCGCAGTTCGAGGCGGGCGGCAGCGCCCTCGACACCGGCCAGCTGCTCACCGCGCAGGACCCGACGCAGCTCGTGCAGCTCGCCGACTCGCAGGCCCAGCTCGGGCAGTACTCCGCCGGCCTGGTGGCCGACGCGCAGCACGCCCGCGACGAGAGCGACCGCGCGCTGGCGGCCCAGCAGGCGACGCTCGCCCGCGTCACCGACGCCACCGCCCGGGTCAAGGCGCTGCGGGACGCCGCCGCCACCCGCTACGCCGAGGCCCGCACGGCGCTGCTGCAGCTCAAGCAGCACCTGGACAAGGCGAAGACCGACCAGGCCGCGGCCGACACCGTGCTGTCGTTGTTCCTCGGCGGCTGGTCGGTGGCCAACTCGGCCGAGGCGGCCCAGCTCAACGCCCAGTACGCCCAGGTCGCCGCGCAGTACGCGCACGAGCCGCTCGCGCCGCGCAGCAGCACCTGGACGCCCGCGATGGCGGCATCCGCCGTGCACCGGGCGCTGCAGCGGATCGGACTCCCCTACGCCTGGGCCGGCGGCAACCTCGCCGGGCCGACCCGTGGCGTGTGCGCGGCCGGCGCGGCGCGCAACGACTGCAAGATCGTCGGGTTCGACTGCTCCGGGCTCGTGCTGTGGGCATGGGGCCCGTACATCCAGATGGCGCACTACGCGGCGACGCAGTACGGCTCGGGACGTATCCACCCCCGCCCGACGCAACTGCTGCCGGGCGACCTGCTGTTCTGGAGCTCCAACGGCACCGTCGCCGGCATCCACCACGTGGCGATGTACGTCGGTGACGGCAATGTGATCCAGGCGCCCGAGAGCGGCGACATCGTGCGGATCACGCCGATGGCCAGCGTCGCCTCCGGCTACTTCGGGGCCACCCGCCCGCTCAGCTGATCGCGTCCAGCTCGGCCAGCGCGTCCGCCGGCAGCTCGAGCGAGGCGGCGGCGATGTTCTCGCGCAGGTGCCCGCGCGAGGACGTGCCCGGGATCAGCAGGATGTTCGGCGAGCGCTGCAGAAGCCACGCCAGCGCGACGGCCATCGGGGTCTCACCGAGCCGCTGCGCCACCGCGTCGAGCGCGCCCGACTGCAGCGGCGTGAACCCGCCGAGCGGGAAGTACGGCACGTAGGCGATGCCCTGCTCGGCGGTGATCCGCAGCAGTTCCTCGTCCTCGCGGCGGGCGAGGTTGTAGAGGTTCTGCACGCAGACGACCGGCGCGATCGTCTGCGCCTCGGCGAGCTGGTCGGCGTCCACCGTGCTCAGCCCGATGTGCCGGATGAGGCCCTGCTGCTGCAGCTCGGCGAGCGTCTCGACCTGCTCGGCGATCGAGCCCGGTTCCGGGGCGTCGAAGCCGCCCATGCGCAGGTTCACCACGTCCATGCGCTCGAGGCCGAGGTGCTCGAGGTTGTCGTGCACCGCCTGTCGCAGCTCGTCCGGCGTGCGGGCGTGCGGCCACCCGCCCTCGGCGTCGCGGCGGGCCCCGACCTTGGTGACGATCACGAGGTCGTCCGGGTACGGGTGCAGCGCCTCGCGGATGATCTCGTTCGTGACGTACGGGCCGTAGAAGTCGGACGTGTCGATGTGGTTGATGCCCGTCTCGACGACCTCGCGCAGCACGGCGATCGCCTCGTCGCGGTCCTTCGGCGGGCCGAACACGTGCGGGCCGGCAAGCTGCATCGCGCCGTAGCCCATCCGGGTGACCTCGAGGTCGCCGAGCCGGTACGTGCCGCCGAGTGCCGATGTCGTCGTCATGCCCCCATCCTGCCCGGTTGGGGTAGGAAGGAAGACATGACAACGAAAGTCTGGTTCATCACCGGTACCTCCCGAGGCTTCGGACGCGAGTGGGCCGTCGCCGCCCTCGAGCGCGGCGACTCGGTCGCGGCCACCGCCCGCGACACCGCGTCGCTCAAGGACCTCGCCGAGACCTACGGCGACCGGCTGCTGCCGATCGCGCTCGACGTCACCGACCGCGCCGCCGACTTCGCCGCGGTGCAGCAGGCGCACGAGCACTTCGGCCGGCTCGACATCGTCGTGAACAACGCGGGCTACGGCCACTTCGGCCTGGTCGAGGAGCTCAGCGAGGCCGACGTGCGCTCGCAGCTCGAGACGAACTTCTTCGGCGCGCTGTGGGTCACCCAGGCGGCCCTGCCGATCCTGCGCGAGCAGCGCAGCGGGCACATCCTGCAGGTCTCCTCGATCGGCGGCATCTCCGCCTTCCCGCTCGTCGGCGCGTACCACGCGTCGAAGTGGGCGCTCGAGGGGTTGAGCCAGGCGCTCGCCCAGGAGGTCGCCGACTTCGGCATCAAGGTCACGCTCATCGAGCCGGGCGGCTTCTCGACCGACTGGGCCGGGCCGTCGGCGAAGCACTCCGAGCAGCTCGCCGACTACGACGCGGTGCGCGAGCGGGTCATGGAGCAGCGCCGCACGCGCAACGCGACCCCCGGTGACCCGACGGCGAGCGCCGCGGCCGTGCTGCGGATCGTCGACGCCGAGCAGCCGCCGCTGCGCGTCTTCTTCGGCACCGCCCCGCTCGGCATCGCCGAGGCCGACTACGCCTCCCGCCTCGAGACGTGGCGCAGCTGGCAGGACGTCGCGGAGCTCGCCCAGGGTGAGCCGACGCAGCGCTGAGACCGCCGGGAACTCACATCGCACGGCACCGGGATCACCGGGATCATGGGAGCCATGACCGAGGCCGACCGTCCACGTCCGCGACCGCGGCCGACCCCCGCTGCCGCACCGGGGCCGGCGCCCGTCGTGCCGGCCCCGGTGGCGCCGCGCCCGGCGCCGCCGGAGCCGCGGACGACGCTCCGGGTCGCACCGGCGCCGGCGGAGGTGGCCGCACCAGGACCGGACCGGCTGACGCAGCTGCTGCAGCACCCCGCGGCGACCGACGCCGGGTTCGCGGTCGCCATCGTCCTGCTGATCCTGGTGCTGCAGCACGTACTGCTCGCCGAGTCGTGGGCCCGGGCGGCGCTCCCCGCGCTGCTGTTCGGCGTGCTCTACGTGCTGGCGGTGCGGTTCGCGCGGGCGTACTCGGCCCGTGAGGACGCGCGCGGCCGACGGGCGCTGCGAGCGGTGCTGATCCAGACCGGCGTGGTGCTGCTGGTCGTCGTGGTGCTGGCCATCGTGCTCTAACCCGTCCGCCGGGCCCGGTGGAGCTGCGCCAGGCACGCGACGCCGCCGACGGCCAGCGCGGCCGACGCGACGACGAGGAACGCGTCGGCGGCGTCGGGCACGGTGTCGTCGGCGTCGTCCACGAACACCGGGCCGAGCCCGCTGCAGGTCACCACCAGATCGCCGCCGCGGGGCGCGACGAAGCTGGCGACCCGGTCGGTCAGCGTCGTGTCGCTCGGCACGGTCTGCACCGACAGTTCCTGCGGCGTGCGGCCCGGTGACTGCCACTCGCAGTCGAGCTGCGACGGCGGCATGCCGGCCGCTGCGAGGGCCCGGACACCGCCGGGCCAGCTCAGCTCGTACGTGTGACCGGCGGTGAGGTGCACGGTGTCCGGGGCGACGGCGTTCGGCGCGTAGGCGACGGGCTGCATGCCGGCGAAGACCCGCGCGACACCCCATGCCAGCAGCCCGACCAGCACCAGGGCGACGCCCAGCACCCCCGCGCGCACCCGCGAGCCCCCGGCCATCCGCCGACTGTAGGTCGGATGCCCGTTTTGTGCGCGTCGGAGCGCGTCAGTCGAGCGTCCGCAACGTCTGTTGCAACGCTGCGGCGTCGGCGACGATCCCGACCGGCGCCGCCGCCTCGAGCTCGCCCTCGAGCGCGTACCCCCATCGCACCCCGACACAACGGATGTGGTGGGCCCGCGCGCCTTCGACGTCGTGCGATCGATCGCCGACCATCACGACGTCGTCGGGCTCGGGGTGGCCGAGTCGTCGGAGCACCTCGGCGATGACGTCGGCCTTGGTGCGCCGGGTGCCGTGCAGGTCGTCGCCTCCCACGGTCTCGAAGAACGGGGCGTAGCCGAGCCGCTCGACGATCGGCACCGCGTAGTGCTCGGGCTTGCTCGTCGCGACGGCCACGCGCACCCCGTCGGCGTGCAGCGCACGCAGCAGCGTGCCGACGCCCGGGTACGGCGAGGTGTCGTACATGGCCCCCGCGGCGTAGTGCTCGCGGTAGGTGCCGATGACCGCCATGACGTCGACGTCGCCGAGCAGCGGCGGCAGCGACTCGTAGAACGGCGGGCCGAGCAGCGCCCGCTCGGTCGTGGCGTCGAGCGGCGGCAGGCCGTGCGTGGCGAAGGCGTGCCGCAGCGACGCCAGGATGCCGGGCGCCGAGTCGCTCAGCGTGCCGTCGAGATCGAACAGGACGACGGGCGGGGTCACTCCCCCGACGCACCCGGGACGCCGGTGAACACGGCCTTGCCGGGGCCGTTCTGGACGAAGGAGGTGAGCCCGATCTCGCGGTCGCGGGTGGCGAACAGCGAGCCGAACAGGTGCGACTCGAGCTTGAGGCCGGTCGCGAGATCACCGTCGAGGCCCTGGTCGATGGCGGCCTTCGCGGCGCGCAGCGCGAGGGCGGGCAGCGTGGTGAACTTCGCCGCCGTGGCGAGCGCGGCGCTGTAGGTCTCGGCCGCCGGCACCACCGCGTCGACCAGCCCGATCTCGAGCGCCTCCTGGGCGTCGACGAACCGCCCGGTGTAGATGAGATCCTTGGCCTTCGCCGGCCCGATGAGCCGCGGGAGCCGCTGCGAGCCACCCATGCCCGGGATGATGCCGAGCAGGATCTCGGGCTGGCCCCACTTGGCGGTGTCGGCGCTGATCCGGAAGTCGGCGGTCAGCGCGACCTCGCAACCGCCGCCGAGCGCGTAGCCCGTCACCGCGGCGATCACCGGCTTGGGGATGGCGGCGAGGGCGTTCACCGAGAGCATGAGCCGCGGCACGCCCTTCAGCGCGGCCTCGTAGTCGAGCTGCGCGAACTCCTTGACGTCGGCGCCGGCCGCGAAGACCTTCTCGCCGCCGTAGAGGACGACAGCCCGCACCGCGTCGTCGGCCGAGACCTGCTGCGCGGCCGCGAGCAGCTCGGCGTGCACCTCGGTGTTGATCGCGTTCATCGGCGGGCGGTCCAGCCGGATCACGGCCACCGCGGCGGGGATCTCCCCCGTGCCGTCCCCGATCTCGACCCGTACCGACGCCATCTTCGCTCCTCGCTGTCGACCTGATCGGCAGACTACGGCCTCTCTCCCGGCGGTCCTGGCACGGGCGGTCGCGCACCTGGACGCCACTCCCCGTCGACCTCGCGCCACAGGACGGGCGGTCCGGCGACGGTCAGCACGTCGGTGAGCCAGGCGGTCTCGTCCGGTGACCAGCCGGCGAGCAGCGTCGAGCCGCCGCGCACCGGCAGCGGCCGGTCGGCGGTCGTCAGATACCCGGCGACGGTCAGGTGGATCGCGTCCCAGTCGGCCGCGACGGCGGCGTAGTCGGGGATCAGCCAGGGCCCGGCGCGGCCCGTGCGGCGATTCCAGTCGAAGCGGCGGCTGCCCGTGACGTCGAGCGGATGGCGGTCGACGAGCGCCGTCCAGTCGGCCGGCGAGTCGATCTCGAGCACGCGGGCCGACGGCGCGGCGACCACGGGCCACAGCCTGGCGAACTCCCAGCCGGGCCAGTCCTCGACGAGCACGAGGCCGATGGGCCCGCCTTCGACAGCCAGGCCGGTCGTGCGGGGGCCGATACCGATCGGCGCCGACCACCAGATGCCGCTGACGGGGATGGCGCCCTCGGCGAACTCCGGACGCCGCGCCAGCCGCGCCGCCCGCGCGAGCTCGTCCGCCCGCCACTCGCGCAGCCGCGCACCCGTCGCCGCGGGCGGCCCGTCCGCCGGCTCGCGGCCGCGGAAGACGCCGTCCGTCCACTGCTGCCCGCGGACCGCCAACGCCGACCACGACGCCGCCTCCGGGCGCCCGAGCAGTGACCGAGCGGTCGGCCGGAGGTGATCGGCGGCACCTGCGGCGGCGAGGGCGGTGTCGGTCTCGTCCGGTGGCTGCAGTACATGGCGTGGAAGACGGCCTGGTCGAGTGACTCGATCAGCGACAGACCGTGCGCCAACTCGTGCACGAGCCGTCGCCCGCGGGGCCGGACAGCAGGTCGTCGACATCCACCGCCTCATCGTCCCGGCGTCGTCCACCGCCGAATCGGGGCCGGCAAGGGGCACGGTCAGGCCTCGGCGGCCGCCGGGCGCGGCTGCGGGCGACGCCCGACCGCGCGGGCGTACCAGCGACCGGCGCGTCGTTCGACGTGCACGTCGAGGCCGAAGGTGGCGCTGAGGTGCTCGTCGGTCAGCACGTCGCGCACGAGCCCTTGAGCCACCGCCTTCCCCTCGCGCAGCAGCAGGATGTGCGTGATGCCGGGCGGCAGCTCTTCGACGTGGTGGGTGACGAGCACGGATGCCGGGGCCTCGGCGTCGGCGGCGAGGCGCGTGAGCCGGCGCAGCAGGTCCTCGCGGCCGCCGAGGTCCATGCCGGCGGCGGGTTCGTCCAGCAGCAGCAGTTCGGGGTCGGTCATGAGCGCCCGGGCGATCTGCACCCGCTTGCGCTCGCCCTCGCTGAGGGTGCCGTAGAGGCGGTCGCCCAGCTCGCCGACACCGAGCCGCTCGAGCAGGGCACCAGCACGGCGCATGTCGACGCGTCCGTACGCCTCGCGCCAGCGGCCGATCACCGAGTAGCCGGCGCTGACCACGACGTCGACGACGGTCTCGCCGTTCGGGATGCGCTGCGCCAGGGCGGCGCTGGCCAGGCCGATGCGTGGACGCAGCTCGGACGTGTCGACCCGGCCGAGCTGCTCGCCGAGCACGCAGTCGGTGCCGGACGGCGGGTGCATGAGCGCGGACGCGAGTTGCAGCAGCGTGGTCTTGCCGGCGCCGTTGGGGCCGAGCACGATCCAGCGCTCGCCCTCGTTGACCGTCCAGTCGACGCAGTCGAGCAGCACGTTGCC
>NZ_JBQCEE010000425.1:0-3171 GCF_051960575.1 Jatrophihabitans sp.
GGGATGGATGCGCCCACGGCGTACCTCCACAACGGCTCGCTGCTGTGAGCAACGGCACGGGAGGCGAATCGGTGCTCCGCGGGTGCCGCAATAGGATTCGGGCATGAGCACCGTGGACCTCCCGCTCCTTCCGCTGGGCCGGGGCACCGACCCGCTCTCGGAGCGCGGGGTGGACTGTCCCGGCGACCTGCCCGAGCCGTCCGACCCGGACCTGGTCGCCCGCGCCCGCGCCGCGAAGGAGGCGCTCGGCGAGAAGCTGTTCGTGCTCGGTCACCACTACCAGCGCGACGAGGTCATCCAGTTCGCCGACGTCACCGGCGACTCGTTCAAGCTCGCCCGCGACGCCGCCGCCCGCCCCGAGGCCGAGTACATCGTCTTCTGCGGCGTCCACTTCATGGCCGAGTCGGCCGACATCCTCACCTCCGCCGACCAGCAGGTCGTGCTGCCCGACCTCGCCGCAGGCTGCTCGATGGCCGACATGGCCGACCACCAGCAGGTCGTCGAGTGCTGGGACGCGCTCACCGACGCGGGCATCGCCGACGTCACCGTCCCGATCACGTACATGAACTCCTCGGCCGCCATCAAGGCCTTCACGGGGGCCCACGGCGGCGCCGTCTGCACCTCGTCGAACGCCGAACGGGCCCTGCGCTGGGCCTTCGGGCAGGGCCAGAAGGTGTTGTTCCTGCCCGACCAGCACCTCGGCCGCAACACCGCCGTGCTGCAGCTCGGCCTCTCGCTCGACGACTGCGTCGTCTGGAACCCGCACCGCCCGAACGGCGGCCTCACCGTCGAGCAGCTGCGCGACGCGAAGATGATCCTCTGGCGCGGCCACTGCTCGGTGCACGGCCGGTTCACCGCCGAGAACGTCGCGGACGTGCGGGCGCGCATCCCCGGGGTCAGCGTGCTGGTGCACCCCGAGTGCCGCCACGAGGTGGTCACCGCCGCCGACCTCGTCGGCTCGACCGAGTTCATCATCAAGACGCTGGACGCAGCACCCGCCGGCTCGTCGTGGGCGATCGGCACCGAGCTGAACCTGGTGCGCCGCCTCGCCGACCGGCACCCGGACAAGCAGGTCGTCTTCCTCGAGAAGACCGTCTGCTACTGCTCGACGATGAACCGGATCGACCTGCCGCACCTCGTGCACTCGCTCGAGTCGCTGGTGCGCGGGGACGTCGTCAACCGCATCGTCGTGGACGAGACGGTGGCGGCCAACGCGCGCCTCGCCCTCGACCGCATGCTCGCCCTGCCGTAGGCGACCATGCGCGGCCCGCGGCCACGTAATCTGGTGGCGTGAAGCTGCGCCGCACCGAGTCCGCCGTCGAGCCCGAGCCCGAGCCGGCCGAGGTCGCAGCGCCCGGTTCGAAGGGCCGGCCGACCCCGAAGCGCCGCGAGGCCGAGGGACGCCGCGGCCCGGTCACCGCGCCGAAGACGCGCAAGGAGGCCGTCGCCCGCCAGCGCGAGCTCGCGAAGCTGGCGAAGACCCAGCCGAAGCGGGCGAACTCGCTCGGCCCGATGACGGCGGCCGAGCGGCGCGAGGCGATGCGCCGCGGCGACCCGTCGGTGCTGCCGCGCCGCGACCAGGGCCCGACCCGCCAGCTGGCCCGCGACTACGTCGACTCGCGCCGCATGCTGAGCAACTACATGCTCTGGCTGTTCCCGCTCATGGTGGTCGGCGGCTTCGTGCCGCAGCTGTCGTTCCTGACCCTCGTGCTGTTCCTCGTGCTGCTGCTCGAGTGGTACGTCGTCGGCCGCCGCATCCGGGCGCTCGCGCTGCAGTGGCACGGCAAGGCCGACGGCGGCGCGCTCGGGATCGGCTTCTACGCCGGCAGCCGGGCCTACCTGCCGCGCCGCTGGCGCCTGCCCGCCCCCCGCGTCCAGCGCGGCGACCCGATCTGACCCGCCCTCAGGCGTCGAGGTAGGCCAGCACGGCGAGCACCCGCCGGTTGTCGTCCTCCGACGGCGGCAGGCCGAGCTTGGCGAAGATGTTGTTGGTGTGCTTGCCGACGGCCTTCTCGGTGACGAACAGGCGGGCGGCGATGGCGGCGTTCGAGCGGCCCTCGGCCATCAGCCCGAGCACCTCGCGCTCGCGCGGGGTCAGCGTCTGCACCGGCTCGCGGCGGCGGCCGAGCAGTTGGGCGACGACCTCCGGGTCCATCGCCGTGCCGCCGGACGCCACCTGCCGCACGGCGTCGACGAACTGCCGCACGTCGAAGACACGGTCCTTGAGCAGGTAGCCGACTCCGCCGCTGCGGTCGGCAAGCAGCTCACGGGCGTACAGCTGCTCGACGTACTGCGACAGCACGAGAATCGGCAGGCCCGGAACCTGACGGCGCGCCTCGATCGCCGCCTTCAGCCCTTCGTCGGTGAACGACGGCGGCAACCGGACGTCCACGACAGCGACGTCCGGGCGGTGCGTCGTGAGTGCGCGGAGTAAGGACGGACCGTTGTCGACGGCCTCGATGACCTCGAAGTCGTTGGCCTCGAGCAGCCGGATCAGGCCGTCCCGGAGGAGGGCAAGATCTTCGGCGAGGACGACACGCACGGCAGCACCATAGCCAGCTCGGTCCCTTCACCGAGCGGGCTTTTCATCGCCACGTTGCCGTCGAAGGCGGCGAGCCGGCGCTCGATACCCCGCAGCCCGGTTCCGCCGGACGGGTCCGCGCCGCCCACCCCGTCGTCCTTGATCCGGGCGGTGAGCAGGTCGCCGTCGTGCCGCAACCAGACCCAAGCCTGCTGCGCGTGCGCATGCTTGATGACGTTCGTGAGCGCCTCTGCCACCGCGAAGTAGGCCGCCGACTCGACGGGCGCGGGCAGCCGTCCTGCGATGTCGGCCTGAACATCGACGGGCAGGGGCGCGGCGAGCGCGAGCGCCTGGACCGCGCCGACCAGCCCGCGGTCGGCGAGTACCGGTGGGTGGATCCCCCGGACGAGGTCACGCAGTTCCGACAGCGCGTCGCTGCTCGCGGTGCGTGCCTCGCTCAACAGTTCGCGCGCCGAGTCAGGATCACGTGCCAGCGCCTGCTCGGCCATCGCGAGGCTCATGCCGAGCGCGACAAGCCGCGCCTGCGCGCCGTCGTGCAGGTCCCGCTCGATGCGCCGCAGCTCGGCCGATTGCGTGTCGACCGTCTCGGCGCGCGACACCGCTAGCTGTTCGACGCGCTGCGCGAGCCG
>NZ_JBQCEE010000426.1:0-25861 GCF_051960575.1 Jatrophihabitans sp.
CCGGCTGAGGCTCGAGCGGCGGTGCGGTCGGGCGGAACAGGGTCTCGGCCAGCGGGCTGGGCATGCGTCCTCCGGTGCGGCGCCGACGGGCGAGGAACCCGTCCGAGTCCGGAAGCTACCGACGGCGGCCGGGGCGTCGCGGCGGACACGCTGCCACCCGCGTCAGGTCGTGACGGATGGGACGGATGGGTCACCAGGGGCGATTGGCGGCGCCCACGACGGCCGTGGCACGAGGCAGAACGGATGCCCGGCCGGGTCGGCGAACACGCTGCCCGACAACCGGCGCGCACCGAGCGCAGCCACCTGCGCCGCGGCGATCTCGACATCGTCGACCATCACGTCAAGATGCACCTGCTGCGGGCGCACGGGGTCGGGCCAGGCCGGTGCCACATGGTCGGGCGCCCGCTGGAAGGCGAAGCCCGAGGTGGTCGCGTCCCGCGAGACGACGACGAAGTCGTCACCGCGGTAGGTGATCGGCAGGCTCAGCAGCTCGGCGTAGAAGGCCGCGAGCGCGGCCGGGTCGGGGCAGTCGTAGATGACGTGGTGCGGGCGGCCGATCACGCAGCGACGGTGGGCAGCCGCCGTACGGAGGCCTCGGCGGGCGCCGGACCACGGCCGGGGCCGACCGGTGCGGCGACGGCCGGCACGGCGGCGAGCCGGCCCGCGGCGGCGAGCTTCTCCTCGCGCCGCAGCGTCTGGCTCACCTCGGCGAACAGGTCGGACAGCTCGACGTCGAGGGCCCGGCAGATCGCCGCGAGCAGCTCGGACGACGCCTCCTTCTGCCCGCGCTCGATCTCGGACAGGTAGCCGAGGCTGACGCGGGCGCTCGACGACACCTCGCGCAGCGTGCGCGCCTGGCGCATGCGGGCCGCTCGCAGGCTCGAGCCCACGACCTCACGGAGCACGGGCATGCGGTCCTCCTCGCCGGTGGTGCAGGAAGTTCACCGTACCCGGCGTGATGGGTGCCAGGAGGGCGGTGACGACACCGTCCGCTCACAGCGAACGGCATCGTCGGATCAACGGCCGGCGGCGTCCGGGCGTTCCCGCGCGGGCGGATTCAGACCGACGGCTGGGCCGGCGGTGCGACCTGCGACGGGACGGTCGGCGTGTCCGGCGCGCCGGCGCCGGCGAGCGACATGCGGCGCAGGTTCACCGCGCGGAAGACGTAGTCGATGCCGGTGATCACCGTGACGATGATCGCCGCGACCATGAACACCCAGGCCAGGGCGTGCAGCAGCCCGGTGAGGGGCAGGACGAACAGGCCGATGCCGACGTCCTGCAGCAGGGTCTTCAGCTTGCCGCCCCGGCTGGCGGGGATGACACCGTGCCGGATGACCCAGAACCGCAGCAGCGTGACGCCGAGCTCGCGGGCGAGGATCAGCACGGTGATCCACCACGGCAGCTCGTGCAGGATCGACAGGCCGATGAGCGACGCGCCGATGAGCGCCTTGTCGGCGATCGGGTCGACCAGCTTGCCGAACTCGGTGACCAGGCCGCGCTTGCGGGCGATATCGCCGTCGAGCCGGTCGGTGACCGCGGCGAGCGCGAAGACACCCCAGGCCAGCACGCGCCAGCCGCGTTCGTGGCCGGAGCCGTGGAAGAGCACGACCACGAAGACCGGGACGAGCAGCAGCCGGAAGACCGTCAGCGCGTTCGGCAGGTTCCACGCCGACACCGACGTCGTGGCGTCGGCGAGGTGGTCGGCCTCGGGCGCGAGTGCGCGCGGCGGCTTGCGCTCGGCCGCGGTCATCGGGCACCGCCGAGCTCGGCGACCAGGTCGACGCCGTCGGTCTTGGTGACGACGGCGCGCACGAGCTCGCCGCGGCGCACGCGGGCGCCGAGCACGGTGGTGACGCCGTCGACGTCGGGGCCCTGATGCGCGGCCCGGCCGGTGGCACTGTCCAGGTCGCCGGTGTCCTCGATGAGCACGTCGACGGCCTCGCCGACGCGGTCGTCGGCCCGCTGCGTGACCAGTTCGTCGGCGAGCGCGGACACGTGGGCGACGCGCGCGGCGATCTCGTCGTCGGACAGCTTGCCGGGCAGGTCGGCCGCGGCCGTGCCCTCCTCGTCCGAGTACCCGAAGACGCCGATCGCATCCAGCCGCGCCTCGGACAGGAACCGGCACAGTTCGTCCAGGTCGGCCTCGGTCTCGCCGGGGAAGCCGACGATGACGTTGCTGCGGGCGCCGGCGGTCGGCGCGAGGTCACGCACGCGCGCGAGCAGGTCCAGGAAGCCTTCGGTCGAGCCGAAGCGCTTCATGCGCCGCAGCACGTCCTCGGCCGCGTGCTGGAACGAGAGGTCGAAGTACGGCGCCACGCCGGGCGTGGTCGCGATGGTCTCGAGCAGGGACGGACGCAGCTCGGCGGGCTGCAGGTACGACACGCGCACCCGCTCGATGCCGTCGACGGCGGCGAGCTGCGGCAGCAGCGTCTCGAGCGCGCGCAGGTCGCCGAGGTCCTTGCCGTAGGACGTCGAGTTCTCGCTCACGAGCACCAGTTCCCGCGCACCCGTGGACGCCAACCACTGCGCCTCGGCGAGCACCTCGGCCGGCGGGCGTGACACGAACGAGCCGCGGAACGACGGGATCGCGCAGAACGTGCAGCGCCGGTCGCAGCCGGACGCGAGCTTGAGGTACGCGACCGGCGCGTCGTCGAGCCGGCGACGCCCCTGCGGCACCCAGGCGTGGCCGGGCACGGCGACCTCGGCGACGGCGGCCGGACGGTGCACCGGCGTCACCGGCAGCAGGGTGCGGCGGTCGCGCGGGGTGTGCGGCGCGACCGGCCGGCCGGCGGCGACGTCGTCGAGACGGGCCGCGATGTCGGCGTAGGAGTCGAAGCCGAGCACGGCGTCGGCCTCGGGCAGCGAGGCGGCGAGTTCGTCGCCGTACCGCTCGGCCAGGCAGCCGACGGCCACCACCTTGCGTCCAGTGTCGGCGGCGGCCAGCAGCGTGTCGATCGAGTCCTTCTTGGCGCTGTCGATGAACCCGCAGGTGTTCACGACGACGACGTCCGCGGTGTCCGAGTCATCAGCCAGCGACCAGCCGGACGAACTGAGCCGGCCGGCCAGTTCCTCGGAGTCGACCTCGTTGCGGGCGCATCCCAGGGTCACCAGCGCCACACGGCGGTCAGACGTCGACACCATTGCAGGTTACCCGCGGCAACAGTCAGGTACGGACACAGCGTCATACGGTGCGTGGCAATCATGACTGCGGACGGGACACGCCCCCGCCCGGCGACGGTGGCGGATCTCGCCCGGACGCACGGCCTCGAGCTGCTGCGCTTCGGCTACCTCGTCACCGGCGACCGGCACCGTGCCGAGGACCTCGTGCAGGACGTGCTGCTGGCCCTGCACCGCCGGTTCCCGGCGACGCTCGGCGTCGACGACCCCGTCGCGTACGCCCGCCGGGCCGTGGTGAACGGCCACATCAGTCGCGGACGACGACGTGCCAGCGGCGAGCTCAGCATGGCCGAGCTGCCCGAGTCGGCCACGGCGCCGCGCGACGATCCGGCCGAGCGCGACCTCCTCTGGCGGGCGCTGCGACGGCTCCCGGACCGGCAGCGGGCCGTGCTGGTGTTGCGGTTCTACGAGGACGCCACCGACGAGCAGATCGCCGAGCTGCTCGGGTGCCGCCGCGGCACCGTGCGCAGCCTCGCCTCGCGCGCCCTCGCGGCGCTGCGCGAGGACACCGACGTGACCGAGGAGACCGGACGATGAACGACCTCGAAACCCGCCTGCGGGCCACCCTGGCCGCACGCGCCGGCGACATCACCACCCTGCCGGCCGCCCTGCTCGACCTGGACGCCGCGCCGGCCGATCCGGTCGACCACGACGAGGTGCTCGACCTGGGCGCCGCGCGAGCAGCCCGCCGAGCGCGGTCGGTCCGGTGGCTGGCCCTCGCGGCCGCGGCCGCCGTGGTGCTGCTGGCCGTCGGCGTCGCGCAGCTCGGGGGCCGCGACCGGCGCTCCGCTCCCCCGCCCGCGACGCAGAGCACGACACCGACACCGACACCGACACCGACGCCGACGCCGACAGCCGCCGGGCAGGCGCCGGCGTCGACGGTGGGCCTGGTCGTCCCGGCCGGTTGGAGGGCGACCCTGCGGGCCTCGGAGCCCGGCCGGAGACTGGTGACGCTGCGAGCGGCCGCGGATCCGGACTTCCCGTACGGCTGCAACGGCTGTGAGGCGGCGACGGACTACGCCAGCGTGTTCGAGGCCGGTGCCTTCCACGCGCACACCGACGGGTGGGCCGCGGCAACCGTGGCCGGCCACCCTGCACGGCTCGGTCGGATGTCGTGGATCGGCGTGGGCAAGCATGTGGTCCGGACGCTTGCGTGGCAGTTCGCACCCGGACGCTGGGCGGTCGTGCAGGGCGTGACGGCCCTGGGCGAGCGGACCTCCACCCTCGAACTGCTCGCGGCGGCGCTCCGGCCGACGGTCGACGTCCCCATCCCGGTGCCGTTCCGGTTCGGGTTCGTGCCCGACCTGCCGCTGACCAGCGTGACGGACGACCGGTCCGAGGGGTACTCGCTCACCGTCACGCTGTCGTCGGCCGAGGGGCGGACCTTCGACGTCACGACCTGGCCGCACGCTCCGAGCACCGTCACGCACACCGCTGCCCACCGCACGGTGGTCGGGGGACAGATCGGCTGGTACGACCGCACCGCCGGCGTCCTCGACGTCCCCTACCGCGGCGGCTGGCTCGAGCTGGGGATCAGCGAGTCGGCGGGCGCGCCCACCTACGACTCCTTGCCGCTCACCGCGCAGGACCGCGCGGACATGGACCGCGTGGTCGCCGGCCTGACCTTCACCAACGGGGACGGCAGCGCGCCGTACCTGCCGCTGGAGCAGGCCGTACCGTAAGGCCCCGTGTCGAGCAGTCTGGTCCGGCGGGCACGCACCGCCGACGTCCCGGCGATCAAGGCACTCGTCGACATCTACGCGGGGTCGGGCAAGCGGCTGCTGGCCAAGGAGCTCGTGACGCTGTACGAGGACGTGCAGGACTTCGTCGTCGCGGAGATCGGCGGCGAGGTGGTCGGCTGCGGCGCCCTGCACGTGCTGTGGGCCGATCTCGGTGAGGTGCGCACGCTGGCCGTGCACCCAGACCACCGCAACGCCCGCCTCGGCCGCGCCGTGCTCGACCGGCTGATCGAGACCGCGCGCGAGCTCGGCCTGGCCCGGCTGTTCGCCCTGACCTTCCACGTCGACTTCTTCGCCCGCGCCGGGTTCGTCGAGATCGACGGCGCCCCGGTCGATCCCAACACCTACGAGGCGCTACGCCGCTCGTACGACCCGGGCGTCGCCGAGTTCCTCGGGCTCGAGTACGTCAAGCCGAACACCCTCGGCAACACCCGCATGCTGCTGCACCTCTGACGGCCGACGGGATCATCCCGAGGAGCACTTGCGCCAAATGCCGGTTACGGTGCTGATCATGGACGCCGCAAAGCAGGAGAAGCTTTACTCGACCACGCTGCAGACGATCGGCGCCGTGTCGAAGCTGCCTGTGGTCCGTGTCGACCGGGAGGCGTTCCTGCGCAAGCAGTTCGCCGATTCACCGCACCTCGACGTGATCCTCGAGCGAGGCCCACAGGAGGTGTACACGCCCGACTCGCTCCGGACGATGGCGGACACGATCATCAGGAACAGCGCGTCGAAGAGCTCGCTCGCATCGTTCGCCACCGGGCTGGCCGGCAACCCGATCGCGATGTTCGCGGCGGGTGGGGCCGACGTGGCGCAGTACTTCGGCTTCGCGCTGAACCTCGCCCAGCAGATCGCCTATCTCTTCGGCGAGGACGACCTCTTCCAGGGCTCGGGCGAGTTGAGCGAAGCGGCGCAGATCCGCGTGATCGCGTACCTCGGGGCGATGTTCGGCGCAGCAGGTGCGGCAGCGCTCGTGGCGAACACGTCGAAGACGGCAGGTGCAACCATCGGGAAAAAGGTCGCAGCCCAGGCCCTCACCAAGACGACGTGGTACCCGATCGTCAAGAAGGTCGGCGCCCTGCTCGGCAAGCAGATCACCAAGAAGACGGTCGAGAAGACGATCAGCAAGGCCGTGCCGGTGGTCGGCGGCGTCGTCTCGGCAGGGATGACGTGGATGACCTTCCGTCCGATGGGCGACCGGCTCGCCGACACCCTGGTCAAGCACCTCAAGGGCGAGTTCGACCACACGTTGGTGCTGAACGACCGCTTCGCGGCGTCGCTCGGGATGCCGGTGATCGACGCGACCACGGTCGAGACGACTGTGCTCGACACCGACGACTGACAGGACCTTGGACAGCTGGCTCGGTGATCAACAGCGCCGCACGGTCGCCTGCAGCCACCGGAGGCTGTTGATCATGGACGTGGTCACGCGTGGCGACGCTGCGGGGCCCGGCCCGGCGCGTCCACCCGCACGGGCGCCACACACCGCGCGCCGCGGGCGTCCGATGCCGCGGGACGGATCGCCCGCGCGCCTCCCGCGCTCGGGCGTCGTGCGGCCGTAGCGTCCGACACATGTCGACCCTGCAGCCCACCTACACCGCGTGGTCGCCGTCGCGGGCCGGGTTCCCGGTCACCGACGAGCGCACCGAGACCTACATCGGGCGGCACCGCCGCGCCGACAACCGCCGCCGCTTCTTCACGCTCTTCTACATCGGCCGGCACCGCCGCCGGCACTGAGCCGGGCGGGCGCCGGCCCCCGCCCCCGCCCCCCCACCCCACGCCCCCGCAGCCCGACGCGCCCCCCCTCGGCGCTGCGGTCGCGGCGTCGTCCTCGCCATCGTCGTCAGCCGCGACCAGATCGGCCGCGCTGCCGCCGTTGCGCAGCGTGTAGAGCAGGCCCGCCAGTTCGTCCGGCATGACGAGCACCTCGCGCGCCTTCGACCCCTCGGACGGGCCGACGATGCCGCGGCTCTCCATGAGGTCCATGAGCCGGCCGGCCTTCGCGAAGCCGACGCGCAGCTTGCGCTGCAGCATCGAGGTCGAGCCGAACTGCGTCGACACGACCAGCTCGACGGCCTGCAGGAACAGGTCGAGGTCGTCGCCGATCTCCTCGTCGATCTCCTTCTTCGGCGCCTGCGGTGCGGTGACGTCGTCGCGGTAGGTCGGCTGCAGCTGGGTCTTGCAGTGCTCGACGATCGCGTTGATCTCGGCGTCGGTGACGTAGGCACCCTGCATGCGGGCCGGCTTGGACGCGCCCATCGGCAGGAACAGGGCGTCGCCCTTGCCGAGCAGCTTCTCGGCACCCGGCTGGTCGAGGATGACGCGCGAGTCGGCCAGCGACGAGGTCTTGAACCCCAGCCGCGACGGCACGTTGGCCTTGATCAGGCCCGTCACGACATCGACGGACGGACGCTGGGTGGCGATCACGAGATGGATGCCCGCCGCACGCGCGAGCTGGGTGATCCGCACGACCGAGTCCTCGACGTCGCGCGGGGCGACCATCATCAGGTCGGCGAGCTCGTCGACGATCACGAGCAGGTACGGGTACGGCGAGTAGATCCGCTCGGAACCCGGCGGAGCCACGAGCTCGCCGTTGCGCACCTTGCGGTTGAAGTCGTCGATGTGCCGGACGCCCGAGTGCTCCATGTCCTCGTAGCGCATGTCCATCTCGCGGACGACCCACTGCAGCGCGTCCGCGGCCTTCTTGGCGTTGGTGATCACCGGCGTGACGAGGTGCGGGATGCCCTGGTAGGCGGCAAACTCGACGCGCTTCGGGTCGATGAGCACCATGCGCACCTGGTCGGGCGTGGCCCGCGTGAGCACCGACAGGATCAGCGTGTTGATGCACGACGACTTGCCCGCGCCGGTGGCGCCCGCGACGAGCAGGTGCGGCATCTTGGTCAGGTTCGCGACGACGAAGCCGCCCTCGACGTCCTTGCCCAGCGCCACCAGCATCGGGTGGTGGTCGCGCTGCGCGACCGACGACCGCAGGACGTCGCCGAGCATGACGATCTCGGGGTCGGCGTTCGGGATCTCGACACCGACCGCGCTCTTGCCCGGGATCGGCGACAGGATGCGCACCTCGGCGCTCTTCACCGCGTAGGCGATGTTGCGGGTCAGGTTCGTGATCCGCTCGACCTTCACGCCGGGGCCGAGCTCGACCTCGTAGCGGGTGACGGTCGGGCCGCGGTTGAAACCGGTGACGGCGCAGTCGACGTCGAACTCGGTGAAGACCTGAGTGAGGGAGTTGATCACCTCGTCGTTCGCGCGGGTGTGCTCGAGGTGCGGCGTCCCCTCGCTGAGCACGTCCAGCGTCGGCAGCGTGTAGAGACCTCCACCGTTGTTGAGCTCGAGCTGCATCGGGATGCTGATGGGCGGCAGGTCCTCCTCGACCTGCGCCGGACGCGGCTTGCGCGGCTTCGGCGTCTTCGCGGGCGGTTCGACGGCGACGTGGCCGCCGCCGACCGGATCGGCGAGGAAGTCGGGCAGCTCGGTCGTCTCGGCGTCCGCCTCGGCGGGGTCGGCGGCGACGCGGCGCTTCCGCTTCGGACGAGCGGCCACCGCCTCGTCGTCGACCGGTGGCGCGGTGAGCTCGATCGGCTCGGGCTTGGCGAGCAGGGCGCGCACGTAGTCGACGAGCACCGACAGCGGCGTCGCGGTGATCACCAGGACGCCGAAGGCCCCGATGAGCATCAGCACCGGCACGGCGAGCACGGGCGACAACCCGGCCGAGAGCGGGGCGCCGACGGCACGGCCGAGCCAGCCGCCGGCGTGGGCGCGCGCGTGCGCGGTGCCGGTGTCGCCGACCCAGAGGTCGAGCATGCCGAGCAGGCAGGCGGCCAGGGCGATCGACCCGACGACCACACGACCGCGCTCGGCCGGCTCGGCGGGCTGGCGCAGCATGTGCACGCCGAGCGCGACGGCGAGCACGGGCACGAACAGCGCGCCGTTGCCGATCAGCGCCCGGATGCCGGCCTCGATGCCGTCGCCGATCGGTCCGGCGGCATGCAGGTAGATCGCGACGGTGCCGACGAGGGCGAACGCGAGCACGCCGAGCGCGGCGGCGTCGCGGCGGTGCTCGGGGTCGATGTCACGGGCCGCGGCGGCGTTGCGCCCGACCGCGCGCGCGAGCGAGCCGAGCACCGAGGCGATGGCACGCCACACCGCGGCGATCGCGCGGCCGAGGCCGGCGAGCGGTGCGGCCGGTGAGGACTTCTTGGCACTGCGCGCCGTGGACTTCGCTGCCGGCCGTGGGCGGGACTTCGTGGCTGCCACCGAGCAACCGTAACCCTCCGGTCGAGCTTGACCGGTGAGGCGCGGCGGACGGTCAGTCGACAGGCAGCCCGGCGGCGCGAAGATCGTTGCGCAGGGTCGCGATCTCGGCGTCGGTCGCGTCGACCAAGGGCGGACGCACAGGCCCGGGGTCGAAGCCGCCGAGACGCAGGCCGGCCTTGACGAGGATGGTGCCCTGCGTGCGGAAGATGCCGGTGAAGATCGGCAGCAGCTGTCGGTGCAGGCGGGTGGCCTCGGCGGTGTCGCCACGCTCGAAGGCCGCGACGAGGTCCTGCGTCACCGCACCGCAGAAGTGGGTGGACGTGCCGACGACGCCGACCGCACCGACGGCGAGCAGCGGCAGCAGCAGGGCGTCGTCACCGGCGTAGTAGGCCAGATCGGTCTCGGCGAGCACGCGCGAGGACGCCGTCAGATCGCCCTTCGCGTCCTTCACCGCGACGATGCGCTCGTGCTCGGCCAGCGCCAGCAGCGTCTCGGTCGCGATCGGGATGCCCGCGCGTCCGGGGATGTCGTACAGCATCACCGGCAGGTCGGTGGCGTCGGCGACCGTGCGGAAGTGGGCGAGCAGCCCCGCCTGCGGCGGCTTCGAGTAGTAGGGCGTTACCACCAGCAACGCGTCGGCGCCGGCCTTGGCGGCGTCGTCGGCGAGGTGGACGGTGTGCGCGGTGTCGAAGGTGCCGACGCCGGCGATGATGCGGGCCCGGTCGCCGACCGCGTCGACGACGGCGCGCAGCAGGTCGGCCTTCTCCGCATCCGTCGTGGTTGGGCCCTCACCGCCGGTGCCGCTGATGACGAGCGCGTCGTTGCGCTGCTCGTCGACCAGCCGGATGGCCAGCTCGGCAGCGCGCTCGAGGTCGAGACGCCCGTCGGCGCGGAAGGGCGTCACCATGGCGGTCACCACGCGTCCGAACGGGCGGCGCGGGTCGGTGCTCACGGGCCCAATCTACCGCCCCCAGCCACCGGGATCAGGCAGCGCGGCAGGTCAGCCTTCGCTCACCATCGGGCTGGACGCGACCTCCGTGCCGTCCGGCAGCGTGGTGATCCCGAAGTCGGCGAAGGCGTTCGGCGCCACGCGGTTCAGCTCGCGCAGCACGGCGATGGCCAGCTCGCGGATCTCGACGTCGGCGTGCTCGGAGGCGCGCATGGCGATGAAGTGCCGCCACGCGCGATAGTTGCCGGTGACGACGATGCGGGTCTCGGTGGCGTTCGGCAGCACGGCGCGAGCGGCCTGCCGCGCTTGCTTGCGGCGCAGCGTGGCGTGCTCGACGTCGGCGAAGCGCTTCTCGAGCCCCTCGAGCAGCTCTGTGTAGGCGGTGACCGCGGCCTCGGTCGCGGCGACGAACTTGGCGTGCAGCTCGGGGTCGGCGGCGATGACGTCGGGCTCGACCATGGCCGCGTCGCGCTCGGGCACGTACCGCTGCGACAGCTGCGAGTAGCTGAAGTGCCGGTGCCGGATGAGCTCGTGGGTGAGCGAGCGCGAGATGCCGCTGAAGTAGAACGTCACCGTGCCGTGCTCGAGGACGGACAGGTGGCCGACCTCGAGGATGTGGTGCAGGTAGCCGGCGTTCGTCGCGGTGGCCGGATTCGGCTTCTTCCACGACTGGTAGCAGGCCCGCCCGGCGAACTCGGCGAGCGCCTGACCGCCGTCGGCGTCCGTCTCCCACGGCACGTCGGCCGGGGGCTCGAAGTGCGTCCAGGCGATGGCCTGGACCTTCAGCGGGACGATCTCTGGCACGGCGACTCCAGCAGCGGTGAGGTGTGCCCGCGAGCCTAACCCGCGCCACTCGCGGCGGCCGGTGGCCACACGCGACAGTGCGATGGCATTGTCATGACGTCAGAATGATGTCACAGTGGCGTCATGCAGCTCGACGACATCCTCGGCGAGGTCGACCGGCACCTCGTCGCCGTGGCCGCGCTCGGCGACGAGCGGACGAGGGAGGTCGCGACGTCGCTCGCCGCGGCGGCCGGCCCCGCGGTGCGGCTCGCCGTGCTGCGTGCGGTGACGCTCGCGGCCGAGGAGACGACCGCCGCCCTGCTCGACCAGCCCGGCGCCCCGACCGTCACCGTCGCCCTCGACGACGACCGGGTGCGGGTCGAGGTGCGCCCGACGGCACCACCGGCCGCTCCCCCGCCGCCCGTCGCGGTCGAGGCGGACGAGACCGACGCGACGGCGCGGATCTCGCTGCGGCTGCCCGAACAGCTCAAGGCCCGCGTCGACACGGCGGCCCTGCACGAGGGCATGTCGGTGAACGCCTGGGTGGTCGCGACCCTGTCGCAGGCCCTCGGCGTGGGTCGCGGCGGCGCCCGCGGCCCCTCGTTCGGCGCCATCGGCGGCGCCCATCACGTGAGCGGATGGATCCATGGCTGAGCAGACGAACCCCGTCACCCGTCGCTTCCCGGTCAGCGGGCCGGTGGCGCTGATGCTGCGCATCGCGCACGGCAGCGTCTCGGTCACCGCGGCCGAGGGCGTGGACGAGGCGAGCGTGGTGATCCGGCCACGCTCGGCGAAGGTCGACGCCGCCGCGATCACCGTCGACCTGTCCGGCCGCACCCTGCTCGTGCGCGCCCCGCGCGCCGGCGGCGTCCTGGACCTGCCGATCTTCGGACGCAGCGGTCGCGACGAGGTCGACGTCGAGGTCGTCGTGCCTGCAGGGTCGGACATCGAGGTGCTCACCCACACCGCACCCATCACCGTGCTCGGGCGCTGCGGCGAGGCCGACGTCGCGTTCGGCGCCGGCGGCGCGAACTTCGAACAGATCGACGGCGACCTGCGGGCGCGGTTCGGGTCGGGCAGTGTGCGCGCGGTGCGGGTCGGCGGACGCGTGCAGGTGCGCACCGGCGCCGGCGACGCCCGTCTCGGCGAGGTCGTCGGCGCAGTCACCGCGGGCTGTGGCAGTGGCACGGTCGAGATCGCGCTGGCGCACGCCGCGGTGCACACCCGCACCGGGGCCGGCAGCGCGCGCATCGGCGCGGCGCACGGCGACGTCGACATCGTCAGCGGGTCGGGCAGCGTGCACATCGGCGTGCCGGCCGGAGTCGCGGCACGGCTCGACCTCTCCTCGGGCAGCGGCGACGTGCGCTCGGAACTGCCGATCGAGTCGACACCCTCGACCGGCCGCGCGATCACGCTGCGCGCCCGCACCGGCAGCGGGCGGGTGCGGCTGTTCCGCGCCGCCTGACGGCCGGCTCTGGGGCGGGCGGCGGGTCGTCCCACGACGCCGCGCCGTCGACCCACCTTGTCCCGCTGCGCCGTGCTGCGCCCCCCCTTGTCCCGCTGCGCCGCATTGTGGGCCCGCTTTGCCCCGCTGCGCCGGGGCATTCGGGCCAGATTTCCCGGTGCTGCGGGACAAGGGGTCCGACGGGCGGGGCTGCAAGGGGCCCGACGGACGGGGGTGCGTTACTGTCAGACGAGTTACTGACGACGTAGTAACGCTGGGGGGAGTAGCGTGCCGAACCCGTACCACTACGGGTCGCCGGTGACCGGCGACCAGTTCACCGGCCGGCACCACGAGGTGAACACGCTGGTCGAGCGGATGCGCGACGGCATCAACGTCGTCGTGGTGTCACCGCGCCGGTACGGCAAGACCTCGCTGCTGCGCCGGGCGGCCGAGATCGTCGAGCGCGACGGCGGCGCCGTGGTGTCGGTGTCGGCGATGGGGCTGGCCGACGCGCGCTCGCTCGCCGGGCAGTTGCTGCGGCAGACCTACCGGCTCGACGGGGGTCGTTGGCACCGGGCCAAGCAGGCCGTGCCGACGTTCCTGTCGCGGCTGCGGGTCAAGCCGACGGTGACCTTCAACGGCGACCAGCCGAGCTTCTCGTTCGCGGCGACCCTCTCGTCCGGCGAGCTCGACGACATCGTGGCCGACGTCTACGCCGTGCTCGCCGAGGTGGCGCCCCGCAAGCCTTCGGTGCTCATCGTCGACGAGTTCCAGGACGTGCTCGACCTCGGCCCGCACCTGCCGGGGCTGTTCAAGTCCCTCGCCGATCGCCATCCGACGGTGTCACTGGTGCTCGCCGGTTCGAAGCAGCACGTGATGCAGCAGCTGACGCTCGAGAGCACCGGGCCGCTGTACGGCATGACCTCGCGGCTGGCGCTCGCGCCGATCCCGCCCGAGGAGATGGGCGACTTCCTGGTGCGCCGCGCGACCGCGGGGCAGAAGCGCCTGTCGGTGACCCTCGCCGACCGCATCGTCGAGCTCGCCGGGCCGGTACCGAACGACATCCAGTACCTGGCCTACGAGGTGTACAACACCGCCGGGCGGACGATCACCGCGAGCGACGTCGAGACCGGTATGCGGCTGGCCGTCGAGCACGAGGCCGACTTCGACGCCTGGCGGTTCGCGGCGCTGGCACCGGGCCAGCGGCGGGTGCTGCGCCGGCTCGCCGAGGCGCCGACCGCGACGCCGTACGCCGACGACTTCCGGGACGCGGTGCAGGCCCGCAGCCCCGGCGCGCTGCGCAACTCGCTGACCAGGCTGCTGCAGGCCGACCTCGCGACGATGGTCGACGGCACGTACCGCGTCACCAGCCCGTTCTTCGCGGCCTGGCTGCGCTCGCACGTGTGATCACGCCGCTGATCACGCGGCGCGCACGGCCGCGGCGAGCGCAGGCGCCAGGGTGCCCCTCGGCGTCACCTCGACACCGTCGAGCCCGAGCCACTCGGCGGTGATCGCGAGCTCGGCGGCGAGCTCCGCGGCGGTGTGTGTCTCGTCGGCCCCGGGCTCGAGCCACGCCGCCTGCACGCGCAACCTGCCGGCCTGCCGGTCGCTCTTGAGGTCGACCCGCGCGACCAGGGCCTCGTCCAGCAGGAAGGGCAGCACGTAGTAGCCGTAGCGGCGCTGCTCGGGCGGAGTGTAGATCTCGATGCGGTAGCGGAAGTCGAACAGCCGCTCGGTGCGGTCGCGGAACCAGATGAGCGAGTCGAACGGCGACAGCAGCGCCCGGGCGCGGACGCGACGGGGTCGGGCGGCCTCGTGCCAGAGCCAGGCCGGCGCGGCCCAGCCGTCGACCTCGGCCGGCACCAGCTCACCCGACTCGGCCAGCTCGGCCACCGCGCGCTTGCCCGCCGCGGGGGCGAGCCGGAAGTAGTCGCGCAGGTCGGGCTCGGTGGCGATGCCGTGGGCTCGCGCGGCGATGCGGACGAGCTCGCGCTGGGCGTCGTCCGGGTCGGGCGTCGGTGCCTGCAGTACAGCGGGCGGCAGCACGCGCTCGGGCACGTCGTAGAGACGCTCGAAGTTGACGCGTCGCGCGGCCATCACCTCGCCGGCGAAGAAGAGGTACTCGAGCGCGACCTTGCCGTCGTGCCAGTTCCACATGTCCCCCGGCGCGCGGGCCGGCCGCGGGATGCCGGTCTGGTTGGCGCGCACCGGCCCCTGATCACGGACGAGGGCACGCACCTCGTCCAGCAGCCCCGGCTGCTCGCGGGCGAGCCGGCGGATGCCGCCCCACGAGTCGAGATGCGCGCGGGCCATGCGCCAGCGCAGCAGTCGGTGTGTCGACAGCGGGACCAGCGACGCCTCGTGCGCCCAGTACTCGACCAGCTCGCGCTGCACCGGGCCGCTGGTGTGCGCGGTCAGCCGGTCGAGCAGGTCGCGCGGGTAGGGGCCGAGACGCGCGAGCACCGGCAGGTAGTGCGAGCGGCAGAACACGTTGACCGAGTCGAGCTGCAGCAGGCCGATGCGGCCGAGCACCCGGCGGATGTGGCGCGCGTCGACGCGGCCGGCCGGTCGGGGGTCGGCGAAGCCCTGGGCGGCGAGGGCGATGCGGCGCGCCTGCGGACGGCTGATCGACACGGGCCGGGGGCTCATGACCGGCACCTTACGAGGATGCTGTGACAGCGACAGACGGTCGAGCTGCGTGCGAGCATGGCAACGTGTTCGAGCACATCATGCGGACGATCGGCGAGTCGGTGGGCTCGTGGTTGTACCTGATCGCCGGCGGCCTCTGCTTCGCCGAGGCGGCGATCCTGATCGGCATGGTGCTGCCCGGCGAGACGGCACTGCTCGTCGCGGGCGTCTTCTGCAACGCCAAGTACGGCACGCTGAACCTCGGCCTGATGATCGCCGTCGCGGCGGTCTGCGCGATCGCCGGCGACTCGGTGGGCTACGAGTTCGGCAAGAAGTACGGCCCGGCGCTGCGGCGCAGCCGGCTCGGCCGCTGGGTCGGCGAGCACCGGTGGGCCGCGGTCGACGGCTTCATCCTGCGCCACGGCGGCAAGGCCGTGCTGCTCGGACGCCTCACCGCGCTGTTCCGCGCCCTGATGCCGTCGATGGCCGGCGTGAGCGGCATGCGCTATCGCACCTTCTTGCTCTGGAACGCCGCCGGCGGCCTGATCTGGGCGCCGGGCTGCGTGCTGCTGGGGTACGGGTTCGCCTCGGCGCTGAACGTCGTCGGCGAGACGCTGACCTGGGCGCCGCTGGCCGTGCTGGCGCTCGTCGCGGTCGTCTACCTCGGGCTGCACCTGCGCAAGCGGCGGCACGAGCGGGCGGAGGCCGAGGCCTTCTCGGCGGCGAACCAGGCGTCGACGGTGGCGGTCGACTGACGGTCCGTCGTCAGGACAGACCCGGCCAAGATCGCTAGCCTGCTCGGCCATGAGCGACTTCGGCCCGCCCGAGCCCCCGCGACACCCCTCCCCCGGTCCGTCGCCGTACGCCGGACCACCGTCGTGGGGGCCGCCGCCCGCCGGCCCCGCGTCGTCCACGGCGACCGGCTGGGCCGACCCGGCAGGCGGCACCCCGACGCCGCCCGGCTCGCGCTTCGGCGAGCGCCTGCAGCGGCGTCCGGAGCCCCGCTTCGCCGTTGCGTTGGCCGGAGCCGGCGCGGTGCTGGCGCTGATCGGGCTCGTGGTCTGGGCGGGCCAGTACGTCGGGTCGGACCTCGTGGGCAGCGTCCGCCTCGACGAGAACGGCCTGCCGACCGGCCGTGGCGGCAGCGACCGGCACATCCTCGCCGGCGTCATCTTCCTCGCGGTCGCCGCGGTCGGTGTGCTGCTCGGCCTCAGCCGCCGGCGCGGACCGCTCGCGACGGCGGCCACCGCGCTCTTCGCCGGCGGCGTGCCGCTGGCCCTGGGGTTCTTCAGCCTGGACGTGTCGGGTGGCAGCTTCCCGCTGAACCTCGACCTGATCGCGTGGGTGTCGATCGTCGCCTGGGCCGTCGCCTACGCCGCGGTGCCCGGACTGCGCGGGCACACCGTGCTGATCTTCCTGATCGCGACGACGTTCTTCGACTACGTGCTGTTCAAGTCGGCGCAGGACGAGGTGCTCGGCCGCGTCGCGTCGTCGGCGTTCAACACCGGCGACGTCTCGTCCAGCGGCGGCGCGGGCGCGATCACCGCCGTCGGCCTGATCTTCGGGCTGGGCTACTACGCGATCGCCTTCGCGCTCGACCGGCGTGGCCTGCACGGGCCCGCCACCGGCCTCGTCTACCCGGCCTTCGGCGCGACGGTGCTCGGGCTCGTCGGCTTCGGCATCCAGACCAGCATCACCGGCGCCGGCGTGCTCACCGTGCTGCTCGGCATCGCCTGTTGCCTGGCCGGTGCGCGCAACGGCCGCCGCGCCACCAGCTTCGTGTGGGCTGCCGGCGTGGTGGTCGGCGTGGGCCTCGTCGTCGAGCAGCAGGTCGACGGCACGTCCGGCCGGGGCGTGACGTTCGCCGTCGTCGGTGCGGTGCTCGTGGCGCTCGCGCAGCTGGTCGCGTCCGCGACCCGCGAGCCGGACGACATGGACCCGGCCGTGATGGTGCGGTCGCGCTGACCGGCACGGCTCGTCACCCGGCCGATCTCTAGGCTCGCGTCATGGCCGATGTGAGCGTGCGCCCGGCGACCGGTGCGGATGTCGCCGAGATCGCGCGCATCCAGGTCGAGACGTGGCGGTCGGCGTACCGGACGGTACTGCCCGCCCCCGTGCTCGACGGGCTGTCGATCGACGGTGCGGCGCAGGCGTGGGCGGCCGCGGTCGCGTCACCGCCGTCGCCGCGGCACCACGTGCTCGTGGCGCTCGAGCAGCAGTGGGTCGTCGGCTTCGTCGCGCTGGCGCCGGACGAGGTCGAGGCCGAGGGGTCGGCGGTCGACGAGGAGATCGCGCTGGGGCTGACGGCGGCGGTGGGTCCGCTGCTCGTCGAGCCGCGATGGGGACGTCGGGGCCACGGCTCGCGGCTGTTGGCGGCAGCGGTGGACACCGCGCGGGCCGACGGGCTGCAGCGGGCGATCGCCTGGGTGCCCGAGGCCGACCGCACGACCCAGGACTTCCTCGCCTCCGCCGGCTGGGAGCCCGACGGCGTCGTCCGCGGGCTCGACACCGGCGTCGGTGAACTGCGCGAGGTGCGGCTGCACGTCGCGATCGGTGCCGACGGGGGCTGAGCCCTCGCGTCCGACGGCGGTCGAGGGCGTGCCCGCAGCACCGGATCTTGATGGCGTGGACGGCCTCCGGGCCGCTGTGGGCATCCGGATCGGCCGGCCGGAGCCGTGTACCGGCGGCACGCTGTCGGCGGCGTTGCCTAGGCTCGTCGCGTGAGCTTCACCGGCATCCCGACGGCGGCCCTCGACTTCTACGAGGATCTCGAGGCCGACAACACCAAGGCGTTCTGGACGGCGCACAAGGCGACGTACGACGAGGCGGTGCGGGCCCCGCTCGAGGCGCTGATCGCCGAGCTCGAGCGTGAGTTCGGGCCGGCCAAGCTGTTCCGCCCCTACCGCGACGTCCGGTTCAGCAAGGACAAGACCCCGTACAAGACGCACCAGGGCGCCTGGTTCGGCGAGTCGAGCACCTACCTGCACATCTCCGCCGCCGGCCTGTTCCTCGCCGGCGGCTACTGGGAGACGTCCTCGCCGCAGGTCGACCGCCTGCGACGTGCCGTCGCCGACGACGTGGCGGGCGCCGAGCTCGAACGCACGCTCGCGGCCGTCCGCAAGAAGGGGTTCGAGATCGGCGGCGACCGCATCACCCGGGTGCCGAGCGGCTACCCGAAGGACCATCCGCGCGCGGACCTGCTGACGTACAAGTCGCTCACGGCCTCGCAGCAGCTCGGCTGTCCCGACTGGCTGTCGACGGCGAAGGCGAAGACCGAGATCACGAAGCGGTGGCGTGCCCTCGCGCCGCTCACCGCGTGGCTGGACACCCACGTCGGCCGCGACTGACCGTGCCGGCCTCGGCCGCGACGGCGGGGCCGGTCACGGCCACCGTGGCAGGCGATCGACGAGCCGAGGGACGATCTCGCGCTCGACCGCCATGGCGGCCCGCAGGTTGAGGTCGGTCACCGCGCGCTGCTCGACGTCGACGAGGTCGAGCCAGACCGCGTCGTCGGTGGCGTACAGGAAGCCGGTCGAGCCCATCAGCCGGACGAGCCCGGGTTGCACGAGCGACGAGTCCGGGACGAGGGCGGGCGAGTCGAGGTAGCCGGGGTCGACGTAGGGCAGCGCGTGCGCCGGAACGGGACGGTCGGCCGGCCACCACCGCGCCGCGACGCCGAACGCGGCGAACACCTCGACCCGCTCTGCGTCCGAACCCGCACGCACCCGCAGTTCGAGGGTGTCGTCCCGCTCGGCGATACCGGAGGAGAAGCCCGGCAGGAACCGGAACCAGCGCAGCTGCTCGACCAGCGGCGTGCGCGGGTCGTCCGGTGGGATCGCGGCCGGCGTCATCGACGGCTCACCGCGGCACGCATGCGCGGCATGGTGTCAGAGTGCGGACGCGTCCGACGACTCGATCATGATGGCCTTGCGCATCGTCGCGCGGGCCCGGCGCCGGTCGCCGGCCAGGTCGTAGGCCTCGGCCAGCCGGTACCAGCCGCGCCAGTCGGCCGGCTCGGCCTCGACGGCCGTGCGGCACTGCGCGAACCACGCGTCCGCGGCCGACCGCTCGACGCGGCCCGACGGGCGCCGGGGCAGGTCGGGCGGGCCGTCCGGCAACTGCTGGGCCAGCCGCTGTGTCGCCCGGCCGAACTGCACCTCCTGCCAGACGACGTACCCGCCGATCACCGGCAGCACGAAGACGACGACGCCGAGCAACTTGAGCGTCCACTTCGACTGCTGCACGAGGATGACGCCGAACCAGCCGATGATCGCGAAGTACGCGAGCAGGGCGATGATCAGGACGCCGACGACGCGGCGGGCGGTCACCGGCGGCTCAGAGGTCGAGCAGGGCCTCGAGGCCCACGGTCAGCCCCGGACGCGACCCGATCTGCCGCACCGCCAGCAGCACGCCCGGCATGAACGACACCCGGTCGAGCGAGTCGTGCCGGATCGTCAACGTCTCGCCCTCGGTGCCGAAGACGATCTCCTGATGCGCGACCAGGCCGGCGATGCGCAGGGCGTGCACCCGCACGCCGTCGACGTCGGCGCCGCGCGCGCCCTCGAGCGCCTGGGTGGTCGCGTCCGGCGCGCGGCCCATCCCGGCGGCGGCGCGCGCCTGCGCGATCACCTGTGCCGTGCGCGCCGCGGTGCCCGACGGGGCGTCGGCCTTGCCGGGGTGATGCAGCTCGACGACCTCGGCCGAGTCGTAGTACTTGGCGGCCAGCTGCGCGAACTTCATCGACAGCACCGCGCCGATGCCGAAGTTCGGGGCGATGAGCATGCCGAGGTCGGGCACGTCGGCGAGCCAGCCGCGCAGCGTGTCGAGCCGGTCGGCGGTGAAGCCGGTCGTGCCCACGACGGCGTGGATGTGCTGGTCGACGGCGAAGCGCAGGTTGTCCATCACCACGTCGGGGTGCGTGAAGTCGACGAGCACCTGGGCGCCGGCGTCCGCCACCGAGAACAGCCAGTCGCCGGCGTCGACCATCGCGACGAGCTCGAGGTCGGGCGCGGCGTCGACCGCCTTGCACACCTGCTGCCCCATGCGCCCGCGGGCGCCGAGGACGCCGACGCGCAGGGGTTCGGTCACAGCTGCCTCGCTCATGCCACCGCTCCGTCGAAGTCGTGGTCGTCGAACGGGCCGACCACGGTCAGGCACCGGGGTCGGTCGAGCAGGTCGGCGGCGATGGCCGCCACTTCGTCCGGTGTCACGGCGTCGACCTTGGCGAGCAGCTCGTCGAGGCCGAGCACGTCGCCGTGGGCGAGCTCCGCCTTCCCGATGCGGCTCATCCGCGACCCGGTGTCCTCGAGGCCGAGCACGATCGACCCGCGCATCTGCCCCTTGCCCCGCTCGATCTCGTCGGCGCTGAGCCCACCGTGCGCCGCGGCGTCGAGTTCGGCGCGCATCAGGCCGATCACCTCGTCGGCCTTGCCCGGCTGGCAGCCGGCGTAGACGCCGAACTGCCCGGTGTCGGCGTAGCTGCTGGTGAACGAGTACACCGAGTACGCCAGCCCGCGCTCCTCACGGATGCGCTGGAACAGCCGCGAACTCATGCCGCCGCCCAGCGCGGCGGACAGCACGCCGAGGGCCCAGCGCCGGTCGTCGTGACGCGAGATGCCGCGTCCGCCGAGCACGATGTTGGCCTGCTCGGTGTCGTCGCCGATGACCGTCACCGGCGCCACCGGACGCACGGCCGGCGCGCTCCCCCGCCGCGGCGCGACCGGTTCGGCGCCGTCGGCCAGCCGCCCGGCGAACGCCCGCCGCACGAGGTCGACGACCGCCCGGTGCTCGACGTTGCCGGCGACCGAGACCACCATCGCCTCGGGCTGGTAGCGCCGCGTGTAGTAGCCGTGGATCTGCCGCCGGGTCAGCGCGCGGATCGACTTCTCGGTGCCGAGGATCGGGCGCCCGATCGGGGTGTCGCCGAACAGGGCCGACGAGAACTCGTCGTGCACCAGGTCGGACGGGTCGTCGTCGCGCATCGCGATCTCTTCGAGCACCACGCCCCGCTCGACCTCGACGTCGCGTCCGGCCACGGTCGCCGACAGCACGACGTCGGACACGATCTCGACCGCCAGCGGCAGGTCGCGGTCGAGCACGGTCGCGTAGTAGCAGGTGTACTCCTTGTCGGTCATGGCGTTGAACTCGCCGCCGACGGCGTCCATGGCGCTGGCGATGTCGAGCGCCGACCGCGTCGTGGTGCCCTTGAACAGCAGGTGCTCGAGGAAGTGGCTGGTGCCGGCGAGCGACAGCGACTCGTCCCGCGAGCCGACGCCGACCCAGACGCCGATGCTCGCGCTGCGCACGCCGGGCATGGCCTCGGTGATGACGCGCAGCCCGCCCGGCAGCGTGGTGCGGGTGATGACGCCGCCCCCGGTGGCCGGCAGGCGCCGGGTGGCGGCGCGGCGGCGGGACGTTGTCGGCGAGGTCACCCCGCGAGTCTACGAAGGCGCGGGTGTGCCGCTGTCAGCCGGACGCACGGACCCCGCAGAACGTCCGCTCGCGCGCCGACGGCACGACCGGGAACCAGCCCGGCCGCAGGCTCATCACGAACCCCCATCCGGCGACGGCCGCGCCGCGCAGCAGCGGGGCGCGCAGCAGCCAGCCGGACAGCCCCAGCCACGGGGCGACGAGCCAGGCCACGAACCCGGTCATCACCAGTGCCGCCGCGACGTGGCCGGCCCAGCGTGCCCCCGCCGCCAGCCACGCGGTCGCCGCGAGCGCCGCTGTCGTCGCGGCCAGCCACAGGTCCCACAGCAGCCCGGTGCCGCGCAGCACCTCGAGCGGCAGCACGCCCAGCGTCAGCAGCAGTGCGAGCAGGGCGCCCACGCCCGCTCGGCGCAGGGCGCCCCGGCGCCGCGGCGGCTCGTAGCAGGGCAGCGCGGTGAGCGGGAACTCCGCCAGCATCACGTCGACGTCGTCGTACAGGCGGGCCGACGGGTAGCGCACGCCCAGGCGGCGACGGACGAAGGCGGGGGCGGTCGGCGCCACCCAGATCGCCTCGACCCGTGCGTGCTCGGCCCGCACGCCCTGGGTACCCGCGACGACGTTGCCCCAGCAGGCGACGATGGCGAGCACGAACCGGGCCTGCCGCTGCCGCCGCGCGGCCTCGAGGGTGCCGTAGGCGTAGTAGCCGCACTCGCAGTCGTCGCTCGGCACCACGTGCTCACGACGCGGGTGGTCGCCGGTCGGCGGCGCGCAGGTCGCGATGTTGTCGCCGTCGTCCCAGGCGCACTCGCTGTAGAGCGGCAGCAGCAGCCCGGCCTCGTCGACGCGGAAGGTGCGCAGCCCGCGGATCTCGCCGACGAGCGGTTCGACGCCGGTGCCCCCACCGGCGAATGCGCCCACCGCTGCCCCGATCAGTCGCGCGGGTCGCGCCCGGCCGGCTCGGCCACGCGATGCGGCTGCTCCGGCTCGTCGGCGCGGGACCGGCGCTCGGCCGGCGCGGCGGTGTCGACACGGTCGGGCAGCACCTCGTAGCGCTGCCGCTGCGGCCCGATGTTCCCCATGCCTGGACGGTACGCCCGGGACGATCACCACGCGAGGGATCGGCCCGGCGCTGCGTCAGCGCGGCAGCCAGGCGTCCGGGGTCTCGACCAGCTTGCGCACGTGCGGGGGCAGCGTGCCCGTGAGCACCTGGGCCAGGCTCACCTCGTCCAGCACCCGGCGCAGGCTCGCGCGCACCGCCACCCAGACCTCCGGCAGGTGCTCGGCGACGCCGGTGTAGGTGGTCTCGTGCGGACGCAGCCCGCGCACCTCGGCCAGCGGGCCGTCGACGGCGCGGATCACCGCGCCGAGCATGACGTCCTTGGCCGGCCGGGCCAGCGCGTAGCCGCCCTCGGCGCCGCGCTGGCTGCGGACGATGCCGGCCCGGCGCAGTTCACCGAGGATCGCCTCGACGAACTTGCGCGGCATCCCCTGCTCGCTGACCACCGTGTCGACCTTGACCAGCGCGGGCTCGTGCGCCGCGAGGCTGAGCAAGGCCCGGATCGCGTAGTCGGTCTTCGCGGAGATCTGCACGATCGCATCCTCGCAAAGTCCGTTCCGGGCGCCGCACAGGCGCGCGGTTCAGACCAGCGTCGGCGTCGGGATCGTCGTGCTGGCCGGCTCGACCTGCAACCACACCGTCGCGCCCTCGCGCAGCCGGAGCGCCTCGGCCTGGCCGCGGGTGAGCTGGGCCAGGGTGACAGCGCCGTCGGGCGTCCGCGCCTCGGCGCGCACCTCGAAGCCGATGCGCTGCAGCCGCACGACCGTCGCCTGCACCCACCCCGGCACCGCCGAGGTGGCGATCTCGATGTCGTGCGGACGCACCAGCCGGCCGCCGAGCGTGGTGACCGGGCCGAGGAAGCCCATCACGAAGTCGTTGACCGGGTGGTCGTAGAGGTCGTCGGGGCTGCCGATCTGCTCGATCCGCCCGTCGTTGATCACCACGATCTCGTCCGAGACCTCGAGGGCCTCCTCCTGGTCGTGGGTGACGAACACGGTGGTCACGTGCACCTCGTCGTGCAGGCGGCGCAGCCAGTCGCGCAATTCCTTGCGCACCTTGGCGTCGAGTGCCCCGAACGGCTCGTCCAGCAGCAGCACCGTGGGCTCGACCGCGAGCGCCCGGGCCAGGGCCATGCGCTGGCGCTGGCCGCCGGACAGCTGCGACGGCAGCCGGTCGGCGAACTGGTCGAGGTGCACCAGCTGGAGCAGCTCGCGCACCCGGTGCTCGATCTCGGCCTTCGGGCGCTTGCGGATCTCGAGGCCGAAGGCGACGTTGCGGTACACCGTGAGGTGCTTGAAGGCGGCGTAGTGCTGGAAGACGAAGCCGACGTTGCGGCGCTGCGGCGGCAGCGTCGTCGCGTCGTTGCCCTCGATGTGGATGCTGCCGCTGTCCGGCTTCTCGAGCCCGGCGATGATGCGCAGCAGCGTCGACTTGCCGCCGCCGCTCGGCCCGAGCAACGCCGTGAGCGCGCCGGGCCTGATCGTCAGGTCGATGTCGTCCAGCGCGACGAAATCGCCGAACCGCTTGGTGACCCCGCGGACCTCGATGCTCACGAACCGACCTTCTTCCGACGACCCTGGAGCAGCGAGACCGCGACGATGGCGACGACCGACACCAGCATGAGGACGAATGCCAGATCGTAAGCCGACTGCTTGTCGAAGTCGTTCTGCAGGAATTGCGAGATGAGCAACGGTGCGGTCGCCTGGTCCTGGAAGTTGCCCGACACGACCAGCACCGCCCCGTACTCGCCGATGCACCGGGCGAGCGCGAGCACGACGCCGTACCCCAGCGCCACGCGGATCGTCGGCAGGGTGATGCGGCGGAACGTCTGCACCGCGCTCGCACCCAGCGAGGCGGCCGCCTGCTCCTGCTCGATGCCAGCCTCTTCGAGCACCGGCAGCACGCTGCGCAGCACGAGCGGTAGCGAGACGAACGTGGTCGCGAGCACGAGACCCGGCGTGGCCCCGATGACCTGGTTCACGCCGAGCCCGAACCAGCCGCCGACGCCGTAGACCAGCACGAGCGCGAGCCCGACGACGATCGGCGAGATCGCGATCGGCAGGTCGATGATCGCGTCGAGCACGCGCTTACCGGCGAAGCGGCGCCGGGCGAGCAGCATCGCCACGCCCACGCCGAAGACGGTGTTGATGACGACCGAGCACGCGGCCACGAGCGCCGAGCGCTGGAAGGCGGCGGGCGCGGGGCCGGACGAGATGGTGTGGAAGAACTGGCCGATGCCCGGCTGGAAGGCGCGGAAGCAGAGCACGCCGACGGGCAGCAGGATGATGACGCCGACGTAGAGGACGACGACGGCGCGCATGGTGGTGCGGGCGGGGCTAGCCACGACGTTCCCTCCGCCGCTGCAGCAGGGCGAGCACGGTGAGCACCACCGCGCTGGCCACGAGCAGCACCGTCGCGAGCGCGGCGGCCTGCCGCACGCCCGCGACCGGGTTGTCGGCGTCCTGCAGCCGCCCGTAGATGAGCGCGGACGCGATGAGCGTCTGGTGCGGGATGTTGCTCGCGATCAGCACCAGCGAGCCGTACTCGCCGAGCGCGCGGGCGAACGAGAGCGTGCCGCCCGACAGCAGCGCCGGCAGGATCGGTGGCAGCACGATGCGGCGGAAGACGGTGAACGGCCCGGCGCCGAGGGACGCGGCCGCCTGCTCGGCGTCGCGGTCGAGGTCGAGCAGCACCGGCTGCACGGTGCGCACCGTGAACGGCAGGGTCACGAACAGCAGCGCGACGAACATGCCGATGCGCGTGCCGACCAGGCTGACGCCGAGCGGGCTGTCCTCGCCGTAGAGCCCGAGCATCACCAGGCCCGCGACGATGGTGGGCAGCGCGAACGGCAGGTCGATCGCGAACTCCAGCACACGTGCGCCCGGGAAGCGCTCGCGCACGAGCACCCACGCCACGAGTGTCCCCATGACCGCGTTGACGACCGCGACCGACACCGACAGCAGCAGGGTCAGCTTCAGGGCGTCGAGGTTGGTCGACTTCGTGATGTCGTCGACGAACTGGCCCCACCCGCCGTCGAAGGCCTTGCTCACGACGGCGGCGAGCGGGATGAGCACGAGCAGGCTGAGCCAGATCACCGCCACACCGAGCCCGAGGGACGATCCCGGGTCCAGCGGCGACCGGGTGCCGTCCGTGCCGCGCCGGACCCGCCGGCCGGTGGGCACGCCGGCGCCGGGGGCCCGGCCGGGCGCCGGGGGGGCGGGCGGCGGGCAACACCCCCACCCGGCGGGGCACCCCTCTTACTCCCCGGGGGGGGGGTTTCCCCCCCGCCCGGCGCCCCGGCCCCGGCGCGGGGCCCCGGCGCCGGCGTGCCCACCGGCCGGCGGGTCCGGCGCGGCACGGACGGCACCCGGTCGCCGCTG
>NZ_JBQCEE010000427.1:0-4298 GCF_051960575.1 Jatrophihabitans sp.
CCGACGTGGATGTCGCGCGACATCCTCGAGATCGCCGAGCGCGAGGTCGGCCCCGAGATCCTCGCCGAGGGCGGCGGCTGGGAGGCCATCGACCGCGTCAGCGACAAGGAGCTGTGGGGCGTCCGCAACACCCTGCGCGAGCGGCTGGTGCTCGAGATCCGCCGCCGCATGCGCGAGTCGTACGCCACCCGCGGCTTCGGCGAGTCGCAGCTGTCGTGGATCGACTCGGCCTTCGACCCCGAGGTGCTGACGATCGGCTTCGCCCGCCGGGTGCCGTCGTACAAGCGGCTCACCCTCATGCTGCGCGACCCCGCCCGGTTGAAGGCCCTGCTGCTGGACGAGCAGCACCCGGTGCAGATCGTCATCGCGGGCAAGTCGCACCCGGCCGACGACGGCGGCAAGCAGCTCATCGCGCAGATGGTGCGCTTCGCCGACGACCCCGAGGTGCGACACCGCATCACCTTCCTGCCCGACTACGACATCGGCATGGCGCGGTACCTGTACTGGGGTGTCGACGTCTGGCTGAACAACCCGCTGCGCCCGCTCGAGGCGTGCGGCACGTCGGGCATGAAGGCCGCCCTCAACGGCGCGCTCAACCTGTCCATCCGCGACGGATGGTGGGACGAGTGGTTCGACGGCGAGAACGGCTGGGCGATCCCGTCCGCCGAGGGCGTCGATGCCGACCAGCGCGACGACCTCGAGGCGCACGCGCTCTACGACCTCATCGAGAAGAACGTCGCGACGCGGTTCTACGACCGCGACGGCAAAGGCATCCCGGTGCGCTGGGTGCAGATGGTGCGCCACACCGTCAGCACGCTCGGGCCGAAGGTGCTCGCGTCCCGCATGGTGTCCGAGTACGTGCGGCGGCTCTACGTCCCGGCCTCGGCCTCGTCGATCCGGATGGCGTCCGACGGCTTCGCGCCGGCCAAGGAGCTCGCGGCGTGGCGGTCGCGGGTGCTGGCCGGGTGGGGCGGCGTCGTCGTGCGCAATGTCGACTCGGCGATGGAGGGCGACGCGGCCGAACTGGGCAAGACGCTCAGCCTGCGGGCCACCGTGGCGCTCGGGTCGCTGTCGACCGACGACGTCGACGTCGAGGCGGTGTACGGCCCGGTCGACATCGACGACCGGCTCACCGAGACCCGCACCGTGACGCTGAAGGCGACCGAGCCCGTCGACGACGCGCAGCGCTACGAGGGCGACCTGCCGCTCGACCGCACCGGCGCGTTCGGCTACACGGTGCGCGTGCTGCCGAAGAACGAGCTGCTCGCCACGCCCGCCGAGCTGGGCGTCGTCGCGACGGCGTGACCACCCGCGCAGCGTGATCGCTGCGGCGGCATAGGGTTCCGGGCGTGACGAGCGAGGGCACGCTGCTGTGGGAACCGTCCGCCGAGCGGGTCGCCGAGGCCCGGTTGACCGGGTTCACGCGGTCGCTCGGCCGGGGTGACGCGTCGTACGCCGAGCTGTGGCAGTGGTCGGTCGACGACCTCGACGGCTTCTGGTCGGCGTTCGCCGAGTGGGCCGGCGTGCGCTGGCGGACGACGCCCGCGGCGGTGCTCGGGTCGCGGGCGATGCCCGGCGCGCAGTGGTTCCCCGGCGGCACGCTGAACTGGGCCGAGCACCTGCTGTACCCGCCGTGCGGTGTCGACAAGGACGCGGTCGCGGTGATCTTCGCCCGCGAGGACGGCCCGCGGCGCGAGCTCACCTGGCGCGGGCTGCGCACGGCGGTGGCGGCGGTGCGGGCGCAGTTGGTCGACGCCGGGGTCGGCGTCGGCGACCGGGTCGCGGCGCTGCTGCCGAACGCGCCGGAGGCGCTCATCGCCGTGCTGGCGACGGCGTCGCTCGGTGCGGTCTTCTCGTCGTGCTCGCCCGACTTCGGCGCCCGGGCGATCGCCGACCGGTTCACCCAGATCGAGCCGGTGGTGCTGTTCGCCGTCGACGGCTACGTCTACGGCGGCAAGCGGTTCGACGTGCGTCCGACGGTGACGGCGCTGCGCGACGAGCTGCCGTCGGTGCGCGAGGTGGTGCTCGTGCCGTACCTCGACGACGCGGCGACGCTCGACGACACGGTGTCATGGAGCGACGTCGTCGCGCGCGAGGCGACGCTGGCGTTCGAGTACGTGCCCTTCGACCACCCGCTCTGGGTGCTCTACTCGTCCGGGACGACCGGGCTGCCGAAGCCGATCGTGCACTCGCAGGGCGGCATCCTGCTCGAGCACCTCAAGCAGCTGGTGCTGCACCTCGACCTCGGCCCGGGCGACCGGTTCTTCTGGTTCAGCACCACCGGCTGGATGATGTGGAACCTGCTCGTGTCGGGGTTGGCGACCGGCGCGACCATCGTGCTCTTCGACGGCAACCCCGCCTTCCCGGCGGCCGACGCGCTGTGGCGGCTCGCCGAGCGCGAACGGATCACCGCGTTCGGCGTCTCGGCGCCGTTCGTGCAGGCGTCCATGAAGGCCGGGGTGCGGCCGTCCGAGCTGGCGCTGTCGTCGGTACGCGCGGTCGGGTCGACGGGCGCGCCGCTGCCGCCGGAGGGCTTCGACTGGATCTACGCCGAGCTCGGTGACGTCATGCTGTCGTCGCTGTCCGGCGGGACGGACGTGTGCACCGCGTTCGTCGGCGGCGCCCCGACCCTGCCGGTGCGGGCGGGGGAGATCCCGTGTCGCATGCTCGGCGCGCGGGTCGAGTCGTGGTCGCCGGACGGTGCGTCGCTGGTCGACGAGGTTGGCGAGCTCGTCGTCACCGAGCCGATGCCCTCGATGCCGGTGATGTTCTGGAACGACCCCGACGGCAGCAAACTGCGCGAGGCGTACTTCGACACCTACCCCGGCGTGTGGCGGCACGGCGACTGGATCACGATCCGCCCGTCGGGTGCCTGCGTCATCCACGGCCGGTCGGACGCGACCATGAACCGCGGCGGCGTGCGCATGGGCACCGCCGAGTTCTACCGCGTGGTCGAGGAGCACCCGGACGTCGAGGACTCGCTGGTCATCGACACCTCGGCCGCCGGGGTGGAGGGCAAGCTGCTGCTGTTCGTCGTGCTGCGCGACGGGGCGTCGCTCGAGCAGGTGACGAGCGACCTGCGCACGACCATCCGGCGCGAACTGTCGCCGCGGCACGTGCCGGACAGCGTCGAGGCGATCGACGAGGTGCCGCGCACGTTGAACGGCAAGAAGTGCGAGGTGCCGGTCAAGAAGATCCTCGCCGGCGTGCCCGTCGAACAGGCGGTGAGCCAGGGCGCGCTGAAGAACCCGGCGGCGATGCAGGTCTTCCTCAGCCGACGCTGACCCGGCCGCGCCGCGGCGTCCGTTATCTCTTCGTTATCATCGACGGATGCCTCCCGTGCCGTCCGTCGTCGTGCGCCGGCGGCTCGGGCGGCAGCCGGCGCTCGACGGACTGCGGGCGATCGCCGTGCTGCTCGTGATGTTCCACCACGGCATGAGCCTGCTGTGGTGGACGAAGGCGCACGACCTGCTGCCCGGCGGCGTCATCGGCGTCGACATCTTCTTCGTGCTCAGCGGCTTCCTCATCACCAGCCTGCTGTTCGGCGAGATGGCCGGCAGCGGGCGTGTCCGGCTCGGCGCCTTCTACGCCCGCCGCGCGCTGCGGCTGTTCCCCGCGCTGTACGTGATGCTGGTCGTGACGCTGCTCGTCGACCACTACGACCTCGACCGGTCGGTCGGCTCGCTGCGGCACAGCGGCATCCCGATCGCGCTCTACGTCGGGAACTGGGTGCAGACGAAGCACCCGGCGTCCGTGCAGCCCGGGCTGTTCCACCTGTGGTCGCTCGCGGTCGAGGAGCAGTTCTACCTGGTCTGGCCGTTCGTCTTCCTGCTCGGCGCGGCGCTGTTCCGGTGGCGGCCGCGCACCTGGGCCCTGGTGGCCGTGCTCGGCATCGTCGGCTCGTACCTGGTGAAGCTGCACGTCTGGGGCGAGGCGCACTACTGGCAGGACCTCTACTACCGCACGGACGCGCGCGCCGACTCGCTGCTGTTCGGCGTGCTGCTCGGCGTGGTGTGGACCTCCGGTGTCCCGCTGCGGTGGCTGCGCCCGCTGGTGCTGCCGGCCCTGGTCGGCCTCGGCTGGATCGTCGCCGTAGTTGAACCACGGCGTCGGCAGATAGCCGTGCCAGACTTCGTCGGTGTATTCGGGCAGCTCTATGTGTTCGAGCTCGGTTTCACCGGTGTCATCGAACAGGCACAGCTCGACCTTGGTGGCATGCGCCGAAAACAGCGCGAAATTGACGCCCAATCCGTCCCAGGTGGCCCCCAGCGGGAACGGCTTACCCTCGGTAACGTTCG
>NZ_JBQCEE010000428.1:0-8167 GCF_051960575.1 Jatrophihabitans sp.
CTGCGTCCTCAAGGGTCAGGACGACGGCTCGTGGTCGGTGTCGCTGCGCTCCCGCGGCGCCACCGACGTCTCCCGGGTCGCGATGGCTCTGGGTGGCGGCGGGCACCGGGCCGCGGCCGGCTACACGAGCCGGCTGGACCGCGAGGCCACGATGACCGCCCTCCGAGAGCAGCTGACCGGGCAGTGACCAGCACGCCGCCACGCGGCGTGCTGGCTCTGGCGGCGCCGGCCCTCGTCGTGCTCGCCGCCGAGCCGCTCTACCTGCTCGTCGACACCGCGGTGGTCGGGCATCTCGGTGCCGTGCCGCTGAGCGCGCTCGGCATCGGGGCGGCCCTGATGACGCTGCTTGCGGTGGTCGGCACCTTCGTCGAGTACGGCACCACCGGGCGGTCCGCGCGCTGGTTCGGCGCGGGTCGTCTCGACCAGGCCGTGGACGAAGGGGTGCAAGCCTCGTGGCTGGCGCTCGGCATCGGCGGGGTCATGGTGGCGGTGGGCGAGCTTTTCGCCGGGCCCCTCACCCGGCTGCTGGCGGGTGGTGCGACGGCGAACCAGATGGCCGCCGAGCACTGGTTCCGCATCGCGGTGATCGGCCTGCCCGGCGTGCTGCTCGTGCTCGCCGGCAACGGCTGGATGCGCGGTGTGCAACGCACGCGGCAGCCCGTCGTGCTGGTGCTCGTGGCCAACGGGCTGTCCGCCGTGCTGTCGCCGCTGCTCGTGTACCCGGCCGGGCTCGGTCTCGACGGCTCGGCGTGGGCCAACCTCGCGGCGCAGACCGTCGGCGCTGCGCTGTTCGTGACGGCGCTGCGGCGCGCGGCGCGGGGCGTGCGGCCGCGACCGGCGGTGATGCGGCAGCAACTGGTCGTCGGACGCGACCTGCTGGCCCGAGCGATCGCCTTCCAGGTGGCGTTCCTGTCCGCGGCGGGCGTGGCGTCGCGCATGGGCACGCCGCAGCTCGCCGCGCACCAGATCGGCCTGCAGCTGTGGGAGTTCACTGCGCTCCTGCTCGACTCGGTGGCGATCGCGGCGCAGTCGCTGGTCGGCGCTGCGCTCGGCGCGTCCGACGCGGGGCAGGCGAAACACCTCGCCGCGCAGGTCGGACGGTGGGGGCTCTGGGCCGGCGTCGGCTTCGCCGTCCTGCTCGCGGCCGGCTGGCTGGTGGTCCCGCGCCTGTTCACCCCCGACACGGCGACGCTGCACCAGGCGCACCTGCTCTGGCCGTGGTTCGTCGCGATGCTGCCGGCGGCGGGCGTGGTCTTCGCCCTCGACGGCGTGCTCATCGGCGCCGGCGACGTCGGCTTCCTGCGCACGCTGACGATCGTCGCGGCCGTCGGCGCGTTCGCCCCCATCAACCTCGCCGCGCTGCACTGGCACTGGGGGATCGGCGGGGTGTGGGCCGGGCTGACCGCGTTCATCCTCGTCCGACTCGTCGGCATGCTCACCCGGGCACGCGGCGAGCGATGGGTGGTGCTCGGTGTCTGAGCACGCAGCTCCCCGCCGGCCGCCGGCACGCGACGGGCTCGTCGTCGTCGACAAACCGGCGGGCTGGACGTCGCACGACGTCGTCGGCCGCATGCGCCGGTTGGCCCGAACGCGCAAGGTCGGGCACGCGGGCACGCTCGACCCGATGGCCACCGGCGTGCTCGTCATCGGCGTGGGCAAGGCGACCCGGCTGCTCACCCACCTCGTGCTGGCCGACAAGGCGTACACGGCGACGATGCGGCTCGGGTGTTCGACCACCACCGACGATGCCGAGGGGGAGCCGATCGCCACCGCCGACACCACACATGTTGAGGACGACGCGATTCGCGCAGCGATGCGCGAACTCGTCGGCGACATCCAGCAGGTGCCGAGCAGTGTGTCGGCGATCAAGGTCGCCGGGCAACGTGCCTACGACCTCGCCCGGCGCGGTGAGGCGGTCGAGCTCGCCGCACGGCCGGTGACGGTGAGCCGCTTCGACCCGCTAGCGGTGCGACGGGTCGACGGCTTCGTCGACGTCGACGTCGTGGTCGAGTGCTCGTCCGGCACATACGTGCGCGCGCTGGCGCGCGACGTGGGCGCCGCGCTCGGCGTGGGCGGCCACCTCACCGCACTGAGACGCACGCGGGTCGGCCCTTTCGACCTCGCCGAGGCTCGCACGCTCGACGACCTGGCGACGCTCGACGACCCGGTCACCCTGTCGCTCGCCGACGCCGTCCGCCAGGCGATGCCGGTGCGCGAGGTGGACGAGTCGGAGGCGCGGGCGCTCTCGTACGGGAAGTCGTTGCCGCCCCAGGGGATCGCCGGCACGCACGGCGCGGTCGGCCCGGACGGCGACGTCATTGCGCTGCTGCAGGAACGCGAGGGGTCGTCGCGTCCGATCGTGGTGTTCACCGCCGCCGGCTGAGGAATGCGCTCGGCAGCGCGAGACGTTGCCCTGGCATGCGAGTGGAGATCTGGTCCGACGTCGTCTGCCCCTGGTGCTACCTCGGCAAGCGCAACTTCGAGCGCGCGCTCGAGCAGCTGCCCTTCCGCGACGAGGTCGAGGTGACGTACCGCTCGTTCGAGCTCGACCCGAGTGCGCCGCACGACGAGGTGGCGCCGACCGTGCAGGTGCTCAGCCGCAAGTACGGCATGACGCCGCAGCAGGCCGAGCAGGCGCAGCAGCAGATGGAACAGCGCGCCGAACAGGCCGGTCTCACGTTCCGCATGGGTGAGCTGCACAGCGGCAACACCCTCGACGCGCACCGGTTGCTGCATCTTGCCGATGCCCGCGGACGGCAGGCCGAGCTGGTCGAAGCGCTGCACCGTGCCTACTTCACCGAGCAGCGTTCGGTGTTCGACCACGACTCGCTGACCGAGATCGCCGTCGGCGCTGGGCTCGACCGGGCCGAGGTCGTCCAGGTGCTCGGTGGGGTCGCCTACCTCGACGAGGTTCGAGCCGACGAGGAGCTCGCGCACGACTTCGGCGCCGACGGCGTGCCGTTCTTCGTGATCGATCGCAAGTACGCCGTCTCGGGCGCGCAACCGGCGGACGTGCTGGCGCAGATCCTGACCCAGGCGAAGGACGCCGCCGCCTGACTCGAGGGTGCGGGCTGCCGTGCCGGGTTTCGAGCGGAAGAAGCGTGCAGTCGGAGCAATGATCGGTGCTCAGCCGAGCGCGAGCACCTGCTGATGCAACCGCTGGACAATGTGCTCCGGGACGGTCACGGCGAAGTCCCAGGTCTCGTCGTCCTGCCCTACGAGGATCGAAACCCCTCGCTCGTCACTGACCCAGAAGACATCAGCACCGGCTGACGTGCCGACCTTCAGCGAGGACCGGTCATCCCAGCTGGCGTCGCGGATGTTGCCGAGCTGCGCGTAGTCCGCGGCGCGGGCCCAGATGTTGAGCTCCCAGCTCTCAGCCGAGAGCTTGGCGCAGACGCCGACGTCACCTGCTGCAACCTCGGCCCGTTCAACCTCGACGTCGACGTCGGTCACGTCGGCGATTCTGGCACCTCATCGCGCTCGCGGTGTCGCAGGAGCACCGGACTTCCGCACTCTGCCTGCCACGCTCGCCGGCCTGCTCCGAGGGCACTCGAAGCCGCATCGGTGAACCGTGGCGGAGCCTCCGTCGTCACGGCACCCGACCCAGGTCGGGTCTTTGGTCGGAAACCATGCAGACATGATCAATCAATGATCGAATGCGCTTCTCGCCCAGCCGGTATCGCCGAAGTCGATGCCCCGTCCGGGAGGCCCAGCCATGCCCCTCGCCCCCTCGTCCACCGTCGCCCGGCATCGTGCGGTGTTCGCCTTGCTCCTCGTCGCGGTCGCGGCGATCGCATTGTGCTTCGTTGTCGGCGCACCGACGCGCGCCGACGCAGCGACGTACCGGCAATGGACGATGCAGGGCGTGACGTTCGACGACGGCGGCGCCATGACCGGCACGGTCACCTTCGACGGCGCGAACCACATCAAGGCCTTCGACCTCACGACAAGTGGCGGGACGTTGGCGGTCTACCTCGGTGCGAGCACCCGCTACGACGCCGGCAACAGCCACCTGATCAAGGCCAACGACGGTGGCACGATCAGCGTGTTCGACGACCTCAGCCGGTACATCGAGTTGGTGTTCCCCGACACGTCGACCGCAGCGACCGGCGACAGCGTTGCGTTGTCCACCTCGTCGTTCGAGTGCACGAACTGCGGCGCGTACCGGAATGTCGCCTCGGGGTCGATGGTCGCCGGCCCCGCTTTGGTCACGCTCTCGCCGGGTTCGTTGCCCGACGCGACCGGCGGCGTTGCCTACAGCCAGACGCTGACCGCGTCGGGCGCCACCGGTCCGTACTCCTTCGCCGTGACCAGTGGCACGCTGCCCACCGGCCTCACGCTGACGAGCGCGGGCGCGCTCGCCGGGACGCCGTCCCAGTACGGCTCCGCGAGCTTCACCGTCACGGCGACAGACAGCGACGGCATCTCCGCCGACCAGGCGTACACGCTCACCGTGGCGTCCCCGACGGTCGTGCTGCCGAGCACGCTGTCGGCCGGCACCTTCGGCACGGCGTACTCACAGAGCGTCGCGGCATCGGGCGGCACTGCGCCCTACGCCTACGCGGTGAGTGCAGGCACGCTGCCGGACGGCCTGACCCTGGACGCGGCCACCGGGGCGCTCGCCGGCACGCCGACCGCCGCCGGCACCTTCAACTTCACCGTCCGAGCCACCGACTCCGGCACCGGCACCGGGCCGGTGACGGGGCAGCAGGCGTACACGCTCACGATCGGGAAGGCGACGCCGCCGCTGCAGGTCACGGCGCCGAGCACCGGTGTCGTCGGGCAGGCGGTGACCGCGTCCGTGAGCGGATCGGCGTCCGGGCTGACCGTGACCACGAGTTCGGGCAGCCCGTCGGTCTGCACCGTCTCCGGTACCACCGTCACGCTCGCGCACGTCGGCTCGTGCGAGGTGGACGCGGCCGAGACCGGCGACGCGAACCGCAACGCCGTCACGGCGAGCACGACCGTCGCAGTCGGGAAGGCCGCCACCACGACGTCGCTCGCGGTGCACCAGTCCGACCTCGCGGCCACCGTGTCCGTCAACGCACCCGGCGCCGGGACGCCGAGTGGCTTCGTGATCTTCTACGTCGACGGCCTGCCGGTCGGCCTCGCGCCGCTCTCGGGCTCGACCGCCACGCTGGCCTACTCGGTGCCGAGCGGCGCCGCCCACCAGGTCGGTGCCGCCTACTCCGGCGACGCCGACTTCCTCGGCTCGTCCGCGTCCTCGGCCCGGCACAACCCGACGATCACCGCGCGTGTCTCGAGTCCGCACGCGCGCACCGCGGCGGGCTGGTACCGCAGTCCCATCACGGTGACCTTCACGTGCACCGCGGCCACCGCGCCGCTCACGGCGCCCTGCTCGGCACCGGTGACGCTCTCGCACGACGGCGCGGGCCAGTCGGTCAGCCGCACGATCGCGGCCACCGACGGCGGCATGGCCACGGTCTCGGTCACCGACCTGAACCTCGATCAGCACCGTCCGAGCGTGCGCGTCACCGGTATTCGCAACGGCGCGACCTACGGCGGGCAGGTTCCGACGGCGCGGTGCGTCGCCACCGACACGCTGTCGGGCATCGCGAGCTGCCGCATCACGAGGCACACCAGCGGGGCGCGTACCAGCTACGTCGCCACGGCCACCGACCGCGCCGGCAACACCGCCAGCCTGCGTGGCAGCTACTCGGTGCCCGGCATCTACCTGCTCAACACCCCCTACTCGAACGGGACGTGGCAGGTGCAGCTCGGCCGCAACTACACGATCGTCGTGAGCGACAGCCGGGTGCGGCCGTACTACGTCGACGCCGCGCCGGTGCCGCAGCGGCCGCACGGCGTCGACCACGTCTTCCGCCGCATCGGCGCGAACCGGTGGGCGCTCACGGTGACGATCGAGCGATGCATGGGGCACGACCGGCTCTGGAACCTCGGCGTGGTCACCGGCCGCACGCTGCACAGCGTGCGCGTCCACACCCGCTGAGCGCGACCGGCCGTGCTGACGCGCGCGACGTGCGTCAGCATGGTCGGTCATGGACGAGTACACGGTCATCGTCGCCTCGGGTGCGCTGCGATCGCGAGACCCTGAGGCCGTACAGTTCCCGCACCGCTGGAAGAGTGTTGGCGTCACCGTCCAGGCGCCCTTCACCGGCGCGCACCTGCTGCACCTCTCGATCGCCGGCTGCGTGCTGAACGATGTGCACCGCGAGGCCGAGCGGCTCGGTGTCGAGGTGCATGGCGTGCGCGTCGTGGCTCGCGGCAGCTTCGACACGACGACCTGGCGGTCGACGGGCGTCACGTACGTGGTCGAGGTCGATGCGCCCGCCGATGCGGATGTCGCCGGGTTGCTCGCGGTCGTCGACGAGGTCGCCGAGATCCCGCAGGCGGCGCGTCTCGGCGCGCCGGTGCGACGCGCGCCGGCGTGACGGCCGGGCGACGGCCTTTAGGGTCCGCCCATGCGCATCCTCGGACTCTGCTTCGCCGGCACGGCAACGCCGCAGCGCGAGGCGATGCGGTCGTTCGTGACGGATGTGCTGGGACTGCCCCCGGTGATCGTCGGCGGCATGGGCGCGGACGCGTTCACCCTGCCCGACGGCAGCGTCTTCGCCGTCGCGTCGCCCGGCGAGATGGGGGAGACACACCGGTCGATCGGGTTCCTGGTCGACGATCTCGACGAGGCCCTCGGCGAACTCCGGGCGGCGGGCGTCGAGACCGACGACGAGGTGTCCGAGAACGACCGCATGCGCTACGCGCACTTCGTGGCGCCGGACGGCGGCGTCTACGAACTCGTCGAGCAGCGCAGGTCGGTCGTCGACGCCGAGTGACTTCGGTGCCGCAGGTCAGGCGCGGCTCGGCTGGATCACGGTGATGCCGTCGACGGTGGCGTCACCGAGCCGGGCGAGGGCGGCGGCGCCCTCGGCCAGCCCGACGCGATGCGCGACGAGGCGGGCCGGGTCGAGTTCGCCCGTGACGATGCGAGCGAGCATGGCGGGGTAGTCGAGCGCGGACATGCCGTGGCTGCCGAGCAGTTCGAGCTCGCGCGACACGGCGAGGCCGATGACCTCGGCGGCCACGACGTGGTCGCCGCCGAGCAGGCCGACCTGCACGTGGCGTCCGCGGCGGCGCAGCGACCGCACCGACGCGAGCAGTGAGTCGGCCCCGCCGATGGCGTCGATCGATGCGGCCGTACCACCGTCGGTGAGCTCGGCGACCGCGGTCGCGTCGGGCAGCGCCTGCTCGGCCCCCAATGCGAGCGCACGCTCCCGGGCCGCGGCACTGGGGTCGACGGCGATCACCCGCGCGCCGCCGGCCACGGCGATCATGACGGCTGCCAGCCCGACACCGCCGCAGCCGTGCACCGCCAGCCAGTCGCCGGGCGCGGGCCGTGCGTGCGCGACGACCGCGCGGTAGGCCGTGGCGAAGCGGCACCCGAGCGCGGCCGCCGCCACGGCGTCCAGCCCGTCGGGCAGCGCGATGACGTTGAGGTCGGCGACCGGGACGGCGACGAACTCGGCGAACGAGCCCGGATGGGTGAAGCCGGGTTGCTGCTGCCGTTCGCAGACCTGCAGGTCGCCGCGTCGGCAGGTCGGGCAGGTACCGCAGGCGCAGACGAAGGGCGCCGTGACGCGGTCGCCCACCCGCCATCGGGTCACCTCGGGTCCGACCTCCGCGACCACACCGGCGAACTCGTGCCCCGGCACATGCGGCAGCACGACGTCGGCGTCGTGGCCCATCCAGCCGTGCCAGTCGCTGCGGCACAGGCCGGTGGCCTCGACCCGCACCACGACGCCGTCTGGCGCGCACACCGGCGGCTCGAGGTCGACGACGTCGAGCGGGCCACCGAACTGCTCGTACCGCACCGCGCGCACCGCCCGAGCGTAGGCGGCGAGCTGCTGGGTAGGACCTCGGGCAGTCACCTGGACGAAGGGGAGCGGCGATGGCCGACAAGCAGGGCAAGGGCAGCGACACGGCGAAGAAGGCCAACGCCAAGGCGTCCGAGGAGGGGAAGAAGAACCCGCGGAAGTCCTCCGCGGCGCAGGCCGAGCTGGGCAAGAAGGGCGGCAAGAAGGCCGCGAAGAAGAACAAGTAGCACTGACCCCGGACGACGGACCGCCGCGCGCAACCACCCCCGGGGGCCGGCCCGCCCCGGGGTGTTTTTTAACCTTAGAAAGAAAAA
>NZ_JBQCEE010000429.1:0-6204 GCF_051960575.1 Jatrophihabitans sp.
TCGGCCGACCGGACCGCGTCCAACAGCTCGGCCTCGGACGCCAACGCCGTCGACAACCCCAGCATCCGGTCGAGTTCGGCGTGCCCGGCGGGCAGCGTCCACGCCTCGACCGCCGGTGCCACCATGCGATCAGTCTACCCGAAGAAGCGTTCGAAAAGCAAGCGTCTTTGCGTTGGAAGGCCGTTGTGGGACAAAGGTCTTTAGCGTGTTGGCACCTTGCCGATAACTACCTCGGCGAGTGATCAGGCGGTCGTCGCTCCCACGCCCCAGCCGAAGCCGGCGGCCGCCCGCAGCCGTTCGATGAACTCCTTGAGCTTCTTGCTCATCGCGCTCTCCTCCGTGATCGGATGATGCCCGGGTCCAACGAACCGGTGCGCGACGCGTTACGCCCCCCGCGTCCCTGACAGCGTGCATCACACCGGTCGGCGGCGTCAGTGACCGCGGGGCCCGGACGGCTCGGCGAAGGGCCCAGCGGACGTGGGACGACCGGTCACCCGGTCGGCCCGTCGCCGCCCGCGCCGCCCATCGGCGGGTCTGCTTTGATCGGGGCATCCATCGGTGAAGGAGTGTCATGATCCAGACCGTCCGCGGTGTGATCGCCCGTTCCGTCAAGGTCCCCGTCGAGGTGGTCGACATCGTCGTCCCCGACCCCGGTCCCGGCGAGGCGGTCGTCCAGGTGCAGGCCTGCGGGGTCTGCCACACCGACCTGCACTACCGCGAGGGCGGCATCAACGACGAGTTCCCGTTCCTCCTCGGCCACGAGGCGGCCGGGGTCGTCGAGGCGGTCGGCGAGGGCGTCACCGAGGTCGCGCCCGGCGACTACGTGATCCTCAACTGGCGGGCGGTGTGCGGCCAGTGCCGCGCGTGCCGCCGCGGCCGCCCCTGGTACTGCTTCAACACCCACAACGCGAAGCAGCGCATGACGCTCACCGACGGCACCGAGCTGTCACCGGCGCTCGGCATCGGTGCGTTCGCCGAGAAGACGCTCGTCGCGGCCGGGCAGTGCACGAAGGTCGACCCTGCCGCGCCGCCGCAGGTCGCCGGCCTGCTCGGGTGCGGTGTCATGGCGGGGCTCGGTGCGGCGATCAACACCGGTGGTGTCGGGCGTGGTGACAGCGTCGCAGTGATCGGCTGCGGCGGTGTCGGCATCGCGGCCGTCGTCGGCGCGCGGCTCGCCGGCGCACGCAAGGTCATCGCCGTCGACATCGACCCGCGCAAGATTGCGAAGGCGAAGGAGCTCGGCGCGACCGACGTGGTCGTCAGCTCGCAGACCGACGCCGTCGAGGCGATCCAGGCGCTCACCGACGGGTTCGGTGCCGATGTCGTGATCGACGCGGTCGGCCGACCCGAGACCTACCAGCAGGCCTTCTACGGACGCGACCTGGCGGGCACCGTCGTCCTCGTCGGCGTGCCCACCCCGGACATGAAGCTCGAGCTGCCGCTGCTCGACGTCTTCGGCCGCGGCGGCGCGTTGAAGTCCAGCTGGTACGGCGACTGCCTGCCGAGCCGGGACTTCCCGATGCTCATCGACCTGTTCCTGCAGGGCCGGCTGCCACTCGACGCGTTCGTCAGCGAGCAGATCGGTCTGGACGACGTCGAGGCCGCGTTCACCAAGATGCACCACGGCGACGTGCTGCGCTCGGTGGTCATGCTGTGAGCCTGCGGATCGACCACCTGGTCACGTCCGGCACCTTCTCGCTCGACGGCGGCACGTGGGACGTCGACAACAATGTGTGGATCGTCGGCGACGACCGGGAGTGCATCGTGATCGACGCGCCGCATGACGCCGACGCCATCCGGGCGCAGGTCGGCGACCGGCGCCTCGTCGCGATCGTCTGCACACACGCCCACGACGACCACATCGACGCCGCGCCGGCGCTCGCCGACGCGACGGGTGCGCCGATCCGGCTGCACTCGGACGACCGCGAGCTCTGGGACCGCACGCACCCCGACCGGGCGCCCGACGGCGAGTTGGCCGACGGCGAGGTGATCGAGGTCGGCGGCGTGCGCCTGCAGGTGCTGCACACACCGGGTCACTCGCCCGGGGCGGTCTGCCTGTACGACGCCGACAACCGCGTGCTGTTCAGCGGCGACACCCTGTTCCTGGGCGGGCCGGGCGCGACCGGACGGTCGTTCTCGAGCTTCCCGACCATCATCGACTCGATCCGTGACCGGTTGTTGACCCTGCCGCCGGACACGGTCGTGCACACCGGCCACGGCGACGACACGACGATCGGCGCCGAGGCGCCGCACCTCGACGACTGGATCGCCCGCGGCCACTGACCACGACGGCCGGGAACGGATGTTCCTCAGCGATCGGCGACGGCCCGCGGCGCCGTGAGCGTGGCGAGCAGGGCGGTGTCGCTGCGCGACGGGCGCCGCTGCAGCCGGTGCTGCAAGAGCTGTTGTGCGACGTCCGACCGGCCGGCCTCGACCGCGCAGTGCAGCGCGGTGTCCTCGACGACCTCGCGCTGCGCCGCGCTGCCGCCGACACGTTCGAGCGCAGGGTGGTCGAGCAGCGCGACGAGCCCGTCGGCGGCACGATCCGGATCCCCGTGGACGAGATCCAGCAGCGCGTCGGCGAAGGGCGCGATCACCGTCTCGAAGACCTCGCCGCCGCGCCGGTCGGCCATGCGGCGTACGCGGGTGAGACCCTGGCAGTCGTGCGCCGCCGCGAGCGCCATGGCCGCGTGCAGCGCGGTGAACGCGGTCGGCGGGTTCGCGAGCAGTTCGGGCTCGACGGTGCGCAGTACCGGCCGCACATCGGCGGCGTCGTGGCCGTGCACGTGCAGCCGCCAGAGCAGCGACGCCGAGTCGACCAGCGCCCGCACTCCGCTCACCTGCGGCGGCGCGAGCTGGGCGGCGTAGCGCCGAGTGACCGCCGCGGTGTCGCCGAGCGCGAGCTCGTGCAGGGCGGCGTGCCACGAGAAGTGGGCACGGTGCGAGGCCCGCGCGCCGCAGCGGTCGATCCAGCCGTCGAGCCAGGCGAGGCCGGCGGCGTGGTCGCCCGTCTCGTAGTGCACGTGCGCCTTGGCGTGCACCGCATGCCCCGAACCCGGCTCGATGCTCAACGCCCGTTGCGCGAGGTCGGCGGCCTCGTCGAAGCGGTCCTGCTCCTGGCGGATGAACGCCAGCATGCTCAGGTACCACCAGTGCTCGCCGTAGACCGGCGCGAGCCCCTCGCTGAGCGCCCACGCCTCGGTCGGCAGTTCGGTGGCGCCACCGAAGGCGATCGTCGGCACGGCGAGGCTCACGGCCAGCGCGTCCTCGGGGTAGGCCTGGATGTACGAGAGCAGCGCGGCCGCCGACTCGGCACCCGGTGCGCGCACCCGCTGCGCGGCGACCTCGATGAAGCGCCGCTCGCGCTCGTCGGCCGTGGTGCCGGCCCGCTCCGCCGCGGCGAGCGCGGTCGCGACGTCGACGTCGCAGCCCCACTCGGCGCCGAGCAGCGCCTGCACCGCATGGCCGAGCGCGAAGCCGGGGTCGGCCGCGACCGCCCGCGCGACCAGCGTCTCGGCGCCCGACTGCACCCGCAGGATGCGGTCGAGCGCGGCGATGTAGAGCGTGCTCGCCTCGCCGGACGCCGTGATCGGCAGGCCGAACGGGTCGCGAGCGCGGCGCCGCAGCTCGGGCTGAGGAAGCGCCGCGAGCACCTGCCGCGCCACCACGCCTGCCTGCACGCGGATCTCCGGGATCGCCGTGGTCTCCCACAACTCGCCCTTCCGCAACGCACCCATCGCCCACACCGGCGAGGGGAAGCCGTCGCCGGCGATCACCCGGCCGTCGATCTCGCAGGCGACGCCGAGCCCGAGCGGGCCGGGACGCACCATCCCGGACGCGAGCAGGTTCAGCACCAGCGCGTCGTCGCGCGTGGCGAGGCGGTCGTCCGGGCCGGTGCAGTTCACGACGCGGCCGACCGTGAGCCGGCTGCCGTCGCTCAGCGTCACCTCGACCGCCCCGGGCACCTCTTGGGCGCCGGTGATCTCGCCGCGATGCGCGACGACCTCGCCCCGGTCGAGACGCTGCTGCAACCACGTGGTGAGTTCGGCATCGGCGCGGTGACGGGCCTGGTTCCACCGGCGGCCGTCGGTGCGCAGCAGCTCCGCACGGCACTCGTCCGAGAGCTTGCGCCAGAGCGTGGTCGTGACGCCCCGCAGGCTGTCGATCGCCTGGCGCCAGTCGCCACCGCACGCGGCGATGTGGTCGTCGATCAGGGCTCGCACGCTCGCGGCGGTCGGCTGGTCGGGCAGGGTCGGTGGCGGCACCGGCGCGCTCGGGCGCGCGGCGTGGCCCACGGGCAGCAGACCCGTGCGCGAGAGGACGTGCACGCGCCGTCCGGCACGGGCGTGCGTCATCGCCATGTCGAGCATGGTCAGCCCGGTGCCGACGAGCAGCACGTCGCCGTCGGCCGGCGGCAGGTCTGCGGCCCACGGGTCGGCCACGAACACGTCCGAGCGTCGCAGCGCGGCGGGCGCCCACGTCGCGGCGGGGCGCCCGGCACCGATGGCCAGGACCGCGGCGTCGGCGGCGCGGCTCGAACCGTCGCCGAGCGAGATGCGCAGCCGTCGGCCGTGCCGGCGGACGTCCGTGGCGGTGCTGGTCACGAGCTCGACCCGCACCGTGGTGGAACGGATGGCCTCGTCCAGACAGTCCTGCAGGTAGTCGCCGAACACGGCGCGCGGGGCAAAGCCGCCGGCGGGGAAGTCGGCGTCGTGGTGGCGGTGCAGCCAGTCGAGGAAGTGCTGGGGGTCGTGCGGCCAGGCGCTCATCTTGGCGGCCGGCACGTTGAGCCGGTGCCGGTGGTCGTCGGTGCCATAGGCGACGCCGCGGCCGAGCTGGTCGGGCTGCTCGGGTGCGATGAGCAGGATGTCGACGGTCGCGCCGGTGCGTGCGGCGCACCGGGCGAGCTGCGCGACGGTGAGGCTGCCACTCGCTCCGCCGCCGATGACGGCGACGCTCGGCCGGGTGATCATGCGCGGGGACGGGGGAGGGTCGGACACGGACAACAGCTCACGGCGTCCTCCTTGATCAGTTCCTGTTTCTCTAGCTACCCGATGGGGATAGAGTGCCAAACGTGAGGCGCACGAGGCAAGTCGCCGCGCCGGACGCACCGGCCGTTCACAGTGCCGCGCGGCCCGCTGGTGCCCGATCCGCGGCCAGCGCCAGCGTGCGCCGCACCAGCTCGCCGACGGCCTCGACCTCGATCAGGAACGCGTCGTGCCCGTACGGCGACTCGATCACGTCGAGCCCCGCGCAGCCGGGCAGCCCATCGGCGAGCTCCTGCTGCAGGCGCAGCGGATAGAGCCGGTCGGTGTCGATGCCGCCGACCACCACGGGCACGTCGGTCGACGCCAGCGCCGCGACGACGCCGCCCCGGTCGCGTCCGACGTCGTGGGTGTTCATCGCCTCGGTGAGCGCCACGTAGGTGCCCGCGTCGAACCGCCGGACCAGCTTCGCCGCGTGGTGGTCGAGGTAGGACACCATCGCGAACCGCCCGTCGTCCTGCAGCCGGTGCTCGAAGCGGGTGTCGAGCTCGCCCTCGCCCCGGTAGGTGAGCTGGGCGATCCGGCGGGCCAGTCCCAGACCGTCGGCCGGCACGACACCGGCGGCGTGGTAGTCGCCGCCGTGCCAGTGCGGGTCGCTGCGGATCGCGAGCACCTGGGTGCTCTGCGTGCCGAGCTGGTCGGCGGTCGCCCGTGCCCCGACGGCCAGCACGAGCGCGGCGGCCACCCGCTCGGGGCGGCCGACGACCCACTCGAGGGCGCGCATGCCGCCCATCGAGCCGCCGAGCACGGCACGGAACCGGGTGATACCCAGGTGGTCGGCCAGCTGCGCCTCGACCTCGACCTGGTCGCGGATGGTGACGGCCGGGAACCGGCTGCCCCACGGGCGACCGTCGGGCGAGACCGACGACGGCCCGGTGGTGCCGCGGCAGCCGCCGAGCACGTTCGCGGCGACGACGAAGTGCTCGGCCGGGTCGAGCGGGCGCCCGGGGCCGACCATGCCGTCCCACCAGCCCGGCGTGGGCTGGTCCGGCCCGGTCGGTCCCGCGACGTGCGCATCACCGGTCAGGGCGTGCAGCACCAGCACGGCATTGCCGATCGCCCCGGACGCGTCGCGCTGCGGCGCACCCCACGTCTCGTACGCGACCCGGACGCCCGGCAGCGTCACGCCGACCTCGAGGGCGACGGCCCCGAGGTCGGC
>NZ_JBQCEE010000430.1:0-9025 GCF_051960575.1 Jatrophihabitans sp.
AAGGGGTGGGGGGCGATCTGGGGGTCGTTTCGCGTGTGGGCGTTTGGGCGGGCGGGCTAGTCGTACTTTTTCACCCCCATCGTGGCCGGTTTTTCGCCCTGTAACCGCGACGCCTCGCGGGCGGGTCAGGCACCAGTCGGGGACGCAGCCGCGAAGAAGGTCCCTGTGCGGTCCGGCCGATCGGCGCGACGGTGGACCCCGGGTGGTCACGGCGGAGGGGGAATCATGGACGGCGCAGACGGCGGCGGACCGACACGCACGACGGCGTTCCCCGGATCGCAGGGGTCGATGTGGGCGACCTTCCTCGGCGAGGCCGTGCGTCGCCATGTGAGCGATCTGGCGATCGTCGCGCTCACCTTGCTTTTCACGCTCGCCGTCGCCTTCGCCGGAGTGGTCGTGCTGCGCGGTACGTGACGCCGCCACCGCCCCGGTGGCTGAACCGGGCGGCGCGGCGGGCCAGGTGCCGGCGGTGGTCGTAGGCGCGCGGCGCAGGGGCGACCGCGGGCACGGCCGCGCGGTAGAACCAGCGCTTCGCGACCTCGATGCACACGAGATAGGCGACGACCATGCCGGCGAGCGCCGCGTAGTAGCGCCCCGGTAGCGCGCGGAAGCCGAGGGTGTGGGCCAGTGGTGTCGCGGGCAGCACGGCGCCGACGACCACCGTCGTCAGCGCCGTGGCGGTGATCGCCACGCTCGGGTGGCTGCGGGTGAAGGGCACCCGGCGCGTCCGGATCACGAAGATCACCAGCGTCTGGGTGGCCAGTGACTCGACGAACCAGCCCGAGCGGAACTCCGGTGCGCCGGCGTGCAGCACCTCGAGCAGCAGGACGAAGGTGATGAGGTCGAACACCGAGCTGAGCGGGCCGAAGACGAGCATGAAGCGCCGGATGAACCCGATGTCCCAGTGCGACGGTAAGCGCAGCTGCTCCTCGTCCACCCGGTCGGTCGGGATCGCGAGCTGGCTCGCATCGTAGAGCAGGTTGTTGAGCAGGATCTGTGCCGGGAGCATCGGCAGGAAGCGCAGGAACAGCGACGCCGCAGCGGCCGAGAACATGTTGCCGAAGTTGCTCGACGTCCCCATGAGCACGTACTTGATCGTGTTCGCGAAAATCCGGCGCCCCTCGACCACGCCGTCGGCGAGCACGTCGAGGTCCTTGCGCAGCAGGATCACGTCCGCGGCGTCCTTGGCGACGTCGGTCGCCGACTCGACCGAGATGCCGACGTCGGCGGTGTGCAGGGCGAGCGCGTCGTTCACGCCGTCGCCGAGGAACGCGACGCCGCCGCCCGCGTGCCGCTGCACGCGCACGATGCGCGCCTTGTCCTCGGGGCTGACCCGGGCGAACACGGTCGTGCGGGCGATGGCCGCGGCCAGCTCGGTGTCGTCGAGCCGATCCAGGTCCTGCCCCGTCAGCGCGGACGCGTCGCCGAGGCCGAGTTCGCGGCACACCGTGGCGGCGACGGTCGGGCTGTCCCCCGTGACGACCTTGACGGTGATGCCGAGACCGCGCAGCCGCTCGAGCGCCGCCGCGGCGTCGGGCTTCGGCGGGTCGAGCAGCACGAGGAAGCCCTGCAGGGTCAGGTCGCGCTCGTCCGCTGCCACCGGCGGTCCCGGGTGCGTGGCCGCCCGCGTCGCGACGGCGACGACGCGGTTGCCCGCGCGGAACTCGGCGTCCAGGGCGGCTCGCGTCTCGGGCGCCACCTGCGTGCAGCGCGACAGGACGATCTCGGGCGCCCCCTTCGTCACCAGTGTCGGCGCGACGTCGGGCCCGCGGACGGTCACCGACACGAGCATGCGGTCGTGGTCGAACGGCAGTACGCCGAGGCGGGTGTACGCGCCGAGCTCGGCTCGGCGCGCGTGCGACGCCGGCGACTCCCACAGCGCCCGGTCGAGCGCGTTCCCGCCGATCCCCGCGTCGACCGTCGGGTCGGTCTCGGTGCAGAGCAGCCCCCACCGCAGCACGTCGTCGCGATGGGCACCCGGTGCGGCCACCGCACGCATGAACTCGGTGCGGCCGACCGTCAGCGTGCCGGTCTTGTCGGTGAAGAGGACGTCGACGTTGCCGAGGTCCTCGATGCACACGAGTCGTTTCACCAGCACCTGGCGGCGGGTCATCCCGCGCGCGCCGGCGGCGAGGCTCGTGGACACCACCGCCGGCAGCAGCTGTGGCGTGATGCCGACCGCGATGGCCAGCGAGAAGAGCAGGGCGTCGAGCACGGGTCGGGCGAGCACGACGTTGATGACGAAGATCGCCGCCGTCAGCGACAGCCCGACGTACACGAGCAGCATCGAGAAGCGGCGCAGGCCGAGCTGGAACTCGGTGTCGAGGTGGTGCGTGCTGAGCCCGGCGGCCACCCGCCCGAACTCGGTGCTCACCCCGGTGGCCACGACGATGCCCGTCGCCGAGCCGGCATGCACGATGGTGCCCATCAGGGCGGCGCAGGCCAGCTCGGCCAGCGGCGCGTCCGCGGCCACCGGCTCGACGCGCTTGCCGACCGCGACCGCCTCGCCGGTGAGCACCGACTCGTCGCACTCGAGACCGGTGACCGCGAGCAGCCGCACGTCCGCGGGGACGATGTCGCCGAGCCTGAGCTCGACGATGTCGCCCGGTACCAGCGCGGTGACGTCGACACGCACGGCGGCGCCGTCGCGCAGCACGACGACCTGGTGCCGGACGCGGTCGTGCAGGGCCTCGGCGCTGCGCTCGGCGCGGTACTCGTTGACGAAGCCGAGCCCGACCGAGACCGCGACGATCACGCAGATGATGACGGCGTCGCTGCGCTCACCGACGAAGGCCGAGGCCACCGCGCTCGCGACGAGCAGGCCGAGCAGCGGCGAGCGCAGCTGGTGCCACAGCACCGCCGTCCACCGCGCCCGGTGCGACGCCACCGAGTTCGGGCCGACGAGCGCGGTGCGCCGGGCGACCTCGCCCGCCGGGAGGCCGTGCACCGCGTCGGTGGCGAGGTGCCGCAGCACGTCGTCCGCCTCGGACGACGCGGCCCGGGCGATGGCGAGGCCGTCGGCACGCGCGGCGGGCGACGCGACGCCGGTCGCCACTGCCGGCACCCGCGTCCCGGTCACGGGCAGAGGTTCGCGTGGCGGGTGCTGAGCACCGTGCGCGCCGCGGCGACCAGTCGCGCCCGGGTCAGCGACCCGCGGGCCACCGCCGCCGTCTCCGCCGCCACGACCCGCCGGAACATCGCGATCGCCGCAGCGGGCGTGCCGGCGGAGTACAGCACCAGGTCGGCGCCGGACCGGATCGCCCGCACCGCTGCCCGCGGCACGCCGAACCCGGCGGCCGAGACGGCGCCGGCGCTGAGCGAGTCGGTGATCACGAGCCCGCGGAAGCCGAGCCGGCCGCGCAGCACGCCGGTGATCGCGGCCGGTGACAGCGTCGCGGGCAGCCGCGTGAGGCCGGGCACCACGGCGTTCGCGACCATCACGGCCGGCGCGCCGGCGCGGATCCCGGCGACGAACGGCGGTAGCCCGATGCCCTGCAGCCGCGCCCACGGCAGGGTGCGCGCGGCACCCTCGTCGGTATTGCCGGTCGCGCCGCCGAGTCCCGGGAAGTGCTTCAGCACCGGCGTGACGCCACCGCGCAGCAGGCCGCGGGCGAAGGCGACGCCGTCGCGGGTCACGACCGCGGTCGAGCCGCCGAACGAACGCCATCCGTCCGGGTCGGAAGCGCTCGGCGGCACGTCCCGGCCGTCGACGTCCACCACCGGCGCGAGGTCGGTGTCGACACCGGCGGCCGCCATGCGACGCGCGACGGTCGCGACCCGGCTGGTGATCTGCGCGGTCGTCCAGGTGCGCGCCATGTTCCTGGGCCAGGGCAGTGCGCCGACCAGGTTCGCCATGCGCTGCACGCCCCCGCCCTCCTCGTCGGTCAGCACGGTGAGCCCGACCTGCCCCACCGCGACCGCGCGCAGCGAGGCGAGCCGCCGACCGAGGTCGGTCGGCGCGGACGAGCCGAAGAGGATGACGCCACCGGCACCTGCGGCGACGGCCGGCCGGACGGCGTCGACCGCCGTCTCCTGCGCCGGCACGACCACCGTCTGCGCGGCGAGCCGCCACGTCGGCCAGGCCCGTTCGTGGATGCAAGCTGCCGTGCCCGCGCGCGCCGGCGACGGACGCGGCGTCGGCGTCGGCGTCGGCGTCGGCGCGCTGTTCGGCGCCGCCGTGTGCTGCGGCCCGGTCGTCGCACTCGGCGCGCCGCACGCGGCCAGCGTCATCGTGAGCGCCACCAGCAGCGCGCTGCGCCTCGTCATCAGACCGCCGATCCGTAGGTGAGCGCCTCCAGCACTGCGATCCGCTCGGCCAGCGGCGGGTGCGTGTCGAACAGCCGGTGCACCGCCCCCGCGTGATGCTGCAGCGGGTCGTCGATGCACAGGGCCGCCGTGACGTGGTTGATCCGTTCGGACGGCACGTCCGAGGCCTGCAGGGTGCGCAAAGCGCGCAGCAGGCCGATCGGATTGCGGGTCAGCTCGACCCCGCTCACGTCGGCGAGCGACTCACGGCGCCGCGACACCGCGAAGCGGATGAGCGGCCCGACCACGAAGCCGACGATGGCGAGCAGGGCACCGGCGAGCAGCAGCACCGCGGTCACCTGCCCGGCGTCGCGTCCACGGCCCCGGACGAAGAAGGTGCTGCGCCACAGCATGCTGGCGAGCAGGCCGGCGAGGCCGATGAGCGTGGTCACCACGAGCAGCAGGCGGGTGTCGTAGTTGCGGATGTGGCTCAGCTCGTGGGCGAGCACGCCCTCGAGCTCCTCACGGTCCATGACCGCGAGCAGCCCGGTGGTGACCGTGACCGCCGCGCGGTCGGGGCTCGTCCCGGTCGCGAACGCGTTGGGCGCCGGGTCGTCGACCACGTAGACGGCGGGCATGGGCAGGTCGGCGCCGACGGCCAGTGCGGCGACGACGTCGTTCAGCACGGGGAACCGGGCGGGGTCGGACGGCCGCGCGCCCGCGACGGCGAGCACCAGTCGCGCTCCGGACAGCACCGAGAAGGCCGCCGCCAGCAGGGCGGCGAGGGTCGCGATGCCGACACCGGTGATCGCATCGTCGTCGGCGACACCGGCAGGGCGTCCGGCGAGCACCGCGACGAGCCAGCCGATGAGCCCTCCCACGCCGGCCCAGACGACGACGAACGCCACGACGCAGGCGATGCTGCGCCGTCGGTTGCGGGCGATCTGCTCCTCCATCGCGTCCGCTCACCGCGGGCCGGGTCGCGGCCGGCCGGCGTCGAACGACACGTCCGGCGCTGCCCGGTCGGCGCCGGCGGCCTCGAAGTAGCCGACCGGCGCGAAGTGCAGGGCGCCGGCGATGAGGTTGCGCGGGAAGGTGAGCAGTGCGGCGTTGTAGTCGCGCGCGCTCACATTGTAGTGGCGGCGAGCGAACTCGAGCTTGTCCTCGGTGGCGGTGAGCTGCTCCTGCAGGTCGCGGAACGCGCCGACGGCCTGCAGTGCCGGACAGTTCTCGGCCACCGCGAACAGCGAGCGGAGTGCGGTCGACAGCGCGTTCTCGGTCGAGGCCACCCGCGTCGGGTCGCCGGACCGTCCGGCGGCCACCGCGTCGGCGCGGGCGGCGGTCACCGTCTCGAACGTCGTGCGCTCGTGCTCCGCGTAGCCCTGCACCGTCGCGACCAGTCGCGGCACGAGGTCGTGCCGCCGTTCGAGTTCGACGTCGATCTGCGCCCACGCCTCGGCGGTGCGGGCGCGCCTGCGCACCAGCCCGTTGAACAGCAGCACCGCGAGCAGCGCCACCAGGACGAACACGCCCAGCACCACCCAGACCGCCGTCATCCGCCCGCACCCCCTCCGCGCGTCGACGCCGACGCTAGGCAGCACGGCGGCACCCACCCACGGCCGAACGGCACGTGCTCGCCCCGCCCCGTCCCGGGCAGGTCGATGCCGCACGCCTGACCGATCGGCCGACACAGCACCCGTCGTTGCCGTGACACCGTCGTGATGTCTTGATCGAAAACACTTCAGGACGCGGCACCCGCTGCCGAACGTGTACCTGTCCGCGCTCGAACCCCGACGGGCGTGTTGATCGACTTGGAGTTCCACCCTCGTGTCTGCGTCCCGCCGACTGCTGCTCACCCTTGCCCTGCTGCTGACCACCACGTTCGCGTCCTGCGTCCCCGCCGCCGTCGCGTCGACCGCGACGCCGAAGGTCAACGCACTCGACGTCCCGATCAACGGCGGCTGGACCGCCCGCCAGGAACAGCGCATCGACGCCACATTCAAGGCGAAGGCCGCGGCACTCGAGTCGGTGGCGATCGCGCCGCGGTCGGCCACCTGGACGGCGGCCATGGGCCGCTCGGCCGCGCGCCGGGCGACGGCCTGGCTCGGCCTGCCCTACTCGTGGGACGGCGGCAGCCGCACCGGTCCGACCTACGGCGCCTGCTACTCGGGAGACGGTGGCGGCGGCGCGATGGACTGCCACGTCTGGGGGTTCGACTGCTCCGGGCTCGCGCTCTACGGCTGGGGCCCGTACCTGTCGTTGCCGCACTTCGCCGCCAGCCAGCACGACGTCGCCGGGCGGTTCCACCCGAACATGGCCGAGCTCGCGCCCGGTGACCTGATGTTCTTCTCCCCCGGCCCGAACGCCCAGATCGGGCACGTGGTGATGTACATCGGCAACGGCACGGTGGTGCAGGCGTACGAGTCGGGCCACCCGGTGGTGACGACGCCGCTGCGGTACCTCGCGGTCGGCACCTACCGCGGCGCGACCCGGCCGATGTCGCTGCGCGCCGGCGCGGCGCCGGTCGTGACCGGCCTGTCGGCCACGTCGGGCCCGACCGGCGGCAGCACGGTGACGGTGCTCGGACGCAATCTCAGCGACGCGACCTCGGTGATCGTCGGCGGCGTGACCCGCTATACCGGCTACCGCGTCGTGTCGTCGACACGGGTGACGATCACGCTGCCCGCCCACGCCGCTGGACGCGTGCACCTGCGCGTCGCCGGGCCATGGGGCGTGTCGCCCGCGTCCGGTGCCGATGTCTTCAGTTACGGCGGCACGGCCCCGAAGCCCACGCCCACGCCCGCCCCGACGCCCCGGCCGACCCCGACCCCGACCCCGACGCCGCGCCCGACGCCGGTGCCGACCCCCACGCCCGTGCGGACGCCGATCCCGACGCCGATCCCGACGCCGCCGACCAGCGGTCACGGCCTCGCACCGGTCGTCTCGGGTCTCTCGGCGACGACCGGTCGTACCGGCGGGCGCGAGGACGTGACGATCACCGGCCAGAACTTCACCGCGCAGTCGACGGTGACCTTCGGCGGGATGCCGGCGCTCGAGGTGGCGCAACTGTCGCCGACATCGCTGCGTGTCGTCACCCCGGCGCACGCGGCCGGGCGGGTGAACGTCCGGGTCACCACGGCGGGCGGCACCTCGACCACCGGCGATGCCAACGCCTTCACCTACGTTGCGGCGCCGACGATCACCGACGCGACGCCGGCGTCCGGGCCCAGCAGCGGTGGCACGACGATCACCGTCACCGGCACCGGCTTCACGGCCGGGCCATGGGTGGGTGTCGCCTTCGGCTGGCACTTCGGCGGCAACGTGCACGTGCTGTCGGACACGGTGCTCACGGTGACCACGCCTGCCGGCTCGCCGGGCGTCGTGCCGATCACCGTGATCACCCACTACGGCGCGAGCAGCAACCACCTCGCCTTCACCTACACCGGCTGACGCCCTGCGCCACCTGCGATATCTTGATGTCAAGAGATCGGAGGCGCTCCATGGCGATCATCGGGTTCGACCACGTGCAGGTCGCCATCCCGCATGGCGGCGAGGATGCGGCGCGCGCCTTCTACGGCGGCGTCCTCGGCATGGCCGAGGTGCCGAAGCCGGCGGCCCTCGCCGGCCGCGGCGGCTGCTGGTTCGTGGCCGGCGCGGCGGTGCTGCACCTCGGCGTCGAGACACCGTTCGCCCCGGCCCGCAAGGCACATCCGTGCCTGCTCACCGACGACCTGCAGGCGATGCAGCAGCGGCTCGAGGCCGCCGGCCACCAGTGCCTGCGCGCGGACGGCGAGATCCCCGGCGTGCAGCGCTTCCACACCACCGACATGTTCGGCAACCGCCTCGAGTTCCAGCAGGCCTGAGCCGACCGGACGGCCGATCAGCCCAGCTGGAACTCCGCGGCAAATCCGCAGACGACCTCGTAGACGTCGGCAGGGTCGGGACGCCAGTCGTGGTCGTGCGCCACCTGCCACACCGCGCAGAACATCTCGTCGGTCCGTAGCGCGGGGCTCGTACGCCACCGCAAGACGGCCTCGACGTCGCCCTCGTTGAACATCTGGTGCCGCTGCCCCGGCGCCACCGAGAACGACGTCCCCTGCTCGGCCACGAACGTCTCCCCGTCCCGGACGACCGTGAGCGCCCCGGTGAGCACGGTGAACTCCTCGGTCTGCGACGGGTGGTGGTGCACGGGAGGCCGCGGGCCGTGCGGAGGGTAGGTCGACTCGACCTCGACGTAGGCACCGTCGGTCGAGGCCGCCGTCGCGGTGAACGTCGTGCGGGTACCACTGGCAGGGTTCTCCAGCACGAGACCTGGCTCCGGACGCATGACGCTCAACCCTGTCCCTTCGATGTCACGACGGTGATCAGGGCGGCATCGTCGAGTGCCACGTCATGCCGTGTCAAGACCGCTCGTCGCATGCAACCGGGCACACCGACCGCGCCGAGGCGGTCGATGCGCTCGACCCGCCGGGATGGTCATGCTGCTGATGCGGAGACGTCGTTCTCGGGCGGTCGATGGCGTCGGCCCGCCGGGTGCGACGACAGCACCCCTCGCTCGGGGCGCGATCAGTCGAGGTCGGGGTCGTTGTCGGTGTCGATGCCGGTGAGGTCGGTGGGGTCGAGGCGGCGGCGGAGCCGGTTGAACCTGGGTGCCCGTTCGGGGTCGAGCCAGGCTGGTGGTCGCCAGCCGACCCTGCCGTTGACCATGACCGGTTCCCAGCCGTGGGTTCGGGCCCAGCGGTGGTGGAACACGCAGGCCAGGTGCCCGTCGTCGACGCTG
>NZ_JBQCEE010000431.1:0-9044 GCF_051960575.1 Jatrophihabitans sp.
TTGGTGTAATTTTATTAAAATCAAACTTTTTCCGTTTGTTTTGTTGGCGCGTTTTTTCCACTTTTTTTTTTTTTTCTTTTTTTTCCTCCTCCCCCGGGGGGGGGGGGGGGGCCGCCGGCCGGCGCGCCCCCACGGCAGCGGCGAGGATGGTCGGGTGTCGTCCGACGTCCGCCTGGGTCTGGGCCTAGTGCTGCTGCTGCTCATCGGCTGCGGCGCGCTCACGTTCGCCGGCGTGCACGTGCGGGGCGCCGTCGTCTATGCCGCGGCCCGGGCATCACTGCAGCTGACCGTCGTCGCGCTGGCGTTGCGGGGCGTCTTCGCCGCCCCGTGGGCGGTCGTCGGGGTGCTGGCGCTCATGTACTCGGTGGTCGTCTGGACGGGCAGCCGCCGGCTCACCGGGCTGGACGACGCACCCCGGGCGGTCGCGATCGCGTGCGCCGCCGGCGCGGTCGTGGCGATCGGCATCATCGTCGGGTTGCCGACGCTGAGCCGGGACGTGCGCACGCTGGTCGCGGCGAGCGGCATCGTGCTCGGCGGCACCATGACGGCGGCGACCCTCACCGGGCGGCGCATCCAGCAGGGCGTGCGCGACCGCCGCGCCGAGCTCGAGGGCTGGCTCGCCCTCGGCGCCACCATGCGCGAGGCGGTGCGGCCGATCGCCCGCGACGCGGTGCGCGAGGCGCTGATCCCGGCGCTCGACCAGACCCGCACCGTCGGCCTGGTCACGCTGCCCGGCGCGTTCGTCGGCGCGCTGCTCGGCGGGGCGGGCGCCGCCCAGGCCGCCCGCTTCCAGATCGTCGTCCTGATCGGGCTGCTCTGCGCCGAGGCGATCACCGCCACCGTGCTGGCCCACCTGCTCGGTGCACCGGCCCACCTGCCGGCCGAGGAGGCCGAGGTCACCGAACGGCTCAGAGGTCGCCGGCGCGGCGCAGCGCGGGCGCGACGACCAGCCCGACCGCAGCGGGCAGCCAGAAGGTGACGAGCCGGAAGACCAGCACCACGGCGAAAGCGGGGGCGGCCGACATCCCGGCGGCAAGCAGCACTGCGGCGAACGCGGCGTCCGCCGAGCCGATGCCACCCGGCGTCGGGATGGCGTTGCCGGCGGCAGCGGCGAGCATGTAGCCGGCCATCAGCGCGCCGAAGTCGGCGACCGGCAGGCCGCCCGGCGGCAGGATCGCCGACGCGGCGAACCCCATGGCCAGCACGACCGTGGTGGTGGCCGACCCGGCCATCAGCAGCACCACCCGCCCGGGCCGGCGCAGCAGCACCGTGACGCCGCTGCGGAAGTCGGCGGCCGCCCGGCGCGCCCGGCGCAGGTGGTCGGCCAGGCGGTGCCGGGCGAGGAACACCGCCAGGGACGCGACCAGCCCGGCCGCGCCCACCACGACGAGCCACCAGCCGCCGAGCGACGGCAGCAGGGTGGTCGCCCGGCCGAGCAGGCTCGGGGCCGCCGAGCCGAGGCCCGCACTGCCGAGTGCGACGCCGACCCCGATGAGCAGGACGAATGCGACGAGGTCGGCCAGCCCGCCGAGCACGACGAGCGACGAGACGGCGGCTGCGGCCCGCGTGACGTCGAGACGGCCGCGACGTTGCAGGTAGCGCCCGAGCACGGTCGCGCCGCCGAGACCTGCGGGCGTGATGCGGTTGGCGGCCGCGGCCACCAGTTGAGCGCCGATGGTCGGGCCGACCGGCAGCGGCACGCCGGCAGCGGCGCGGGCGGCCACGGCCGCGGCGAGGTAGTGCATGACAGTGACCGCGAGCAGGCAGAGGACGACGGTGACCGGGACGGCGGCGAGGGCGCGGGCGAGCGGATCGACCCAGCCGAGCGTGTCCGTCCGCGTGTCGGTGGGGCCCGAGACGAGCGTCTCGATCGCCAGCGCGGTCAGGACCGCAAGGGGGAGCACCGTCCACGGCGACCGTGCGATCGCGAGCGCTCTCGTCACACTCCCATCGTCCCCACCGAGGGTGCTTGGTCACCGCGTCGTGGCTGGGAGTCGGCTGCGAATCCGCCGCCCCGACGTCGTCAGCTGGTGATGTCCTTCGTGGTGATGCGCGACCAGGCGAGGCTGAGGTAGATCGCCGCGTAGGCGAGGTGCAGCCCGGTCCAGCGGGTGAGGTCGGCGACGCTGATCGACCGGCGCAGCAGTTCGCCGAAGCCGAGCCAGTTGTGCGTGAGCAGTGCGGGGTGGATGCCGGAGAGCTGGGGGATCGCGTCCAGCAGGGCGGACAGCACCGCGATGCTCACGGTGGCCGCCATCGCGGCGATCGCGTTCTCGGTCAGCGTCGAGATGAACAACCCGCCTGCCGCGAGCCCGAACAGTGCGATCGAGACGTAGACGACGATGCCGAGCGTGCGCAGCAGGGCTGATCCGATGCCGACGGTGTCGCCCGACAGCAGCACCAGGGCATGCAGCCCGAACAGCGCCGCGCCGACGACCAGTCCGACCACGGCGACCAGCACGACGGCGAGCGCCGTGAAGGTCGCGACGGCGAGCGACTTCACGGCCAGCAGCCGCCCGCGCGTCACCGGCACGGTGAGGAGGTAGCGCAAGGTGCCCAGGCCGGCCTCGCCGGCGATCGAGTCGCCGGCGACGACGCTGATGACCAGGGGCAGGAAGAACGGGATCGCGACCGTCAGCGCGGTGAAGACGAGGAACAGCCCGTTGCCGGTGACCCGGCTCAGGAACTCCGGTCCGTCGCCCCCGCGTGGTGCACTCACCTTCACCGCGATGCCGATGAACAGCGGCACAAGGCCGAGGACGGCGAGCAACACCTGGTTGCGCCGCCGGCGCAGGATCAGCCGCATCTCGCCGCGGTAGAGCCGCAGGAACGCGCCGCGGTAGCGCGCGGGTGGCGGCAGAATGTCAGCTGCGGACATCGAAGCCCTCCCCGGTGATCGACACGAAGAGGTCCTCGAGGTCCGGCCGGTCGACCTGCAGCCCGCGCAGACGCACCCCGGCGCGCACGAGGGCAGCTGCGGCGTCCTCGACCAGCACGGCGTGGAGGCGGGCCGTGACGATGCCGTCATGGCCGATGGGTTCGGCGGCGAGGCCGAGGTCGACCAGCACGCGCACGGCCGGTTCGACGTCCGGTGTCTCGATCCGCAGCAGCGGTGCCTCGCCGCTCAGCACCTCGGCGAGCGGGCCCTGCCGCACCAGGCGTCCCGCCGCCATCATGCCGACGTGGGTGGCGACCTGCTCGATCTCGCTGAGCAGGTGGCTCGAGACGAGCACCGTCGTGCCGTCGGTGGCGAGCTCCCGGATGAGACGGCGCACCTCGCGCGTGCCCTGCGGGTCGAGACCGTTGGTGGGCTCGTCCAGGATGAGCAGGTCGCGCGGCTGCAGCAGCGCGGCCGCCAGACCGAGCCGCTGCTTCATGCCGAGTGAGTAGTTGCGGTACTTCTTGCCCGCGGCGGCGGTGAGGCCGACCCGGGCGAGCGCTGCATCGATGCGTGCCGCCGATGTCGCCGGATCGGCCGTGGCGTCGGCGGAGTCGAGGCGCCGCAGGTTGTCCAGGCCGGTCACGTAGGGGTGGAAGGCCGGCCCCTCGATGAGCGCACCGACGCGAGGCAGCACGGCCGCAGCCTGGGCCGGCATGGGCCGCCCGAGCACCTCAATCGACCCGCCGTCGGCCGAGAGCAGACCGAGCAACATGCGGATGGTCGTCGTCTTTCCCGACCCGTTCGGCCCCAGGAACCCGTAGATCGCGCCCCGTGGCACCTCGAGGCTGACGGCGTCGACGGCCACCTGCTCGCCGAAGCGGCGGGTGAGCCCGTCGGTCGCGACGGCGGCGGTGGTCAAGTCAGTGCGCGACCGAGGCGAGGTACGCCGGGGTCACCGCGCCGGCCCACGCGGTACCGTCGGGCTCGATGAGCACGTTCACCAGGGCGGTGTGCAGCAGCCGGGCTCCGGACGAGCCGTACGGGCTCGTCGCGTCGCGCAGCATGCCACCGGTCAGCGCACTCGCGGCGCCGGCGGGGATGCGCGCCACCGTCGTCCAGCCGTCACCGACCGCCGTCATCCGGGCACCCGCGTGCTGGGTGGCGTCCGGAGGCGTCGCCGGCGAGTGGTCACCGTGCCAGTGCCGCTCGGTCGTGAGCGGGTTGCCGGTGCTCACCGTCGCGCCCTTCGGCACCGCGTAGCTGAACACCGACGCGGCGGGCGTCGCGAAGCGCACGTGGCTGAAGCCGACGGTGAACGCCGGAGTCGCCGAGCTCGTCGAGAAGATCTGCACCTGCAGCGGCACGAAGGTCTTCCCGTCGATGGAAATGGTGACCGCGCGGACGGTCGAGTCGCTGCTCTTCGGCGCGAGCCGAAGCGTGTAGGCGGCGCGGCCGGCGACGTACCGGCTGGTGTCGACGCTGACGTCGGTGGTCGGATCGACGGCCTTGAGCAGCTTCGCGGCGAGGGCGGTCGGGTCCTCCGGCGTCTCGGTGGTGTCGGGTCGTCGGTCGGCCTTCGCGGCAGGCAGGGTCGTGTGGGTGGCCGTGTTCGAGTCGGACGTGTAGGTCCACACGTCGCGGCCGTTGTGCACGACCTCGGCCTCGGACAGCTGCCCGGTCAGCGCGATGCGCTGACGAGCCGGGCCGTCCAGCCAGAGCTTCGCGTCGTGCGAGCCGGTGACGAACGACGTCCACGACAGCGAGGCGCTCGACGCGCCGCCGGGCAGGTCGGGCAGGCCGAGCGACGCCGCCTCGTGCACCACACCGGACAGGTGCACCGTGCGCACCTGCTCGACCTTGGCGATGAGCTGCTGGGCGGACAGTCCGGCCAGCTGGGGGACAGCGGCCGACGAACTGCCGCTGCTGAGGGCGACGACGCCGACGACGGCGCCTGCGACGATCACCGGTGCCGACCACGGGAGCAGACGGCGGGTCAGTGGGCGGTGCGACGTGCTCATGCGTCCAGCATGCGCCGTGCAGCTGTGAATGCACGGGCCCGGCCTGACCACGACCTGACCATCGAGCCCCGATCCGGACGCGACGCGGGTCAGGCGACGGCGATCGGGCCCTCGCCCAGATCCGAGGCGTTGCCGGTGCGGAGATTCCACCATCCGAGCACTGCCCCGACCAGGATGCCGAGCACGTAGCGCGTCATGCCGACACCATCCTCGACGCGGATGAACGCCGCCTGACCCCGACCCGACGCGCGGCTGTCCGCGCGGCGGCCGGTCGGCAGCCCGGCGTCAGCGCCGGGCGATCGCCGGCGCGGCGAGCAGGGGCAGGCTGACCCGGAAGGTCGCGCCGGCACCCGGGGCGGTGTCGACGGTGATCGTGCCGCCGTGGCCGGCGATCAGGGCCGAGACGATCGCCAGGCCCAGGCCGGTGCCACCGTCGGTGCGGCGGGCCTGGTCGGCCCGATAGAAGCGTTCGAAGACGTGCGCAGCGACCTCCGGATCCATGCCCGGGCCGCGGTCGGCGACCTCGAGGGCGACCGTGTCGCCGGCGGTCGCGACGCGGACGGTGACCGGCGTGCCGGCCGGCGTGTGCTTCAGCGCGTTCATCACCAGGGTGGCGAGCACCTGCCGCAGCCGAGCCTCGTCGCCGACCACCACCGGCAAGGGGTCGGTGTTCCCGACCGAGAGCGTGATGGGGCGGTCGGGGTCGATCGCGCGGGCGTCGTGCACGGCGTCGGTGGCCAGCTCGAGCACGTCCACCGGCGCCTGCGCCAACGGACGCTCCTGGTCCATGCGCGCCAGCAGCAGGAGGTCCTCGACCAGCACGCCCATGCGCTGCGCCTCCGCCTCGATCCGCTGCATCACCCGCTCGAGGTCGTCCGGGTCGGTGACGGCACCCTGGCGGTAGAGCTCGGCGAAGCCGCGGATCGACGTGAGGGGCGTGCGCAGCTCGTGGCTGGCGTCGGCGACGAAGCGGCGCATGCGCTGCTCCGACTCGCGCGCGGCCGACTCGCTCACGCGCGCCTTCTCCTCCGACGTCCGCGCGGCCTGCTCCGACGCGGCACGCTCGGCGAAGGCCCGCTCGATGTCGTTCAGCATGGCGTTCAGGGCAAGACCGAGCTGGCCGACCTCGGTGCGCGGATCGGCCTCGGGCACGCGGTGCGAGAGGTCACCAGCCGCGATGTCGGCCGCGGTGCGCTCGACCTCGCGCAGCGGCCGCATGCTGGCGCGCACGACGAGGTACCCGGCGCCCGCGACGACGACGAGCGTGATCGCCCCGATGATCAGCTCGAGCAGCTCGAGATGGTGCACGGTGCTGGACACACCGCCGAGACCGGCGGCGATGAACAGCGTGTACTGATCCCCGTCGTCGGTGTACGGCACGGCGAGCACCCGCCACTGGTCGTCGCCCTGCACCGCGTTCACCGTGTACCACTGCTGGTGCGTGACGAGCCCGATCTCGGGCAGGTCGGGCAGCGACCGGGTCTGGTCGGCGAAGGCGCTGTTGATGTAGACCTGCGTGCCGGACGCGTCGTGCAGCGCGGCGACGTACTCGCTCGGCAGCCCGTTGCGAGCGTCGGCGCGCCCGGGCGGCGGCCCGCTGTGGTCGTCCGGGTCCAGCTGCGTGCTGTAGTCGCCCAGTGCGTGCTCGATGATCTGGTGCTGCGCGGCGACGAGGTTGCCGTCGAGGCGTCCGACGAGGTAGTTGCGCAACGTCGCCGCGCCGGCGAACCCGGCAGCTCCGAGCGCGACGGTCACCAGCAGCAGCATCGTGGCGACGAGCTTGACGCGCAGGGGCGTGCGCGCCCAGCGACGCCTCGGCGCGGACAGTGCTGTCAGCACGCTCATCGCGGGACGCGCAGCACGTACCCGACGCCGCGCAGCGTGTGCAGCAGGCGCGGCTCGGTGGTGTCGATCTTGCGGCGCAGGTAGGACACGTAGCTCTCGACGACGTTCGCGTCGCCGCCGAAGTCGTAGTGCCAGACGTTGTCGAGGATCTGCGCCTTGCTCAGCACCCGGCCGGCGTTCTGCAGGAAGTAGCGCAGCAGCTTGAACTCGGTGGGCGAGAGGGCGACCTGCTCGCCGGCCTTCCACACCTCATGGGTCTCGTCGTCCAGCTCGATGTCGGCGAACGACAGCCGCTCGGACGCCGGTGCGTTCGGCGCCGACGCGCTTCTGCGCAGGACTGCGCGAATGCGCGCGATGACCTCGTCCAGGCTGAACGGCTTGGTGACGTAGTCGTCGCCGCCGACCGTGAGGCCGGTGATCTTGTCGGCGACGGCGTCGCGGGCCGTGAGGAACACGACGGGGCAGCGGTTGCCCTCGGCCGAGAGGCGGCGGACGACCTCGAACCCGTCGATGCCCGGCATCATCACGTCCAGCACCATCAGATCCGGACGCAGTTCGCGGGCCAGCTTGAGGGCCTGCTGCCCGTCGCGGGCGGTCGCGACCTCGAACCCGGCGAAGCGCAGGCTGGCCGACAGCAGCTCGACGATGTTGGCGTCGTCCTCGACCACCAGCAGTCGTGCCTCGGCCGTGCGGGTCGCCGTGCTCGTCATCCTTGTCCTTCCGGCCTGCTGCTCCCCGGCTGGGAGTCGCCTCCCAGTCTGCTCGGCAGGACTCGCCGCGTCCTGTCCGGATGCTGGGAGGTTCCTGTCAGCCCCGCCGGGCTGGAACAGTGGTCGGGTGACGACCTACGCGCGTTCCGAACGCGCGCTGCTGCTGCAGCTGCTGCGCCGCCTCGGCCCGGACGCCCCGACCCTCGCCGGCTGGTGGACGACGCACGATCTCGCGGCCCACCTGGTCGTGCGCGACCGCGAGGTCGTCGCGCTGCCCGCCTGGTGGTGCCGCGGCTGCACGGCATCACCGAGGCACGCGAACGCCGCGCCCGGCGCCTGCCCTATGCCGAGCTGCTCGACCGGCTCGAGGCCGGGCCGCCGCCGTGGTCGCCGACCGGGCTGCCGGGCGCCGGCTACGAGCTCGGCAACCTGCACGAGTTCTTCGTCCATCACGAGGACGTGCGCCGCCCCCAGGACCCCACGCCGCGCCGGCTCGACGCCGCGCTCGAGGACGCGCTCTGGCGCCGTACCCGGTTGCTGGCGCCGCTGTTCGCGGCGCGGGCGCGCGGGCTGCTGTTGCGTCTCGAAGCGACGGACGGCCGGGTCGTCGAGGTACGGCGTGGGTCGCGTCCGGCGGTCGTGTCAGGGACTGTCGGCGAGCTGTTCCTCTGGCTGTGGGGACGCCGTGACGCGGCGCGGGTCGTGGTGTCCGGCGACGGCGTCGATCTGCTGTCGCGCGTGCACCCGTGACGGGCTCGACGGTCAGGGGGTGGTGGCTGCGGTCGCTGGCGGCAGCGAACCGCGGACGCGGTGCAGGATCTCGGTGATCGCCGCGTCCTGCGCCTTCAGGTGCTCCTGGATCTGCCGTGCCTCCTCCAGCACCGCCGACGCGTCGTCATAGGTGGCCTGGGCGCGCGCGTCCGCAGCGGTCGCCTGCACGTTCTGGCCGACGATGATGATCGGCAGCAGCACGAGCTGCAGGAACGTCTGGGCAACCCACGCGACGATCACCAGCGTGTTGCCGGACGTGAACGCCGACGGCGCGCTGACCAGCGCCAGCAGGGTGAACAGGTAGGCCGTCCACATCGTGCCGACGATGATGGTGATCTTGAGGCCGATCTTGGCGTTGAGCTTGCCGACGCGCCCCCGGCCGTGCACCTGCGCCGCGGCCGCGGCGACCTTCGGCGGGCCTGCCGCGGCCCGCTTCTTGATGTGGGGGTGCTCGCAGTACTCGAACAGCTCTTCCAGCTCCATAGGCGGCATGGTGGGGCCTGCGCGGCTCGAAGCTGCTGAGACCGGGGCGAAGCGTGTTTCGGCGTGTCGCAGGTGGATCGCGTCGAGGCACCACGCTCGCGTGTCGCGCAGCGTGTTGACAGGATGCCAACGAGCGAGAAACTTCTACAGCACAACGCTTTTCTTGCCATGATCGCTTGTTTTCGAACGCTTCTTCGGGTAGACTGACGGCATGGTGGCACCGGCGGTCGAGGCGTGGACGCTGCCCGCCGGGCACGCCGAACTCGACCGGATGCTGGGGTTGTCGACGGCGTTGGCGTCCGAGGCCGAGCTGTTGGACGCGGTCCGGTCGGCCGA
>NZ_JBQCEE010000432.1:0-9555 GCF_051960575.1 Jatrophihabitans sp.
TGGTCGGACCGGTGGAGCGGACTAGTGGCCCGTCGCCCGGCGACGCAGCCAGAGCGTGCCGCCGGCGCCACCGGCGATCAGCACCAGACCGAGCCAGAGCGGTGAGATGCCACCGTCGTCACCGGCCGGGCCGGCCTTGCCCGCGTCGACCTTGATCGGCGTGCCGGGGGTCGTCGTCGGCGGGGTGGTCGGCGGCGTGGTCACCGGCGCCGCGGCGCTCGGGCCGACCGTCGCGGTGGCCAGGTTCAGCCGCACCAGCGGGTCGCCGGCAGCGAGCGGCGTCGCACCGCCAGCAGCGCTCAGCAGGTCGATGCGCAGCGCCGTCTCCTGGAAGGTGCCGCCGGCCGTGGCCTGCAGGTTCGTGGTGATGTCGAGGACGCCGGACAGCGCGTCGGACAGCGTCGTGAGCAGGCCGCCGAGCGCGCCGGTGACCTGACCGACGGCGTCCGTCAGCGCCTTGACCGCGCTCTTGAGGCCGGTGGTGAGTGTCCCGGTCGGGCCGAGAATGGTGCTGAGCAGCCCGCTGACGTCCACCGTGGCGACGGTGATCTTGAGGCAGCCGGTCGTCTGGCTGCCGCTGCAGAACACGAGCAGGTCGGTCGCGGTCTTGACCGCACCGTCGACAAGATTGCTGATCAGCTGCGGGATCTGGTTCGCGAGGGCGGTGCCGAGCTGCGCCAGCGGCTTCGTGTTCGGCGTGGCGCAGAAGTCGAGACCCGCGGTGCCGAGCAGCTTGGCGAGGTCGACGTGCACCTTGCCGGTGGTGAGGTCGATCGAGATCGAGCCGTCGGGCGTCGAGACCTTCGTCAACTGGTCGGTGATCGAGGTGATCGTCGGGATGCCGCTGATGTCCAGCGTGCCGGCGGGCAGCGGCACCGGCAGACTCGCCTTCGCCGTGTTGATGACGCCAATGAGCGTCGCTTCGAGCGTGTTCAGACCCGACAGCGCCGTGGTGACCTGGCCGACGATGCCGGCGATCGCCGGGCTGGTGAGGTCGAGCGTGAGGCCGGCGACCGTGCACGTTCCGGTCTGCGTGGCGGCAGGCAGCGCCGACTGCGCCGCCTTGGCGGTCACGGCGCCAAGGTTCAGCGAGAGCGACGCGAGGTCGTTGAGGGCACCCTTGGTCAGCGTGCCGAGGTCGAGCCCCAGGCCGGCGGTGCTGGCCGCACCCTGCGAGCTGCCGTTAGCCCGCGCCGTGACCTTCTGCTCCACGAGGCCGCCGAGCGTGAGACCCGGCACGGCACTGGTGAGCGAGCCCTTGACCTGGCCGAGCGGCACGGTGAGCGCGTGGTTCAGCGCGCTGACGTCCGGGGTGACATCCTTCGAGACCGGCGCGCCGCCGTAGTTCTTGGCCTCGGTGCCGGCCGCCTGGGCGATCGTGTCGAGACTGGTGCCGGCGATGGTGCCCGACAGGACGCGTCCGGAGGACTGTGACAGCGCGGTCCCGCCGGAATCCGCCGTGGCGGCCTGGGCCGGCGCAGCGGCAGCCACGAGCATCGCACCGGCGGCGGTGGCGGAGAGCCCCACACGAAGGGCACCGCGAACGTTCACTGACTCTCCCATGATCGTCGGCCCGGCTGATGACGCAGAGCGACCGAAATCGTGATCTTGATGGACAGAACGTGGTCAGCCTAGAAGCAGGCGAAACGCGCCGCCATTCGGACAGAAGTTAACCACAATCCAACATCGGACGCCATCCGGCCCGACTGAAGGGCATCACTCGGTCGAAGGCTCCGCCTCGTCCTCCGGCTTCGCGTCGACGCCCGCCTCCTTGCGCTGCTCCGGCGTGATCGGCGCGGGCGCGGCGGTGAGCGGGTCGTAACCGCCGCCGGTCTTCGGGAACGCGATGACCTCGCGGATCGACTCGCTGCCGCTGAGCAGCGCGACGATGCGGTCCCAGCCGAAGGCAAGGCCGCCGTGCGGTGGCGCGCCGTAGCTGAAGGCGTCGAGCAGGAAGCCGAACTTGCGCTGCGCCTCCTCGTCCGAGAGGCCCATGATGCGGAAGACGCGCTCCTGGACGTCGCGGCGGTGGATACGGATCGACCCGCCGCCGATCTCGTTGCCGTTGCAGACGATGTCGTAGGCATAGGCCAGCGCCGAGCCGGGGTCGGTGTCGAAGGTGTCGAGCGACTCCGGCTTCGGGGAGGTGAAGGCGTGGTGCACGGCCGTCCAGGCCCCCGCGCCCACCGCGACGTCGCCCGCGGCGACCGCCTGGGCGGCCGGCTCGAACAGCGGCGCGTCGACGATCCAGACGAACGACCAGGCCGACTCGTCGATGAGTCCGAGGCGACGGCCGATCTCGAGCCGGGTCGCGCCGAGCAGGCTGCGGGCCGACGCGGTCGGTCCGGCGGCGAAGAAGATGCAGTCACCGGGCTGCGCGCCGACGTGCTCGACGAGCCCCGCCCGCTCCGCGTCCGACAGGTTCTTGGCGACCGGCCCGCCGAGCTCGCCGTCGGGCTGCACGAGCACGTAGGCCAGGCCGCGGTGACCGCGCTGCTTGGCGAACTCCTGCCACGCGTCGAGCTGGCGGCGGGGCTGGTCGGCGCCTCCGGGCATGATGACCGCGCCGACGTGCTCGGCCTGGAAGACGCGGAACGGCGTGTTCTCGAAGTACGTCGTGCAGTCGACCAGCTCGACACCGAAGCGCAGGTCGGGCTTGTCGCTGCCGTAACGGGCCATCGCCTCGGCGTACGGCATGCGGGCGATCGGCGTGGCGATGTCGTAGCCGATCAGGGCCCAGAGCGACTTCAGCACGGCCTCGGCGACGGCGATGACGTCGTCCTGCTCGACGAAGCTCATCTCGAGGTCGAGCTGCGTGAACTCCGGCTGCCGGTCGGCGCGGAAGTCCTCGTCGCGGTAGCAGCGGGCGATCTGGAAGTACTTCTCCATGCCGGCGACCATGAGCAGCTGCTTGAACAGCTGCGGGCTCTGCGGCAGCGCGTACCAGCTGCCCGGGCGCAGCCGCGCCGGCACCAGGAAGTCGCGCGCACCCTCGGGGGTGCTGCGGGTGAGCGTGGGCGTCTCGATCTCGACGAAGCCGAGGTCGTAGAGGGTCTCGCGGGCGGCGCGGTTGACCTTGCTGCGCAGGCGCAGCGCGTTCGCGGGCGCCGGGCGGCGCAGGTCGAGGTAGCGGTACTTGAGCCGGGCCTCCTCGCCCACCTCGCTGTGCTCGTCGACCTGGAACGGCAGCGGCGCGGCCTCGTTCAGGATCGTCAGCGTCTCGGCGACGACCTCGACCTCGCCGGTCGGGATGGCCGCGTTCACGTTGCCGGCCGGGCGCTGCCGCACCTCGCCGGTCACCGCGACGACCCACTCGTTGCGCAGCGCGTGCGCCTCGGCGCTCTCGCGCAGCACCACCTGCACATGCCCGCTCGCGTCGCGCAGGTCGATGAACGTCACGCCGCCGTGATCACGCCGGGTGGCCACCCAGCCGGCGAGCGTGACGGTCTGGCCTGCGTCGGACGCGCGCAGCGTCCCTGCGTCGTGGGTGCGGATCACGCGTCCGATCCTTCCATCCCGCCCCAACCGCCGAGTGGTGGGTTATCAGCCGAGTGGCGGGTCATATCCCGCCACTCGCGCCGGAACCCACCACTCGGCCGAGGTCGGCGATGGGACGGAACTCGTCGGCGGGACGGCGGCGCCAGAACGGGTCGCGCTCGTCGAGCAGGTGCCGGACATACGGAGCGATGCGCCACGGACGCTGGAACACCTGCACCGACCCGAACGTCACCAGCTTCCAGCCGTGCTCGTCCACATCGAGCCCGCGGGTGATGTCCTTCCGCAGCCGGTCAACCCCTGCGTGATCGGCGCCGTTGTACTCGAGTGCCAGCCGCGCGTGGGGGTACTGGGCGTCCGGCTCGGCCAACCAGCCGCCGTGAACGTCGTGGATCGCGACGTTCACCTGTGGCCACGGCAGACCACCAATCACGAGATGACAGCGCAGATGACTCTCCGGACGGGACCGGGACCGCTCGTCCAGCAGGTCGAACGCCGCGCGTGCGCGGGTGACACCGCGCTGCCCCCGGGCGGCTCCCAGCGCGGCGATGAGCTGCTCCCGCCCGACGCCGCTGCGCAGCACGGAGTCACCGACCGCCACGAGGTCCTCGATCGCGAGGGTGGCACCGAGATCGACCCAGATCTTCTCCATCCTCAACACCGGCAGGCCGCCGACCTCGACCACGTCGCCCGGGCGCAGCCGCCGGCGTCGTACTCGGATCTCGGCCCGCTCGGAGTGCGCCAACTGGTTCGCCGCCGTCGACAGCCGCGAGACGGCGAACTCGGGACGTTCGTCAGGACGTGGCGACGGCACCCAGAGCCCGTGGGCCCGCGCCCCGGTGAGGCCACCGAGTGCGGTGCGTTCCGGCAGGACGTCCAGGTACGCGGCGCAGCGGTCGTCGATCGCCTCGACCGATGCAGCCGGACGGTGCAGTCCCCGACCGAGTCGCTCCAGTTCGGCCATGGCGCCGGAGTCTGCCTCGTCCAAACGGCCCCGAGCCCGTCGTCCACAGACCGATCGATCGAGTGGTGGGTTGTGCGGCGAGTGGTGACTCAGAACCCACCACTCGGGCCCGAACCCACCACTCGGCAGCTTCAGCCAGGACCGAGGACGGTGGGGCGGAGGTCGTCGGCGGGGGGCGTCCAGGTCGCGGGGTCGGCGTCGACCTGCTCGCCGCTGCGGATGTCCTTCACCTGGTGCGAGCCGTCGGCAGAGGCAGGGAACCAGACGAACGGGATGCCGCGGCGCTCGGCGGCGCGGATCTGCTTGCCGAACTTCTGCGGGGACGCCGCCACCTCGGCCGCGATCCCCCGCCGGCGCAGCGCCTGGGCGATCGCGTCGGACTCGCCGCGCGTCTCCTCCGCGGCCAGCGCCACGAGCACCGCCGAGGGCACCGGGCGCGACCCGCGCAGCACCCCCTGCTGCAGCAGCGGCATGAGCAGGCGGGTGACGCCGAGCGAGATGCCGACACCCGGGTACGTCGAGCGCCCGTCGGACGCGAGCGCGTCGTAGCGTCCGCCCGAGCAGACCGAGCCGAGCGACTCCCAGCCGGCCATGCGGGTCTCGAAGACGGTGCCGGTGTAGTAGTCGAGCCCGCGCGCGATCCGCAGGTCGGCCTCGACGGTGACGCCCTCGATCGCCGCGCAGCCGGTGAGCACCGCGGCGAGCTCGTCGAGGCCCCGGTCGAGCAGCTCGTGCTCGACCCCGAGTGCGCGCACCTGCTCGACGAAGGAGGTGTCGGTGGCCCGGATGTTCGCGAGCGCGACGCACTGCGCCGACTGGCCCGGCGTCAGCCCGGCGTCGTCGACCAGCAGCCGCCCGATCACCTCGGCCGGCACCTTGTCGATCTTGTCGATGGTGCGCATGACGGCCGGGACGTCCGGGGCCCCGATGCCGCGGTAGAAGCCCTCGATGAGGCGCCGGTTGTTCACCTGCAGCCGCAGCGCCGGCAGGAACTCGAGGGACGCGAGCGCCTCGGCCATCACGCGGGCGACCTCGACGTCGTGGTGGAAGGGCAGCGTGTCCTTCGCGACGACGTCGATGTCGGCCTGGACGAACTCGCGGTACCGCCCGGCCTGCGGTCGCTCGCCGCGCCACACCTTCTGGATCTGGTAGCGCCGGAACGGGAACTCGAGGTGCCCGGCGTTGTCGAGCACGTACCGCGCGAACGGCACGGTGAGGTCGAAGTGCATGCCGAGTTCGGCGTCGTCCGAGTCGCTGTCGGCGTGCAGCCGGCGCAGGACGTACACCTCCTTGTCGATCTCGCCCTTGCGCAGCAACTGCTCGAGCGGCTCGATGGCGCGCGTCTCGAGCGGGGCGAAGCCGTGCAGTTCGAAGGTGCGGCGCAGCCGGTCGAGCACCTCGAGCTCGACGAAGCGCTCGGACGGCAGCAGTTCCGGGAAGCCGGAGAGGGAGGTGACGGGCATCAGGTGAGTTCCAGGAGGAAGGGGTTCGAGCGGCGCTCGCGGCCGATGGTCGTGGACGGGCCGTGCCCCGGATGGAGCACCGTGGCGTCCTCCATGGGCAGGACGACCCGGCGCAGCGAGTCCTCCATCGCGGCCATCGACCCGCCCGGCAGGTCGACGCGGCCGATGGAGCCGGCGAAGAGCAGGTCGCCGGTGAAGGTGACCGGTTCGTCATCGGTGACCAGGTCGAAGACCACCTCGCCCGGCGAGTGGCCCGGCGCGTGCCGCACGGACAGCTCGAGGCCGGCCAGCGCCAGCGCGGCGCCGTCGGTCAGCTCGCGCACGTCGTCGGGCTCGGCGAAGGTGAGCGAGCCGAACAGCGGGGTGCCCCTCGGCATGCCGATCCCCGACCACGGGTCGGCGAGTTGGGCGCGGTCGCCCGGGTGGATCCAGGCCGGCACGCCCTTGGCCTGGCACACGGGCAGCACCGAGAAGGTGTGGTCGAAGTGCCCGTGGGTGAGCAGCACGGCCACGGGGTGCAGGGCGTTCTGCTGCAGCACGTCGTCCAGCTGACCCTGCACGCCGATGCCCGGGTCGATGACGATGCACTGCTCGCCCGGCCCCGGGGCGACGATCCAGCAGTTGGTGGCGGTGACGTCGGACGGGATGCCGGCGATGAACACGACGGCCAGCCTATCCACCGGCCGGTGCCGCATAGCCGACGCTCATCCCGGCCTCCGTAGACTTCCGCGCGGATCTCCGCCGATCCGGTGATCGGCTCCCCCGCCGTGTCCGAGCAGTGCGTCCCGAAAGGCAGCCGACCCGTGCCGACCCAGAAGCAGCAGCGTGAGGCCGCGCGTCGTCATCTCGAGCGCCAGCTCAAGGCCCGCCAGGAGCGCGCGGCGCGCCGGAAGCGGATGACCCTCATCACCTCGATCATCGGGACGCTCGTGGTGATCGCGCTGGTCATCGTCCTGGTCGTCACCACCACCGGCAACGACTCGAAGAAGGACACCGCCGCCGGCAGCGGCATCGGCCGCTCGTCGTCGCCCGGCACCTCGTCGGCCGCGCCGGCGCCGTCGAGCTCGGGCACGGCGTGCGACAACAGCAACCCGACCAAGGTGACCGTCCACCGCGCCAAGGGCGCGAAGGTCACCTTCGACGGCGTCACCGTCGAGGGCGCCGCCGACCTCACCGGCAAGCCGGTCGTCACCGCGTCGAACAAGACCCAGGCGACGAAGCTCGCCGTGAAGGACCTCGTCGTCGGCACCGGCAAGGCCGCCGGCCCGACGTCGTGCGTGACGATCCAGTACGACGGCGTGCTGTTCACCGACGGCAAGGAGTTCGACTCGTCCTGGAACCGCGGCGAGACCGCGCAGTTCCCGCTCACCGGGGTCGTCCCCGGCTTCACCCAGGGCATCGGCGGCACCACGGGCGTCGCCCCGATGAAGGAGGGCGGCCGCCGGATCATCATCGTCCCGGCCGCGCTCGGCTACGGCTCGCAGGCCTCGGGCAGCATCCCCGCCAACTCGAGCCTGGTGTTCGTCGTCGACCTCAAGAGCGTCGACGGCTGACGTGCCCGGTTCCCCGCGCCGCGGTCCGATCGCGGCGGTCGTCGGCACGCTCGTCGTGCTCGCGGCCGTCATCGTCGCCGTCGCGATCAGCAACCATTCGTCCGGCGGCACGAAGTCGGGCGGCCGCAACCCGACGGTCGCCCAGACCGGCGACCACGCCTGCGACTGGCAGCCCCAGTCGCCGGCCGCCCGCAGCGTGCAGCGTCCGCCGTCGTCCGTGCTCGCCACCGCCACCGTGACGCTCCGCCTCACGACCTCGCAGGGGCCGCTCACCCTGACCCTCGACCGCGCGAAGGCGCCGTGCACGGTCGCCGACATCGTGTCGCTCGCCGACCAGGGCTACTACGACGGGACGCACTGCCACCGCCTCGTCACCGAGGGCATCTACGTCCTCCAGTGCGGCGACCCGAACGGTGACGGCAGCGGCGGGCCGGGCTACACGATCCCCGACGAGGCGACCGGGGCCGAGCAGTACCCCGCGGGCACCGTGGCCATGGCCCGGACGGCCGAACCGCACAGCGGCGGCAGCCAGTTCTTCATCGTCGACCGCGACTCGCCGAGCCTCCAGCAGGGCCTGGGCACGCTGCAGTACACGGTCTTCGGCCGGGTGACGAGCGGCTTGGACGTGGTCACCAAGGTCGCCGCCGCAGGCACCACCAACGGCTCGCCGGACGGCCCGCCGAAGCTGCCCGTCGACATCAGCAAGGTCGCCGTCGGCTGACCCCTCCCCGACCGCGATGATCACGCACGCAGGCACACCCTGGCGTGCATGAGCGCGAGATCATCGGGGTCCGCGGGCTACTCCCCCGCGTGCACGCGGTACACGTCGTAGACGCCCTCGACGTTGCGGATCGAGCGCAACAGGTGCCCGAGGTGCTTGGCCTCGGCCATCTCGAAGGTGAACCGGCTGATCGCGACACGGTCGCGCGACGTCGTGACGTTCGCCGACAGGATCGACACCCGCTCGTCGGACAGCTGCCGGGTGACGTCCGAGAGCAGGCCGTGCCGGTCGAGCGCCTCGACCTGGATGGACACCACGAACGTCGAGTCGACCGACGGCGCCCACTCGACGTCGACCAGCCGCTCGGGCTGCTCGAGCAGGGACGCGGCGTTGGTGCAGCTCTTCCGGTGCACCGACACCCCGCCGCCGCGCGTGACGAAGCCGAGGATCTCGTCGCCGGGCACGGGCGTGCAGCAGCGGGCCAGCTTCACCCACACGTCCGAGACGCCCTTGACCACGACCCCGGCGTCACCGCCGGTCGGCCGGCGCGAGGTGACCGGCACGGTCTCGATCGACGGCAGCGTCGCCTCGGCGATGTCCTCGACGGCGCCCTCGCTGCCGCCGAGCTGGGTGACCAGCTTCTGGACGACCGCCTGCGCCGAGACGTGCCCCTCGCCGATCGCCGCGTACAGCGCGGAGATGTCGGCGTAGTGCATGTCCTTGGCGAGGGTCAGCAGCTGGTCACCGCCGAGCAGCCGCTGCATCGGCAGCGCCGCCTTGCGCATCGCCTTGGTGAGCGCGGCCTTGCCGGCGTCGATGGCGTCCTCGCGCCGCTCGCGGGCGAACCACTGCCGGATCTTCGTGCGCGCCCGCGGCGACTTGACGAACGACAGCCAGTCGCGCGACGGGCCCGCAATCTCGGCCTTGGACGTGAAGATCTCGATCGTGTCGCCGTTGTCGAGCACCGACTCGAGCGCCACGAGCTTGCCGTTGACCCGCGCGCCGATGCAGCGGTGGCCGACCTCGGTGTGCACCGCGTAGGCGAAGTCGACCGGCGTCGAGCCGCTCGGCAGCGCCATCGCGTCGCCCTTCGGCGTGAAGACGTAGACCTCGCTGCCGGCGAGGTCGAAGCGCAGCGAGTCGAGGAACTCCTCCGGCTCCTGCGCCTCGCGCTGCCAGTCGAGCAGCTGGCGCAGCCAGCCCATCTCCTCGTCGATGCCGCCGGGCGTCGCGACCGCGCCCTTCTGCTCCTTGTACTTCCAGTGCGCCGCGATGCCGTACTCGGCGCGGCGGTGCATGGCGTGCGTGCGGATCTGCAGTTCGACCGGCTTGCCGCCCGGACCGATCACCGTCGTGTGC
>NZ_JBQCEE010000433.1:0-15936 GCF_051960575.1 Jatrophihabitans sp.
TACGGGAAAGCCCCGCACGCGGATTGCGTACGGGGCTCGAAGCACGTCGAGTGGCGGAGAGGCAAGAGCGAGAAGTGTGTGACCGCTACGGACCCTTCTGCACTCGCTGCAGGCGTCTCCAGACGGCACGCCGAACTCGACCCAGTAATAATACATCTGTGTGAATACTGCTGCAAGGTGCGCTCGGGAGTCGAACACGCGGTAAAACCCGGCCTGGAGGGTCGTAGATTCGAGCGATGACGGATCCGACCCCGAGGTCGACACTCAGGACGACTTCCGCGACGACGTCTCACCCGGCCAGGACCCCGACCGCTACAGCCGGAAGCTGCGCCGATATCACCGCGTGCTCTGGACGAAGGATCTGCCCGGCGGCCGAGGGCGTTTCGATCTCTTCGACGAGGGCGAACGCCTGCACTACCGGGAGGGAGAGAGCGCGGTTCCAGTGTCCTCGGACTGGATCACGAACTCGTATGCGACCTGGACCCGCGTCGGGCACATCATCCGCCAGGTAGAGCCGGACGAGATCGACGAGTTCCTTCGGGCGGGGTCGACTATCGCCGCGTCGACCATCTTTCCCGCCAACCGGATCGGCGACCTACCCACGATCAACCAGGCTCGCGGCACCAATGCCAGCATCGGTGATCGTTTCGACTTGACGCTCGCATGCATCCGGCGGCACTACCGCGGTGAGGCCAGCCCGCTCCGCGACACACTCGCGCGGTACGCCGGCTTCTTCGAGCTGTTCGGGGGCTTCGGCGGGTACACCGACTTCTTCCTGCTCGACGACCTGTTAACCCCGGACGGCAGGATCCGCTACTTCCTGCCCTTCGATGACTTCGCCACCTCACCGCTGCCGACGACCGTCGCCGAGTACCGCGCCTATCGCGAGAACAACCTGGTATTCCTCGAAGCACGCCGGGAGCGAATCGCCGACTACTGGCGCCCCACGGGACGACTTGGTTGATCGGATCCCGACAGCGCGCTGAGACGAACCGTCTCCGCCGTGCCCGGGGGCGCGTTGGCCGGCCACAACGACCGACGAGGTCGGCCCGCGCAGAAATTGTCAGAGGGTCCCCGCACGATCAGCCGGTGCCCTACCTTGCGTCGCTGACGTTCCCTGACGGCTGGAACGTGCGCCTGCGGTGCCTCCTCTGCGCGCCGACGTATCCGGAGGACGTACGGTCAGCCGAAGTGCCGCGCTCTCACCTTGTGCTGCGTCGGTTCACCGATCTCGCCGAGCAGCTGTTCCCCGCGACGCCCGTGCACGCCGTCGTACCGCCGGAGGCGACGACGCTAAGCAGTCGAGACGGCTCTCCAATTGGGAAGACCTTTCCGACCCCGTCTCAGTTGCCGCCGGTCTGTTGCATCGGCGACCTCGAGGCCGACGCCGGTACCCGCGATGTGGTTCTGCCGACCTCGCGACTGGTGATCATCTGGTTTCAAGGGGTTCCGCCGCCGGTGCCTATCGAGCCGCAGGTCGTCGACGTCTTGAGCCGGTTCGATTGGTCCGCACACGCCACGAACTGCTTGTATTGACCGCAACCGTCGCCTGACCAGGAGCGAGGCCCCGTGACCGCATCTGACGTGACCGTCGCGCCCGAAGACGTCGACCTCTGGGACCAACTCGACGACGGCGCCCGACCTGGCGGCGAGCGGCTGGTGGTCATCGCCTCGCTTCCCTTCGCGCTGGTCGTCGCGCAACCGGGCGACCAGGACGCCGCAGTCGAGGTCGTCCTGTTCCGCGACGACGGGGCACAGGGCTGGAACTGGTACGCCGACAACGGCGACGCCATCGGCGCGGCACAGCCCGACGAAGGGTCCGCTCCCGGGTGGGCCTACGGGCGCTGCGAGCCCGGCGCCGAAGTGCAACTGTCCTACGGCGACCATCGGCCCGTCGTCCGGGGCAACTCGCTCGGTTGGTGGGCTTTCGTCGATGACACCGGCCAATGGGAAGACATCCCTGACGTCGTACCCACGGACACCCCGGCTGCGGTAACCAGGTCGTCCCGCACCGACCTGACACGGATCGACGTGCCCCCGGCCTGCCGGACCTGGGTTGCAAACGCGGACCCCGCGAAATGGATCTTCGGCCACGAAGTCACGGTCGACCTCGACTGGTGGAACAAGGAGCTCGCCGAACGGCAACTCGCCGGAGCGCCGCTCGCCGCCGACGACGGCCGCACCACCGGCCAGGCGGCCATCAGCCGCCGGCGCCTGTTTGCGCTCGGCGAGAGGGCGCAGGACGACGCCGGCGCCTCGCTCGCCCTGCTATGGCACTCGCTGGCGTGGGGCAGCGGCCTCGGTCGGCGGAACAACCTGCGCCGATTGAACGCAGTTGCCGCGGATCCCGGAGGCGCCGGCCAGGCTCTCCTCCAAGCTGCTTCCCTCGTCCGCCAAGACCCGGTCGAGGCTTACAACTTCTTGGCGCCGGACGGCCGGCCGCGGATCCGGGGCCTCGGACCCGCCTTCTTCACCAAGTACCTGTACTTCGCAGCCGGAGCAGACCTGCACCCTCTCTCCCTCATCCTCGACGCGCGGGTCGCGAGGAGCCTCATTGCAGCAGGCTGGACTTCGATGCACGCACGCGGCGGCTGGCCATCTACGACCTACGGCCGATACCTCGAGCTCATCGAAAGATGGCACGAACAACTCGAGGCTGGCGGCGTTCACGTCCGAGCCGACCTGATCGAACGATGGCTCTTCGATCAGGGCGCGAAGTGACGCCTCGTCGCTCGACGCAGCTCGTCCGGTCGGACTCCGGGCTGGGAGCCCTGAGTAAACCGCCCCGACTGTCGGTAGATCATGTGGGCATGGCGACGACGGTGACCCCTTGAACGCCGAGCCGATGTGCCCCCTGGACGACACCATGCCTGCGGCCTGGTGCGGCCACTGCAAAGGCGGGGCCGAAGAGCAACCTCGCAAGAGGGCCGACAGCGGCCGTCTACCCGTCGACGACGACGAGGTTCGGGCATTCGTGTTAGGGCTCTACGCCGACGGGGCGCGGCTCACCTGGTCCGCCTATCTCGACGAACTCGAACGTCGATGGGGCGAGGTAATGACCCGCCCTCAGCTAAGAAGCAAGTGGAACCGCGTATCCGTCCAGCTCGGTCGCGACGGCGTCCTTCTCGAGGACCCCGCGGCGTCCGACTCGTACATGCGCCCCGGCAGCGAGCTGCCGCAGGTGCGTTGGCTCTCCGTCGAGGACACGATCCGGGAGATCGAGAATCTGATCGACAGCGGCGGCTGGTCCGCAGGCGAGCCTGGCCTGAAGGACTGGGGAGTCGCCCAGCGGCTCCGCGCGGTGCAGTACCCCTGCGTGCACGACGCACTGCACGCGATGAATAAGCGGGGCCATCGTGTGCACACGCGCAGCATCTTCTGGTACGTCCGACCCTGACCAATCGCATCGACTGGCCCAGGCGCACCGCCCCCGCCATCGAAGATGATCGGTCAACGGGTCATCCCGATTTTCCGCATGCCGACGGGTTCGGCGTCGACACGGCAGTGAGGCAACTGAGCAAGTGAACGAACAAGACGCCTACCCCTGCGCCTTCGGGCACCGCGTGCCCAGGGGAGAAGGCGAGCTCGCGTTGGCCGCGCTCGCGCATGTTGTGGTCGCGGCGGCGCCGGCCGGTGTAAGCCGCCGACGCCTGAGTCGTGACCTGACGCCGTTCGACGAGGTACTTGACAAGGCTTCCGTCGCAGAGCGCGACGTCGATGACTTCATCACGTCCTTGGCCGAACGGACACAGGGCTGGCAGCGTCTCCTATCCGACGTCGCCCGGCATCTGACTGCGCCTCAGCGGCTCATCGCGAGCATCGAGTTGTGCACGTCGTCCCCGGTGTCCGACAACGACCTCGAAGCTCCGGTCGCTCTGCGCCGCATGGATGCGGTCCTCGACGTGCTGGATGTCGAGACCTGCTCCGCCAGCATTCAGAGCGAGTTCGCTTCCACGGTGGCAGCACTGTCCGGCGCCGGGTCCAGCACAGACCAGGTCCGTTCCGCCGCCCGCAAGGCGCGACCCATCGCTGAGATGCTGACGATGGTGCACCCGGTCGCCGGCTACGCCGCCAGCTACGGCCTCGGGAAGCTGAGCGGCGACGAGGCGCAGGAGTCCGAGTCAGCGTCCGAAACTGACGCCTTTGAAACGGCGACGCTCGCTCGGGTCGTCATGGCGTGCCGCTTCGCGGTGGACGGAACCGACCGAGACGCGAGAGTTCGCGCAATTCGGGACGGGATCCTCGCTGAGCTCCGCTCACTCGATTTCGGGGCAGCAGCGATGGCGGCGGACCCACGCCGCAACCGGCTGTTCACGTCGGCACTCGGCATGCTGTCCGAACTCGTCGAGGGCAGCATCAGCGTGAATGTGGACGACATGCCGGCACTCGCCGGACGTAACCTCGCCGAAGCCAAGCGGATGCTGACCGCCCTCGGACTCGCATTCACGATCACCGACGACCTCGCGCCCAACGGCGTACCTCGAATGATCATGGCCGACGCCAATTGGCGCGTTGTCGGTGCTGAGCAGGCCGACGACAAGCTTCGCCTCCTGGTGCGAAAGAACACTGACCCGCGATGACGTGCACCCGCGAAGATGTCGTCAGCCAACTGACGCCCGACCGGAACTCCGCAACCAGCGCACCACGGCCGTCTACAGCACACTCAGGTGTCCTCCTGCGGTGACCGGGGAGACCGGCACGCCCATGACATATGGACCAGCCCCCTAACGTCGGCCCTGGAGGTCGAGGTGGCTCAGCAGCGCATGACGAACGCGACGGTCGCAAGGGTGAGGGCGCTCCCGGGCGACTTCTTTCTGCGAAGCGAGGTGGCCGAGGCGCTGACAACGTCGGCCTCGACCCTCCGGCGCATGGCCCTAAGCGACCCCGACTCATACGGGCCGGCGATGACGCTCCAGATTGGCCCCCGCGAGTTCGCGGTCTACGACCTCGCGCGGGTCGGGTCGCTCCACGAAGCGCTCGCGACGAGGACACGGAGCGGAGCAGCGCGCCGCTGGACCAGCGATGAGCTGCGGGCGCGGCGGCGCTGCTACAGCCGGGCCGCTTACCTTCGTCGGCGTGCAGTAGTCCTCGCAGCTCGGGGGCTCACAGAAGAAGCAGGGATGCTTATCGCGCTCTCGCGTGAACTGCTCGCACGGCTCGTGGCTGATCGCGCCATGCGCGACGACCAGCACAACTGGACCCCAACGTGACTGGAGCTCGCAGGCGGCAGGCTTCGCCGAAGCCCACGACCAGTGACGACGACTCGCAGCCGGCACCGGCCCCATTCGACCCTGCCCTCGAAGCTCACAGGCTGCGCGTTGCCGGCCGGTCCTGGGACGAAGCAGCGCGCTCGACGGGTTACGCGAACGCCCGGATCGCACAGATGGCGGTCACCGCTTACCTGCAGAGGGCGGCTCTTGAGGAAGGCGCCGAACAACGCCGACTGGCCTTCAGGACGGAGCTGGACCGTCTCGAGGACCTTCATGCCGCCTACTGGCCGCAGGCCCTGCAAGGTGACGTCGTCGCTGCGCACATGGTGCTGAAGGCGGCCGGACTCCGGATGAAGTTGCAGGGCCTTGACCGTCCTGTGCCCGAAGACCGAACGGACGGAGAGGTGCTTGTTGTCGCCGGTACGGAGGCGGAGTACGTCGAGCAGCTCCGAGCTATCGCCTCCGACGACTGGAGCGCTGCCCGAGAGATCAACGCGACCGCCCGGAGGCGTTCGACTCAGTTGTGATGCTCCAGCGACGCCGCTCGCCCGGTACCAAGCAGCGGTTAGCGCTGGCGCCCGCTGTGCTCGCCGTCGGTGATGCCCCGGTGAAGCCCGTGGTCGTGCAGCGCGGTGCCATCCCAGCCCTGCTCGACGTGTTCCGGGCAGCCAGAACCCGTCTGCCGCAAGCAGGGGCAGGTACGACAACCTCGAGTGCTACGAGGTGGGCATGACTGGGCGGCTGGGTCTGCTCCCCTCCCGAGACGTCAAGGTTTACTCCGACGACCGCACTTCACTCACCCTGCGCTACAACATCTTGGCGACTCTGAACGGCGCGGCCTGCTGTGCCCTTGTCACGCTCTGAGGCTGCGTGGCCGCAGCGCATGCCAGCATCCCGTTGCGAGCGGTGTCAGGTCCCGCCGTCCCTCGCCGATTTATACGGGAATGCAGCCGCTGCTCAGCGTCAGGCCCTACTCTTCGGGAGATGGATCAACGCGTGGACCAGATCGCTTCCTTCACCGACCCGCCGGTCGTTGAGGTCGTGACGTCTGTCCGGTTCGCGCCGATGCCACCTTTGGCGTACGTGAAGCTCGGGACGCTGTGGGAATCGACGTGGCAGTCCTCGTTCCCGACACTCGAGGTTCAGCCGGCCTACGCGGCCCCGGTCGAGGTGTTCGGCAGGTCGCCGATGGCGGCCGACATCTTCAACTTCAGCTTCGGCGCCCTCCAGCCGGCGTCTAACTTCCCGCGACTGTGGATGATCTCGCCGAGCGGCAATGAGCTGCTCCAGGTTCAGCAGGATTGGTTCGCCGCCAACTGGCGGAAGAACGCCACCCCCGGCGGCGCCGCAGGAGCGGAGTACGACAGGTGGACCGCTCGACGCGTCGCGTTCGCCCAGCACTGGCAGACACTTGCAACTTGGCTCCATGAACACCAGGCAGGGATGCATCCCCTCCAGTGCGAGGTGACCTACATCAACCACATCGCTCCAATAGAGGGCATCTGGTCAAGCCATTCTGACGCCGCGAACATCTTCTCGGGACTCCGCCTCGCAGTTCACGATTCTGTGGCGCTGGAGCAGTTCGGCCTGCGGTCACAGGCGATCATCCCCGGGGAGGGCGATCTACCGGAGGCCCGCCTTCACGTCTCCGTGTCGGCCGCGTTCGCTGGCCCCGGCCCGGAGCCTACGCCGATCATCGTATTAGAACTGACGGTGCGCGGCGCGCCCCAACCAGACGGCGATCTGGTCACTTTTCTCGACAGAGGGCGGCGTCTGATCGTTCAAACATTTGTCCAATTGACCACTGATCAAATTCGCCAGGCCTGGGGGCAGGAATGACAAGCGTCGCTGACCAAGGCGCGTCCGCGTGGGCCGCGGTCTCCGGCTTGAGGATTCGCCGCCAGGCGGTGCCCGCGAGCGCTGGCAGCTCGGTCTCGGCCCGCGACTTGCGGCGTACTGACATGCGGCCGGTCGTCGACGCTCCGCCCGGGTGGCTGCCCCAAGTCAACGAACGGGTCCTCGAGCTGCTCCTCGCGTCCGACATCGCGCTGCACCCTGACTCGGTCGGCGCGCTGTTGAACCTCCTGCAGGACTCGATCTGGTCCGGAACACCGGCACCCTTCGTGAGCCCAGTGGAGGCCGGAGGTGTAAGCGCCGAGTTCCGGACCCCGCGCGTCGAGCTTCACATCGAGTTTGACGCGGGCGGCGTCGGCACGGCTTACGCCCTAAATCGGGACGGAGCGGAATGGGACGGGCCGCTCGGCGACCTTCCGGACGGGATCGAGAAGTGGGCTTGGAGGCTTGCCCACGGGGCGAACTGATCAATGGGCGAGCCGGCGGAACTTCGTCCTCTCGTAGACGACCCGGCCGGAGTGTCTGACGCGGACGTCCTCCTTCGGGTTGTCCAGCCGATCTACCTGCCCGCCGACCGGTCGTTTCAAAGCAACGCCTTCCAAGATCAATCCCTTGAGATCGCCCACAAGTTCGGGCTTGCAGGGCGGTGTGCCTCCGTGATCTCCAAGCCGATATGGGAGGCGCAGGGCGGCACCATCGATGACATCCTGCGGGAGTTTCCGCCCGGGTCGGCCATCGCAGATATTGGACCGACATCAGGGCTTCGTCGCCTGCGAACCCTTGGCAACCCGCCGGCCGACGTCCCTCAAGGTGTCATGCTTGATCCACGACTGAACGCGCCCTGGCACGCGGTGATGTTCGATATCAACGGGGTCACCAGGGGCAAAGGCGCCATGCGGGCAATCGCTGCCCGGGCGAGCTGGTTTCATCTCCCGCAGGTGTCGCAGTGAGACGCGCTGGCGGATCCGCCAGCGGTCCTTCGGGCGGTCCGGGCAGCAACACGCTAACTGTGCGAGTTAGGGAGCGAGCGTAGCCTTCGGAACCCCGAGAAATCAGGTGTCAGCACAAAGGACCGACGTGGCCATCTTCTAAGCGGTTGGTCGCAGGTTCGATCCCTGCCGGGGGCGCCACTCGGAAGTGGCGCGAACCCCGCCAGGACGGGGCTTTGTGCCATGGTCTCAACGAAGGTGCGTTCATAGGGTGCCTGCATGCGGGGATCAGAACACCACCGGCCGGATACCGATCGAAGCGCCGACGCCCGGGTCGCCGTCCCCCGGCTCAGCCAGGACGACTCGCACTGGAGCTTCTACGCCAGCGACCACGAGCTCGCGAAGTCAAAGCGGAAGCTCGACCAGTTCCTGCTGCCGCTCCTCGAGCGTCTGGACGCACACCGCGTGCTCGAGGTCGGGTGCGGTAGTGCGGCCTTTCCGATCTGGCTACGTGACCTGGGCTACGAGGCGTTCGGCGTCGATCCCGCCTTGCGGCCCGTCATCACCGACCAGTACTCCTATCTGGCCTCCACCGATGGCGGACACCTGCCGCACGAAGATCGACTCTTCGACCTGGTCTACTCCCTTGAGGTGATCGAGCACGTCGGCGCGAGGTTTCGGGCGCGGGAGCTGGCCTCCGATGTGCGGCAGCAGCGCGCCGAATTCGTTGCCGAGTTGTGCCGGGTCAGCGCGCGGTACGTGTTCATCGCCACCCCGAATCGACTTTTCCCTGCCGACGAACATGCACAGGATCGGCGCGGTCGACACGGCTTCCGGCTGCACTCGCCGTTCGAGGGCTTCACGGTATCCGCGTCGGACCTCGAAGCGCTGTTCGCGCCGAACGGTTTCAAGCTGGCGTCGTTCGAGAGCGCCGAGGGCTATTACGCCTTGGAGCGGGTGCGCAGAGTGTTCGGCCGGCCCGGCGAAATGGTGAGCAGGACCCTGCTGAACATGTCGAGCGTTCCTTGGCTGGCGAAGAGTCCTCTCAGCCCTCATCTCTTCGTACTCTTCGAGCGAGATCAGTAGGCCCGGGCGCGCACCGTCACGACCACCGCGGCGGACGACGCCCGCGACTACGATCCATGCCCATGACCCGCGGGCGAGTGGCGGCGCCGAGCAGCCAGGAGGTGCGGTTCTGCCGAGCACCTGACGGCGTCCGCATCGCCTACGCCGTGCACGGCTCCGGTCCACCGCTGCTCGTCTCGACCTGCTGGCTCAGTCATCTGCAGTTCGACTGGGAGTCGCCCGTGTGGCGGCACTTCCTCGTCGATCTCGGACGCATCGCGACGGTGATCCGCTTCGACGAGCGCGGGCACGGCCTGTCCGACTGGGACGTCACCGACCACTCGCTGTCCGCCCGCCTCGGCGACCTGGAGGCGGTCGCCGACGCCGCCGGCTTCGAACGCTTCGCGCTCATGGCGATGGCGCAGGGCGGGCCGGTCGCGATCCATTACGCCGCGCGGCATCCGGACCGGGTGACGCGGCTGCTCTTCTACGACGGCTACGCCGACCCGCGGCTCGACGCGACGCCGCAGGACCTCGAGCTCGAGCAGACCTTCGAGCAGCTGATCCGGTCCGGGTGGGCCCGGCCCGAGTCCACCTTCCGCCGCGTCTTCACCAGCCTGATGATCCCGAGCGCGACCGAGGAGCAGAAGACCTGGCTCGACGAGCTGATGCGGTTCTCGGTCTCGGCGAGCACCGCGTACGAGTCGCGACGGCAACGGATGCAGGCCTCGGCGACCGCCCTGCTGCCCGACCTCCGCGTGCCGACGCTCGTGCTGCACGCCCTGCGCGACCGCATGAACGAGTTCCGCCTCGGACGCCACCTGGCCGGCTCGATCCCGGGAGCCAGACTCGTGCCGCTCGACAGCGACAACCACATCCTGTTGGCCGACGAACCGGCGTGGCAGCAGTTCGTCGAGGAGGTCGGGCAGTTCCTGGCGGCCGACGCCGCGCCCGCGTCCCCCGCGCCGGATCTCACGGCGGTGCTGACACCGCGCGAACGCGACGTGCTGTCGGCGGCCGCGCGCGGTGCCGACAACGAGACCATCGCGGCGGAGCTCGTGCTGAGCGTGCGCACCGTCGAGCGGCACCTGCAGAACGTGTACGCCAAGCTCGGCCTGGACGGCCGCACGGCGCGGGCCGCCGCCGTGGCGATGCTGCTGCGCGGCTGACCATCCTGCCGAGGACGCCGCCACCGGCGACTACGCGCACGGCGGGGCGGCCTCGTCGATCTACGCGCCGGCACCGACGCGGCGCCCGCCCCCGCATTCCTAGCGTCGCCGACGACCGGCAGCCGGCCGGCCACCGATGACCTGGAGCACCGAATGACCGACACACCCGTCCTCGATCCGATCAAGCAGCGCGCCCGCGCCATGTGGGCGCTCGGCGACTACGACGCGGTGGCGACCGGCGTCATCGCCGAGCTCGGCACCGTCCTCGCCACCGCCGCGGGGGCCGCACCCGGCGTCCGCATCCTCGACGTGGCAGCGGGTTCCGGCAACGCGTCACTGCCCGCAGCCGCGGCCGGCGCCACCGTCGTCGCGTCCGACCTGACGCCCGAACTGCTCGAGACCGGTCGCCTCCGGGCGGCCGAACAGGGTCTCGACATCCGGTGGGACGAGGCGGACGCCGAGCACCTGCCCTACGGCGACGGCGAGTTCGACGTCGCCATGTCCTGCGTCGGCGTGATGTTCGCGCCCTTCCACCAGCCCGTCGCCGACGAGCTCGTGCGCGTCGTGCGGCCCGGCGGCCGCATCGCGCTGGCCAACTGGACGCCGGAGGGGTTCATCGGTCAGCTCTTCGCGACGCTCAAGCCCTACGCCGCAGCACCCCCGTCCGGCGCGACGCCCGGCCCGCGCTGGGGCGACGAGGCGCACGTGCGGTCGCTGTTCGGGGACGCCGTCACCGACCTCCGGGCCGAGCGGCACCTGCTCGGCGTGACGACCTTCGCCGACGCGGCGGGCTTCCGTGACTTCTTCGCGCGTCACTACGGCCCGACCATCGCGGCGTACCGCAACGTCGCCGACGACCCCGAGCGCACGGCGGCGCTCGATCGCGACCTGCTCGCGGTCGCCGAGCGCTTCGGCGCGGGCACCGCCGACTTCGCCTGGGAGTACCTGTTGGTGACGGCCGAACGTCGCTGATGCCCGCGGGGATCGGCCCTCGCCGGACCGATCCCCGCCCTGCCATAGTCGGTGCATGCCGACACCGCAGACCGCGTTCGCCACCTGTCCGCTCTGCGAGGCCACCTGCGGGTTGCAGGTGGGCCTCGCCGACGGACGCATCACCGACGTGCGCGGCGACGCCGACGACGTCTTCTCGCACGGCTACATCTGCCCGAAGGGCGCGTCGATCGGTGCGCTGCACGACGACCCCGACCGGCTGACGCAACCGATGTTGAGGCGCGACGGCGTGCACGTGCCGGTGAGCTGGGACGAGGCGTTCGCCGCCATCGACGCCGGGCTCAACGGCGTCATCGAGCGGCACGGACGCGAGTCGCTCGGCATCTACCTGGGCAACCCCGGCGCGCACAACCTGTCCGCCCTGCTCTACAACCGCGTGCTCATCAAGGCGATGGGCACCAAGCAGGTGTACTCGGCGAGCACCGTCGACCAGATGCCGAAGCACCTGACCAGCGGCTACCTCTACGGTGACCCGCTCACCATCCCGATCCCCGACCTCGACCGCACCCAGTACCTGCTCGTGCTCGGCGCGAACCCGCTGGTCTCGAACGGCAGCCTGATGACGGCGCCCGACGTGCGCGGGCGGCTGCGCGCGATCAGGCAGCGCGGCGGCAAGGTCGTCGTGGTCGACCCGCGCCGCTCACGCACCGCCGAGGTCGCCGACGAGCACCTCGCCATCCGTCCGGGCACCGACGCGCTGCTGCTGTTCGCGCTGGTCGACGTGCTCTTCGACGAGGGGCTGGTCGACCTCGCGCATCTCGATGGTCTGGTCGACGGCGTCGACGAGGTGCGGCAGCTCGCGAAGGACTTCCCGCCGGAGGTCGTCGCACCGGCGACCGGGATCGCCGTCGACACCATCCGTCGCATCGCGCGCGAGCTCGCCGCCGCCGACTCGGCCGCCGTCTACGGCCGCATCGGCACCACGACGCAGGAGTTCGGCACCCTCGCGTCCTGGCTGGTCGACGTCGTCTCGATCCTCACCGGCAACCTCGACCGGGCGGGCGGCACGATGTTCCCGCTCGCCGCGGCCGGCCAGTCGAACGCGGCGCCGGGACCGAAACGCGCGTTCCGGCACGGCCGGTGGACGAGCCGGCTGCACGGGCGTCCGGAGATCATGGGCGAGTTCCCGGTGGCCGGCCTGGCCGACGAGATCCTCACGCCGGGCGACGGGCAGGTGCGCGCGCTCATCACCGTCAGCGGCAACCCGGTGGTGTCGACGCCCCACGCGGCGCGCCTCGACGAGGCGTTGGCCGACCTCGAGTTCATGGTCTCGCTCGACGTGTACCTCAACGAGACGACGCGGCACGCCGACGTGATCCTGCCCGGCCCGGTGCCGTTCGCCCGCGGCCACTTCGACCTGACCTTCTACCAGCTGTCGGTGCGCAACGTCGCGAACTGGACGCCGCCGCTGCTCGACACGGACGTGCCGCAGGAGTGGCAGACGATCCTGCGGCTGGTCGGCGTGCTGAGCGGGCAGGGACCGGACGCCGACATCGCCGCGCTCGATGCCTTCGTGGCCGGCGAGGTCGCCCGCCGGGCCGGGCTCTCCCTCGAGGACGCCGGCGACCGGGTCGGGCCCGAGCGGATCGTGGACCTGCTGCTGCGCAGCGGCCCGTACGACCTCACCCTCGCCGAGCTCGAGGCGGCGCCGCACGGCATCGACCTCGGCCCGCTGCAGTCGCGGCTGCCCGGCGTGCTCTCGACGGCGTCCGGCCGCATCGACCTCGTCCCGGAGCCCCTCGTCGCCGACGTGCCGCGGCTGCTGCGCTCGCTCGAGGTGCCGCGTCCGGACATGGTGCTGATCGGGCGGCGGCAGCTCAACTCGAACAACTCGTGGATGCACAACGTCGCCTCGCTCGTGCGCGGCTCGAACCGCTGCACCGCGCAGGTGCACCCGGACGACGCCGCGCGACTCGGCCTCGCCGACGGCGCCGACGCGATGGTGCGCTCGCGCACCGGCGAGATCCGCGTGCCGGTCGAGGTCACCGACTCGGTGATGGCCGGCGTCGTCAGCGTGCCGCACGGCTGGGGGCACGACCTCGACGGCGTCCGCGCAGCGGTCGCCACGGCGCACGCGGGCGTGAACGTCAACCTGCTCGCCGACGACCGCTTCCTCGACGTGCCGAGCGGCAATGCCGCCTTCTCGGGCATCCCGGTCGAGGTCGCCCCTGCGTGAGTCAGGCGCGGCCGGTGCGGAACGCGTAGGCCACCAGCGCCGCCCGGTCGCGACAGCCGGTCTTGGCCAGCAGGTGGTTGACGTGCGTCTTCACCGTCGCCTCGGAGACGAACAGCGCCGCGGCGATCTCGCCGTTCGAGCGGCCCTGTGCGATCTCGCGCAGCACCTCGTCCTCGCGGGCGGTCAGGCCGTCGGCGGGCGTCTCGACAGCTGTGGAGACCCGTCCGGACGCGAGCGACTCGAGCAGCCGGCGCTGCACCGACGGGTCGAGCTGTGCCTCCCCCGCGGCGACCGTGCGGATCGCCGTGCTGATCTCCTCGGCGCCCGCGTCCTTGGTGAGGAAGCCGCGCGCGCCGGCCTGCAGCGCGCCGAACACCGAGGCGTCGTCCGACCACGTCGTCAGCACGACGACGCGGGCGCGACAGCCCTGCGCCGTCAGGCGGCGGGTGGCCTCGACGCCGTCGACACCGGGCATGTGCAGGTCCATCAGCACGATGTCAGGGTCGAGCGACGCCACGAGGTCCAGCGCGGCCGCACCGTCGCCCGCGGTGCCGACGACCTCGATGCCGTCGAGCAGGCCGAGCAGCAGGGCGAGGCCGTCGCGCACGACCTTCTGGTCGTCGACGACGAGCACCCTGATGTCGCTCATGCCGTCCCCGCGCCGTGCAGCGGCAGGGCGAGCCGCACCGTCCAGCCGGCATCGTCCGGCCCTGCGTCGACCCGGCCGCCGGCCAGCCGCGCCCGTTTGTATTGTCCGGCCTGCCTTTCCCCCCGGGGGGTCTGGCCGCCCGGCACCGCGTGGCCCGCGCCATTCGTGACCATCACGACCACCTCGTCGTCCGACCAGTCGACCCGGACGTCGATCGGGGCGTCGGCCCCGGCGTACTTGGTGGCGTTCGTGATCCCCTCCTGCACCGTGCGGTAGACGGCGAGGCCGAGCTCCGCGGGCAGCGCACACGGCGCGCCGGTCGTCGTCAACCTCGCGGGGTGGCCGGTGAGCCGGGCCTGTTCCACCAGCGCCGGCACGTCGTCGGGCCCGGGCAGCGGTTCGCCGCGCAGCGTCGACACCGCGCGCTTGGCGCCGGCGAGGCCGTCGCGGGCGAGTCGCTGGGCGAGCGCGAGCTGGTCGACCAGGCGCGGGTCGGCCGCCGTGTGGCCGGCGAGCAGCCGCGCCCCCTCGAGCTGCACGGCCAGGCCGGCGAGGCTGTGGGCGAGCACGTCGTGCAGCTCGCGGGCGAGCCGTGACCGCTCGGCCAGCACGGCGGCCTCCTCACGGGCGGCGCGCGTCGCGGCCTCCTGCTGCAGCAGTGCCTCGGCACGCGTCGAGGCGTCGCGGCTGAGCCCCGCGTACGCCGAGGCCAGGAACAGGAACCCGGCGCCGGCGGCGAGACTGAGCGCCGCGCTCCAGGGATGGCTGGACGTGTGGGCCTGGGCGACACCGGCGGCGACGATCACCGGCACGCCGACGGCCACCGCCGCTCGCCGCGCCAGCCGCAGGCCCGCGCACGCCATCGCCATGAACGCCAGCAGCACGCCCGGGCCGGACGGCGCGATCCACTGCACCCACGAGCCGAGCAGCCCGGTCACGGCGACGGCAGCGGCGATCACCCGCTGGTCGCGCGCCCGGTCGACGAGCGACACCAGCCAGGCGACCACCGCCACGACGCCGATCGCGACGACCTCTGCGCGGCTCGTGCGCTGCGGTACGGCGCCGGTCGCCGCGTCCACCAGCACGATGGCGGCACAGGCCCAGCCGAGCACCTCCATCAGGTTGCGCAGTCCGCGTCCGCGCTGAGGTCCCTCGACGGTCGTCGACACGGTGGCGAGGCTACGACGTCAGACGGCGGCGAGGTCGCCCTGCGGCAGCGCGTCGAGGTGCACGCGACGCCACTGCACGATCGCAAGCCGGGCCAGCACCTCGGCGAAGGCCATGAGGACGAGCGCCGTCGTCCACGCCTGTCCGGTCGTGATGTCGTGGTGTCGGGAGAAGTGCGCCAACGCGTCCGCACCGGATGCGGTGCTCGCCCACAGCGCGAAGGCGAACCGGAAACCCATGCCGGCGATCCAGGTGAACACACCGGCGACCCCCACACGGCTGAGCACGGCGCCGTCGGCCCGCCGCCAGATGCGGGTCGCCGCGCCGCTCCAGACACCCAGCCCCGCGCCGATCGCAGCGAAGAGGGCGATGAGCGACAGGTCGTTGCCCGCGGTCGGGAAGCCGTGCAGGTAGTGCTGGCCGGCCCAGGCGACGATGACGAGCGGCAGCAGGGCGCTGCGGGCGGTCAGCTCGCGGGCGCGCACCTGCCGGAAGATGATCAGGATCAGGGCGATGTCGGTGATGTAGTCGGTCGTGGTCATGGCCATCACCCTGTCGCGACGGAGGGGTCGGCCGCGTCGCCCCGGAGATGGAACCGCGGGGAGCCCCCGGGGGGGGGGACCCCCGGGGGCGGGGGGGGGGGGTTGGCAGGGGCGCCCGGGGGGGGGCGCCCCCGCCCCCCATAGCCAAGGCGGGGGGGGCCCGC